>JAUIEM010000259.1 GCA_030428695.1 bacterium
CCTCGACGCGCGCTCCGAGCGGCCGAGCCCGGCGGAGTTCGAAGCGCTGCTCGAGGAGTTCTTCGCCGCCCGCCCGAGCCCCTTCCTCGAGTTCGTCAGCAAGCTCGAGGGCGAGGGGCCCGTCGACGGGGTGGTCGTCGGCATCCCGCTGCCGAGCGTCGCGACCTACACCCTCGGCTTCCTCGACGAGCTGTGCGGCTCCTACGGCCTCGACCACGCCGCCGCCAACCGGGTCAAGGACGGCTACCTGTCCTCCTTCGTGCGCGGCCTGAAGACCGTCAACGAGCAGCTCGCGCGGCACGTGATCATCGCCCACACCACCGCGGTCGGCGGCATGTACCGGGTCGATCGCGACGCGTCGCAGATCCGCCTGGGCTTCGCCCACAGCGCCCTCGGCAAGCTGCTCGAGGACAAGAAGTACTTCGCGGACAAGCTGACCCGGCTGTACCTCGAGCAGGGCTTCCTCGTGCTGATCACCGCGGCGGCCATCGGCATCGACATGGTCGAGTTCCGCGTCCGCCTGCCGATCGTGCGCGGCGTCAAGAACGCCCTGAGCGCCTGCCTCGAGCAGTGCGACGCCGACAATCCGCCCTTCCCGGCGAGTGACCTCGACGGCAAGTGGGGGAGCAGCATCCACCTCTATCCGGGCGTGCCGGTGGCGCTCGACGACCCGGAGCCCCAGGCCCTGCGCTTCGGCGCGGGCAAGGAGCTGATGGCCGACGTCGCGATCCGCAGCGGCGAGAACGGGCTGTTCTCGGTCGCGAACTGCACGGCGCTGTACAACGTGATGAAGGTCGCGATCCCCGAAGAGCTCGCGACGGTGATCGTGCGCCAGGTGCTGTTCGGCCACGAGCCGCACCGCAGCTGGTTCCGCGGCGGCGTCAACTACTACACCGAGAGCGACAACTCGACCTTCGCCCTGCGCGTGCTGGTCAGCGACGAGCGGCTGATCCGCGGCCACCTCGGGGCCTTCGCGGTGCAGGCCTACCAGGCGCTCGGCTCCTCGACGCACCAGGCGCGGCTGCACGAGCTCGGGCTGTGCGTGCTGATGCTGCGCCTGCTGACCCTGGCCGAGAAGTTCCGCAGCTACGGCGAGGAAGAGCTGCGCGCGGCGGTCCCCGACCTCGACGGCTTCTTCTGGAAGGAGACCTCGCGCCCGACCTTCGAGGACTTCCTCGCCATCGGCCCGACCCGCCTGGCGCGCTTGTTCGGGCGGCTGTGCGAGGTGCGCACGATGGTCGACGCGGGGCTGCTGCTCGGCTACGACTGGCGCTCGACCGCCGACCGCGAGCCGGGGCGGGGGAAGTTCCTCGCCCGCCTGGCGACGCGCATCCGGCGGCTGCTGTCGACGATCACCTCGCTCGGCACGCCGATCATCTACACGAACATGGACGGCGAGGACCGGATGCTGGTCGGTCCCTACATCGCGCCCTTGAACCGCGCGATGTGGAGCGCGGAGCAGATCGACGCGAGCTGGAAGCGCGGCGCGAAGGAGCACGGCATCCCCTTCGACGTCGCCCGCAACTGGAGCATCTGCAACAACGGCTTCCTCGACCTGCGCGCCCACGCCCTCGGCAGCGCGGCGCGCGAGCCGGGTCCCGAGCTCGCCGCCGGGCGGGTGTTCGCGGGCACCGAGCGCGAAGAGCTCGCGGCCTGGCTCGACGGCCTCGAGTACGACGCCTACTTCACGACCTGCGGGCTGGTCGCCCTGCACCACCGCCTCGACTGCCTGTGGACCTCGATCAAGCGCCGCCGGGTCGAGCTCGGCACCCACGAGACCTGGAAGAACTTCTTCTACCAGAAGACCGACGGCAGCTTCGTGCTCTCCCCGGGCATGGTCGAGACCGTGCGCATGTACAGCGAGGGGCTCGGCAAGGTCACCGGCACCGAGCAGCTGTGGCCGGGCTGGGGCTACGGGGGGTAGGGGTCACCCCGGTGAATCAAACGGGGGAACTGCGCTCAGCCGGCCCACCAGCGCCGCAGCGCCCGCCCCCCGACGGCCCGCAGGTCGCGGCCGGCGAGGCTCCGTGCGAAGCCCGGCAGGGCCGGCCAGAAGCGTCGCTTGCGCAGGCTGAGATCGCCCGCGCGCAGCACGTGGCGGGCGGCGATGCGGACGAGCCCGCGGTTCGCGAAGAACCAGCTGCCGAAGCCGCTCTGCTCGAGCAGCAGGCAGCGCAGGGCGAGGGTGAAGGAGCCGAGCGCCCGCCCGGCGCCGGCCCCGCCGTTCAGGGCGTAGAAGCCCGCGGCACAGGCGCTGCGCCCGAGAAAGCAGGGGTAGTGGGGGAGCAGCTCGAGCAGGTTCCTGCCGAGCAGCGGGGCGAGCCGCGCGGGGAGCTCCTCCAGCGCGCGCCGATCGAGGCCGTAGTCGCAGGCGAGCAACGCCTCGAGCTGGGCGAGGGCAGGCCCGGACGGCACGGGCCGGTGCCACTCGGCCTCGACCAGCCGCGCGAGCAGCCCAGCCCGCAGCCAGCGCCGGGCCTCGCCCCCCGGGCGCAGGGCGCGCAGCTGGGCGCGCAGGTCGGCGCACAGCAGCGCGGCCGGGTCGGGCGCTGGGGTCAGGGCTGCCAGGGGCTCCGGCCGGTGGGCGATGGTGGCGACGAGGTTGCTCGCCCCGGTCGCGCCGCCGCCGCGTGCCTCGATCCGGCAGTGGCCGCCGAGCTCCTCGATGCGGGCGCGCAGGGCCTGCCGCGAGAAGATCACCATGTGCTGGCCGGCAGCGAGGATGCTGTCGCGGTGCTCCGGCGGCTCGTCGCGCAGCACCGCCGCGTTCGGGGTCGTCAGGAGGGCGACGCCGTCGGGCTGCAGGCGGGCGAGGACCGCGGCGAGGAAGTCGAGCGGCCGGGGCACGTGCTCGAGCACCTCGCTCGCGATGATCAGGTCGAAGCGCTCGTCGGGCAGATCCTCCGGGAAGAAGCCGTCGATCCGCTCGTGGTCGAACAGCGCGGTGCGCGGCGCCGGCTCGATGGCGACCAGCCGCCGGGCGCCGGTCCAGCGGCCGGCGGCGTCGAGCAGGAAGTTGAAGCCGCCGCCGATCTCGAGGACGCTCTCCGCGCGCAGCTCCCGGAGCGGCAGCAGGGCCTCGAGCATCGGCGCGATGCCCGCCCCGTACTCGAGGTCGTACTTGTCCAGGGAGGGGTGCACGGGACCGTGGGGGGGCTGCGGGAAGGGGTCGAACCAGGCGCTCGCGCAGTCGCCGCAGAGCAGCACCTGCGCCGGTTCGGGCAGACCGATCTCCGAGCGCAGGAAGGGCGCGGAGCGGGGGGAGGAACAGACGGGGCAGTGCATGGCCCGGCTCGACGTCGACGCTGGCGAGGCGCCAGCTTAGGGCCCGGAAAGGAATAAGTCGAGCATTCGGGCACGCCTGCGGCGTAATTTTGTCACTTGCCTCTCTCCACCTCCACCGCCACCGCTCGTTCCTCGCGGAGGCGGTGTTCGGCCGCTGCGGCCTCTGCCCCTCGTTCCTCGGTGCCGAGACCTTGCTGTTGGCGCTGGTATGCGTCATTCGCCAAGCAACAAAATTCCTGCCGCATCCGCACCCTCGGTGTTCGACTTACTCCTTTCCGGCCCCTTATACTGTGGCCCCGTCCCGTGCCAGCAGGAGGAAGGATGGCCGGCACCGCGAGCCGCGACTGGAGCCGCATGCCCGAGACGGTGATCTCCGCGCGGCGGCCCGTGATGCTGTGGCAGTCGCTGCGCGACCTGTTCACCTTCCGCGACCTGTTCTACTCGCTGATGCAGCGCGACCTGCGCCTGCGCTACAAGCAGACCGCCCTCGGGGTGCTGTGGATCATCCTCCAGCCCCTGCTGACCAGCGGCATCTTCACCGTCGTCTTCGGCAGCCTGCGCGGCCTGTCCGACCAGGGCACCCTCGGCAACATCAGCTTCTTCCTCGCCGGGCTGGTGCCCTGGATGAGCTTCGCCACGGCGGTGTCGAACGCCTCGGCGAGCATGGAGACCAACGCCCACCTGGTCAGCAAGGTCTACTTCCCGCGCATGGTCGTGCCCCTGGCCTACATCGCCGGCTCGGTGATCGACTTCCTGATCGCCTTCGCGGTGCTCGCGCTCTTCGCCGGCCTGGCGGGCGCCCTCGACCCGTGGCTGTTCGCGGTGATGCCGCTGCTGCTCCTCTTGCAGCTGGTGTTCGCCGGCGGCCTCGGCCTGTTCTTCGGGGCCCTGCATGCGCAGTTCCGGGACATCAAGTACCTGATCCCCTTCGCCCTGCAGTGCGGGATGTTCATCTGCGTGCTGATGCCCCTGGCGAACTGGCCCCGCGCGGTCCAGGTCGCCCTTTCCTTCAACCCGATGACCGGCGTGATCGAGGCCTACCGGGCGCTGCTGCACGGGGCGCCGGTGCCGTGGTGGCTGCTCGGGCGGGGGGCGGCGGTCGCGCTCGCCTTCCTGCTCGTCGCCGCGGTCTTCTTCCGCCGCCGCGAGGCGAAGCTGATCGACCTGCTCTAGCCAGGCCCTGGGCCCGGCGCCTACTCGGGCAGGATCACGATCGTGCGCCGGCCTTCCATCGGCACCCGCAGGGTGACGCGCCCGCTGGTCAGCTCGACGGACCAGCCTTCGATCGCGGTGACCTGCACCGAGGTCCCCGGCAGGCTGTCCCCGACCCGGACGATCGCGCCGTCGACCAGCGCGGTGGCGGCGCCCCCGCTGACCGTCACCGCCTGCACGTCGGGCTCGAAGGCGGCGGCGGTGCGGACCGCGTCGGCCAGGGCGAGCAGCGCGCGGGCTTCCTCCTGCAGTCCGGCGGCGAGCTCGGGGGCATGGGCGGCGATGTCCCCGAGCCGCGAGCTCAGGGCGGCGGCCCACTCGAGCAGCCGGTCGGGCTCCGAGGCGCGGGCGTGGGCCTCGAGCTGCTCGAGCTGCGCGCGGACCGCGTCGGCCCAGGCGGCGTTGCGGGCGGCCCGCACGCGGGCGGCGAGCGGCGCGTAGCGCTCGCGCAGGGCGGGGCGGCGGGTGTCCTCCCGGGGCAGCAGCACCAGCAGGCCCTCGAGCTCGGCGAAGAGCTTCTCGGCGCGCGCTCCCTCCCCGGCCGCGAGGGCGCCCTCGATCTGGTCGAGGAGGGCGAGGAAGCGCTCGATCGCGGCCTGCTGGCGGGCGGCGAGCTCCTCTTCCCGGGCGGCGCTCCAGCGCACCCGCAGGGTGTCGCCGTCGGGGCACTGGAGGTCGAAGCGGCGGAGCAGCTGGCGGAACAGGTCCTCGGTGCTCGTGCTGGTCAGGAAGTCGTCGATCGTCCCCTCGATGCGCGGATCGAGCACGAGAGGCCGCTCCAACTGCGCGGCGAGCAGCCGCAGCGCGTCGCGCAGCGGGGTCTCGTCGAAGCGCACCGCGTGGGTCAACGCGACCACGATCTGCCCGACGCGGTAGTCGCGCACCAGGCTCCAGGGCGCGCCCGCGACGCTGTACTCGTCGCTGATGCGCAGGCGCAGGACGCCGTTGGCGGGGATGCCGGGCCGGAACCAGACCTCGGTCACGCGCCGGCGCCCGGCGAGCTTCTCGGTGAACGAGAGCTTGTGGCAGTCGCGCTCGCGTCCGTACGGGTACTCCGCGCCGACCAGGACGATGCCGCCGCGGGCGGTCTGCGCGCCCCCGGTGCTGAAGGAGAGGCTGTACTGGCAGCTGCGCACCTCGACGTCGCCGCTGCCGGTCAGCCGGCCCTGCAGCGTCTCCTCCGCGACCGCCTTGCGGGCGGCCTGGAAGACGCCGCGCAGGGCGGACAGCGGGAGGTCCTGCTGGAGCGCGTCGAACAGCCCGGCCATCCCGGAGCGGCCGAAGGCGGCGAGCTCGTCGACCGCCTCCGCGGCCCGCTCGCGGTCGCCGAGCGCGTCGACCAGCGCCCAGAAGCGCTCTTCCTCCGCCGCGCTCAAGGCGGGCTCGCCGTCGGCGAACATCGTCAGGCCGAGGCTGGAGCGGATGTCGAGCAGCTGCAGCAGGTGGGTGTTGCTGAAGTCGCTGGCGCCGGTCTCTAGCAGCGCCGCGAGGCGTTGCGCGTAGGCGTCGGCCCGGCCGAGCTCGGCGAGGCAGTAGAGCCGCAGCCAGGCGATCTGCTCCGGAGCCTCGGCGCCGTCGAGCGGGGCGAGCCGGTCCTCCGCGGCCTCGAAGCGGCCTGCGGCCAGGTCGGCGAGGGCCGCGTCGAAGGCGCCCTGCGCGGCGGGGTCGTCGAACTCCTGGGCGGACAGGGCCGCGCACAGCATCAGCAAGAGGCAGGCTCGCATCGGGATCTCCTCGTCTCGTGGTGCCCAGAGGATACCGTAGCGGGCGCGGGACATCCTCCCGAAGCCGCGATGCTGGAAATGGCCGCGCCGGGCTCGTACGCTGCGGATGTGGAAGCTTCCGCCCGCGAGCGTCGACTCCGTCCCTGGCTGTGGTGCGCCGGCGCGCTCCTGCTGCTCGCGCAGCTCGGCGCGCTGGTCGCCGCCCGCCTGGGCCCGGAGCGCTACTTCGCCTGGGCGCCGTACGACGAGCTCAGCCGCTACGAGATCGAGGTCGTGCGGGCCGGGGAGACCCTGTCCGCCCGGGCGGTCGGCCAGCGCTACCGGTGCTGGGGACAGGAGCACCGGTCGATCGCCCACGTCCAGGACATCATCGAGCAATACGAGCAGACCTACGGCCGGGACGAGAGCGTCCGGGTCGTGCTGCGCTACCGGACCAACGGTGGACCCGAACGAAGGTGGCACTGGCCCTCCGGGCAGACCCGCTGAGGCTTCCTGGAACCCCCTCCGCTGCGACGGCACGGCGCTGCCGCCGACGGTGCTGCTCGCGGCCAAGCTGCTCGTGCTCTTCCTGCTCGCGATCGGCGGCTACGGCTTCGACGTCTTCCTGCCCTTTCTGCCCGCGCTCGACGCCGTGCGCGAGCTCGGGGCCCTGCGGCCGGCGTATCGTGGCCTGTTCCTGCTGCTCGCGGCGGCCCTGTTCCTCAACCGCCGGGTGCGCCTCGCCTGCTTCGGGCTCGGCGCCCTGAAGCTGCTCGCGCTGCTCGCCTGCCGCACGAGCTGGTCGAACAGCCACACCTTCTTCGCCTGCTTCCTGCTGCTGGCCGGCTTGCAACCCCGCGGCCGGCCGCCGCACCTGCTGCGGCTGCAGGTCGCCCTGGTGTACTTCGGGGCGGGGCTGAACAAGCTCTGTCTGGCCGACTGGCGCGGGGGGGTGTTCTTCGAGCACTGGACCTCCGCCGTGCTCGGCCTGGAGCTCTATCCGGCGCTCGCGGCCTGGTTCCCGGAGCGGCTCCTGTCGACGCTGGTGTCCTGGCTGACCATCGGCCTCGAGCTCGGACTGGGGCCGGCGCTGCTCTGGAAGCGCAGCCGACGCGCGGCGTTGCTGGGCGGGCTCCTGTTCCACGCCGGCATGCTGGTCTTCACGGGCGGGCGGATCTCCTGGATCTTCGGCTACGCGATGGCGAGCGCCTACCTCGTCTTCCTGCCCGCGCTGCCGGGGGCGAAGCGACCCTGGCTCGCACCAGCCCTCGCCTTCGCCGGAGCGGGATTGCTGCTGGTGATGCGCGCCGCCTTTTCCTGAGGGACCGAAAAGGAATGTGTCAGGCATTCGGGAGCGCCTGCGGCGTAGTTGTGGCACTTGCCTCACTCCACCTCCACCGCCACCACTCGTGCCTCGCGGTGTCGGTGTTCGGCCGCTGCGGCCTCTGCTCCTCGTTCCTCGGTGCCGAGACCTTGCTGTTGGGACTGGATGCGTCCTTCGCCAAGCACCACAATTCCTGCCGCATCCGCACCCTCGGTGCTCGACATATTCCTTTCCGGCCCCTACCATCCGCTGCACTTCGTGGAGGGGTCTGATGGACGCCGACCGGGCGGGAGACGGGTTGATCGCGGGCACGGCCCTGGAGGCCGTGGTGTTCCGCCGGCTCGCGCCCCACGCCGATCGGCGGGGCAGCTTCTGCGAGGTGTTCTCCGCCGACTGGGGGCTGCCCCTGCAGGGCGCGCAGTGGAGCCTGGTGCACAGCCGCGCGCGGGTCCTGCGGGGCATGCACCTGCACCGCGCCCATGGCGAGTACTTCACTGTCGTCCAGGGCCGCGCCCTGGTCGGTCTGCACGACCTGCGTCCCGGCTCGCCGACCTGGCGCCGCTGGGCCCTGTACGCCCTGGACGGCGAGCGCCCCGCCTGCCTGGCCTTCCCGGCGGGGCTGGCCCACGGCTGGTACTTCCCGACCGCGAGCGTGCACCTGCAGGCCGTGTCGGTGACCTACGACCGCTACCACCCCCACGACAACCGGGGCTGCCACTTCGCCGACCCGGAGCTCGGCATCCCCTGGCCCGACCCGGAGCCGATCCTGTCCCCGCGGGCGGCGGCCTTCGGCCCGCTCTCCGCCCTCATCCCCGCAGCGCGCGGCTGAGCGCCTGCCAGGCCCGACGCGCCGGTCCGGCGAGGGGGGAGGCGCGGGTGCGGTCGGCGAGCCAGGAGCGGCGCAGCCAGGAGAGGAGCGGGCTGCGCTCCCGCCTGCCCCGGCGCACCAGCTCGTCCTGCAGGGCGGCGACGAGCTCCTCGAGCAGCCCCTCGTAGGCGCCGGGAGCGGCCAGGCGCCGGCTCCAGCGCGCGAGCTCCGCGGCCCGATCGGCGATCGTCCAGCCCGGGCGCAGGAAGGAGTGGAAGCTCAGCACGCTCGGCCGGGTCCCGCTGCGCGCGCGGCAGCCGGGCAGGGCGAGCAGCCGGCGCCACATGTGGATGTCGCTCTGCAGGCCGGGGGGCGGTCGCTGCCAGCCGTCGGGCAGGCGGCGGTACAGCTCGAGGCGGTGACCGACCAGGCTCAGGGCCGCGCCGTTGCCGGTGCGGAAGCGGTGGAGCAGGTCGCCGCGGTCGCCGGGGTGCGCGTAGTCGACGTCGAACACGCAGCGCAGGCCGCGCCGCGGATCGATGTGGAAGCGCAGCGGATGGGCGAAGTCGGCGTCGGCGAGCAGGGCGTCGAGGGTCTCGAGGTGCCAGGGCAGGTACAGGTCGCGGTCGCACAGGTAGCACACGAAGCGCCCCCGGGCCTCGCGCAGCGCCCGGTGGCGGTGGTCCTCACCGCGGCCCGCGCCCTTCGGGAAGTCGAAGAAGCGCAGCCGCGGGTCGCGGCCGGCGACCTCTTCGATCACCGCGCGGCTGCCTTCCGCCGCGCCGTCGCCGATCACGAACAGCTCGAAGTCCGCGAGGGTCTGGCCGAGCACGCTCGCGAGGGCGTAGGGGAGCACCGCCGCGCGCGCGCCGGTGGTCGGCAGCACCACCGTCGCGCGGGTCACGGGTCGCCCGCCAGCCCGGCCAGGGCCCGCAGCGCGCACAGCGTCTCGACCACCTGCGCGGCCTCGCTGGCGGGACTCTTCGGTGGCGGCCCGCCGGCGACGAAGCCGAGGAAGGCGGCGAGCTCGCGCTCGAGGGGGGAGGCCCCCGGGGTGGGGCGGCGCTCGCGCTGGCCCTCCAGGCCCCGCAGCAGCTCGATGCCGCCGTCGGGGTGCAGGCGGGCGGCGCCGTCGCGGCAGGCGAGCCGGAGCTCGCGGCGGCGGGCGGGGTCGCGGGTCGAGGTCTCGATGACGAGCTCCGGGCCGTCGCCCAGCACCGCGAGCAGCCCGACGGGCTGTCCGGCGTTGCGCTCGAGGAGCGCGCTGCGTGGAGGGGGCAGGGCGCCGAGCAGCTCGAGGCCGATCGACAGGTCGTGGGGGGCGAGGGTCCAGATGCTGTCGACGTCCGTGCGCGGGCTGGTCCAGTTGGTGCGCGTGCTGCGCACCCGCTCGACGGGCCCGAGCTCGCCGCTCCGCGCGATCGCCGCGAGGGCCTCGACTCCCGGGTGGTAGCGCCAGACGTGGCCGACGAACAGGCGCCCCTCGCCCTCGGCGGCGAGGGCACGCGCGCGGGCGGGGTCGGTGGTGAAGGGCTTCTCGCAGAGGATCGGGACCGGCCGGGTGAGCGCCTGACGCAGGACCGCGGGATGGGTCCGCGCGGGGGTCGCGACGACCAGCCCGGTGACCGGTCCGAGCTCGTCGAAGCGGGCACAGCTCGCCGCGCCGCTGGCTTTCGCCCGGGCGCGAGCCGCGGGGGAGGGGTCGACGACGGTCACCGCGCAGCCGGCGGCGGCCAACTCCCGCAGGATGTTGTGCCCCCAGGTTCCACACCCGAGCAGTCCGATCGTTGGCATTCTCGCTCCCCCGGTGGCATCATCCTAGAAGCGGAGGAGGCGCACCGCCAGGCAGGATCCGGCATGCCGAGACGGCGCGGAGCGCCGCGGGCTGGCGGCCGTGACCTGCCGAACTGACACACCGGCTGCGGGGCACCGACGCCGGCGGGCGCCTCTCCGCCCGTGGCACGGGCCTTGCAGCCCCAAGCCGTGCGGCGCGCGCGGCGTCGGTCGATCCGGCGCGCGAAGCGTCAGAGTCCTCCGGGCCCGTGGCCGGGGGAGGACAAGCGGAGGACGACGTGGACGAAGAGCTCGACCTCAACGACTTTCTGCGCCAGCTCGAGGCGGTCCGCGCGATGGGCTCGCTGTCACAGCTCGTCGAGCGCCTGCCGGGCCTCTCGCCCTATCTCGAAAGCGCCGATATAACCAACGAGAGCCTGGAGACCATAGAGGCGATCGTCCGGGCGATGACGCCCGAGCAGAGGGCCCAGCCCTCGAGCCTGCTCGGCCCGTCCGCCTACCACGTGCGCAGCGAGATCGCGGCGCGCGCGGAGACCGAAGAGGAGGAGGTCGAAGGCTTCCTCGAACAGTTCGACCAGGTCAGGCAGATGCTCCGCAAGCTCGGACCGGACAGGAGCCCAGAAGCGATCGTCGAAGCGGCGCACGCGCTCTACGGTGACCCGGTGCTGCAGGCGGCCGACAGCGAGGACCCCCTCATGGATGACCAGACGGGCGCGAGCGCGCAGACGATGAGCGAGCGGCTCGACGAGCTGCTCGACAAGATCCAGGAAGGCGGAGGCGTCGGCGCGCTGACGGTGCGCGAGCGCGCCGAGCTCGAGCGCATCAGCGCCGAGCTGCGCCGCCGCCGCGGCTGAGGGCGGCATCCGACCCCCATCCATCGGAGCTGTCCGCTGTAGCGAGCGGCACGCGCTGCGCTGCGCGCTGGGGCCGTTCGTGATCGACCGGTTCCACGCTACGGTCTTCGGTCCCGAGCATTTTTTTTCCTTTTCCTCCGGAAGCTTCGGCTTCGACCGGTTTTCGAAGAGCAGAACCGCTCTGCGAGACCTTGGAGGAAAGATGACCAACCCCACCGCTACCCCCGTTCGCAAAGTCGTCGTCGGCGCTGACCAGCGACGGATCCCCGTACAGGCCGGGGTCAGGTACCAGATCACCGTGCGTCGGAACGGGTGCCTGTTTCCGAAGGCCTGCTCCGGCACGCTTCTGCCCGAGGAGGAGGTCCCGGCCTGGCTGCGGATGTCGATCTGCCGCATCGCGCTGCCGCTGCATCCGGACTGGCGCGCGCTGCGCTACGCCCCCACACGCGGGCTGCGCTGGACGACGGTCGATCCCACGCGCCTGTGCCGGGAGCACATCGGATACCTGCTGCGCTTCGGCTCCTTCACCTGCCACGACCGGGCGCTGCTGCGCGACCTGCGGGACGCCTGCAACGTCGCCCACGACAGCCATCGCTACCGGCCGAAGTACTTCCATCGCCGCTTCCCGGTGTCGGCGGACGTCGTCCGCGCCTCCGCCATCGGTGTCGATGCTCCGCCGGAGCTCGATCACGTCACCCTGATCTGCGCGCGGCGCCAGTTCCTCGTCGCCCTGCATCATGACGAGCTGCAGCGCTTCGACGTCGACGCGCACTACAACTGCCTGGCCGACAACCGGGTGCAGCATGAGACCCGCGGTTGGCGTCGGCGGTCCGCCTACTTCCTCTGGGAGACCGAGGAGCCCGTCATCCACCGCACCCACTGGGCGATCGACGGCCGTCTGTCCCGCGCGCGCCGCGCTTCCCTCGGTGCCTACACCGACAACCTGCTCGAGATCTGGGGCCGGGGTTGGACCGAGAACCTCGCCGCCGCCGGCGAGGAGCTCCTGCAGGCAACCCGCGAGAGCTACACCTGGAGGGGGCGTTCCAAGGACGTCGGAGCGCTGCTCTCGCGGTTCGTGCGCTGGACCTCGCCGGTCAAGCTCAGCCTGAGCAACGCCTTCGGCTTCGGGCCGACGAACCGCACGGTCTCGACCAACCCGTCCGCCTCGACCAGGGGGCTGATCGGCAAGGGGATCCGCGGCGCGAGTGGAAACACCCGGCGCCTGCGCAAGATCCTCTCCTCTCTCGGCGCCCTCGAGGGCGTGCAGTGCACCTTGCGTTGGCGCAAGCTCGAGGGCTGGCTGGGGCTCCAGGCCGCTGACGGCATCTACGTGATGGCACCCGATGGGCGCCTGTACCTCGGAGGAAGGCAGGTCGGGAGCCAGCGCCTTCCCGAGCTGCGCGAGGATCCGTACCGGGAGTACGACAGCCGCATCGCCGAGCGGAGCAAGGGGCCCCAGCCCGTCACCCTTCCGTTCTGAGCTCAGCTCAGCGCTCCGCGTCGAGCGCACGCGTCCGTTCGTCGGCCCAACGCCAGGCGTTCAGCCAGGTCTCGCCGTGGCGCAGTGCCGCCTGGTAGCTCAGCAGCGCGGTGGCGGCGTCGCCGGCACGCTCGGACAGCAAACCGCGCAGCATGAAGTACAGGCACAGGGTGGGCGACGGATCCGGGCCCTGACGGATCGCGCTGACGACCTCGTCGGCGGCGACCGTCGGCTCCTGGAGGAAGCGGGCGATGGGAGCGAAGACCGGATCTCCCACGTAGGGGTCGAGCAGGGCCCGGGGCTCTCCGAGCGCGACCCGCCAGGCCGCGACCTCCGCGCTCGCTTCGGGCAGCACCTCCGCCGCCGCGCGCAGATCGTCCAGGCAACGGTCGGTCTCGCCACGCAGCAGGGTGAGCTGCGCGCGCTCGTACAACACCCAGCCAGCCCGTGGGGCGAGCGCGGCCGCCCGGTCCAGACTCTCAAGCGCGTCGGCGAGAGCGCCGGCCGCGCGCTGGGCGACCGCGAGGTCGAGCAGGGCCTCGACGACGACGGCGACGTCCACCCCGCCGAGGGCGTGCAGCTCCCGGGCGGCCTCGAGCTGCTTCCGGCGCAGGCTCCGGACGTCCGCCCGAGGATTCTTCCGCAGGCCTCGATGGCCGGCGAGCCGGTGCAGCGCGTAGGTGTAGAAGGTCCAGAGGGGAGGTGACAGCCGCCCCTCCCATCGCTCCAGCCCCGCCAGCGCCTGCGCGAGCCGCGCGCCGTCCGCGCCGCCGGTACGCTCTCCGTCGAGCAGCACCCAGTCGGCGAGCGCGGTCCAGCGAAGTTGTGCGCTCATCGGGCTCGGGAAGCGCTCGGCCAACGCCTCCGCCGCGGCGAGGTGCGCGTCACGCACGCGTCGGGCATCTTCCAGGGCGCCGAGCTCCTGCATCACATCCCCGTAGCGCCCGAGCTTGACCAGACTGTCGTGCTGCAGCTCGAGGTTCTCCGGATGGGCGGCGGTCAGCTCGAGCAGCTCCCCGACAACGGGCCCGAGCAGGGCTTCGATCGGGCCCTCCCCGCGCCGGCCCGCGAGCTCGGCGAGGCGGAGGCGGAGCGTCAGCGCGAGCCGCTTCGACCACAGCACCGCCGGGTCCTCGGCGAGCAGGCTCTCGATGCGGGCGAGGCCGTCCTCCCACACGGTCCGTGCCGCGTCGGTCTGGCCCCGGAACAGCGCCGCGTCGCCCGCGATCAGGGCCGCGCGCGCGCACGCCTTGGCGAGCTCGCCATCGTCGGGGTGGGCGGCGGTCTCTTCCCACAACGCGCTGAGGGCACGCTGCGCGCGGAGCTCCGCGCCCTCGACCGCGAAGCACTGCAGCTCCGCCTCCGCGAGCTGGACCTCGAGTCGCAGGACGTGCCCGCGCAGCGTGTTGCCCTCCGCGCTCGCCTCGAGGGCTCGCGCGAGGTCGAGCGCGGCCCGGTAGGCTTCGCGGGCGTCCTCGGCTCGGGACCGTACGGAGGCGAGATGGCCTTCCTGCTCGCGGGCGCGCAGCGCGAGGAGCCGCGTCGTCCATCGCTGCGGGGCGAGCGCCCGGTGTGCGGCGTTGAGCTCTGCGGCCGCGGCCAGCGCCGCGTCGGCGCGTTCGAGCTCCCAGGTGTCGAGACAGGTCTCGCTGAGCAACAACCAGGCCTCGACCAACGCGGTCTCGTGCGCGAAGTGGCCCGGCTCACGCGCGAGGGCTGCCCGCAGCGCCTCGACGCGGGCCGCGGCGAAGTCCTGGCTCGCGTCGGCGTCGCCGAGCCGGCGCGCGACCTGGGCGGCGAGGAAGAGCGCGCTGCGGCGTTCGAAGCGGAGCGGGTCACTGTCGAGGCGCGGGAGG
>JAUIEM010000651.1 GCA_030428695.1 bacterium
CGTTTCGCGCGCGAAGAGCACGGCGACCGCGTCGAGCTCGACCTGGCCGCCAGCCCGGAGCTTCCCACGGATTTCGCGCGGGGAGGTCGGCTCGCGATCGGGGATTGCACCGACACCGAGGCCGACCCGGTCCACCTCGGCCACCCCCTTCTGCACGCCGCGAGGGAGCGGGCGAGGCGGGAGGCGGCGGGCCGCTTCCGGCTCCGTTTCTCGCCAACGGGCGCGCTGCGGGACCGGGAGGGCACGTGCGGGCGGCTCCGAGTGCTGCGCTTCCGCAAGCAGGGCTTCGAGACCGTCGAGCGCTTGCTGCCGGTGGTCCTGCTTGCCGACGATCCGCAGCCGCTGCGCGTGGAGCTGGCCGAGGCCCTGCTCCTCAGCCCGGCGCACACCCACGACGGGAGGCTGGAGACCGGGGTGCGCGCCGAGGACTTCGAGGACGCGGTCCAGGCGGTCGTCTTCGCGACGCAACGCGAGATCGCCGCGCTGTCGCAGGTCCAGTACGAGCGTCGGACAGAGCGGCTGGAGCGCGCGTTCGACGACCGCATCCTGTTGCTGGAACGGCAGCTCTCGACAGTCCAACGGAAGCTGTTGAAGGCCCACAAGAAACGCACCTCGGCGGTCGGCGCGCATCAACGAGGCGCGGCCGAGGCCACCCTGCGCAAGCTCGATGCGGAGCGCGAGGAGCTCGAAGCCGAGATCGAGAGATTGCGCCTGCGTGAGGACCCCGCCTACGAGCGCCAGGCGCAAGACGCCTGGACGCGCCGCTACGCCGCTCCCGAGGTCGAGACCCTGTTCGATGTGGAGTTCGTGCTGGCATGACAGGAGAACGCAACGTGGCCCTGACGATCGTACACAGCGCCGACTGGCACCTCGGCAAGCGCTTCCGCCTCTTCAAGAAGGAGGACGAGATGCGGTTGATGCGGGCCCGGCTCGAGGTGATCCGCGACATCCTCGGAGTCGCCGAGGAGCACCGTGCCGATGCCGTGCTGTGTGCGGGGGACCTGTTCGACTGCCCGCAGCCCAAAGACACCTGGTGGAAGGGCCTGCTGCGGCTCCTGGAGCGCAGCGAGCCGACGCGGCCGATCTTCCTCCTCCCCGGGAACCATGACCCGCTGACCGATCGCTCGGTCTACGCGCCGATCCACCCCTTCCGTCGAGCGCTGCCGCGATGGGTCCACGTCGTCGACCGCGATGACTTCGAGCACTCCCTCGGCGAGCAGGCCGTGTTGTACGCCGTGCCCTGTCGCAGCAGGGCCGGACAGAACGATCCCACGGGCAACATCCCCGAGCGCGCTGCCGATGATCCGCGCATCCGTATCGGCATGGTGCACGGGTCGACCTTCGACATGGAGGGCGTGCAGATCAGCCATCCGATCGCGAGGGACGCGGCCCAGCGTTGCGGACTCGACTACCTCGCGATCGGGGACACCCACAACTTCCGCTTCGTGCCCGAGGGCGCGGCGGTGCCGACGGTCTACCCTTCAGCACCGGAGCCGACGAGCTTCAAAGAGACCGACGCCGGCTACGTCGCGGTCGTGTTCTTCGCCCGCCACAACCGACGCGCCGACGTGCAAAAGCGCAGGGTCGCGCGCTGGAGCTGGCGCCAGGAGACGATTCGCGACCTCGCCAGCCTGCGGCGCCTGCGGCGTGAGAATCTCAAGCAGTGCGTGCTGCGCCTGACCCTCGACCTCGTCGTCACGCCCGAAGAGCACCAGGAGCTGACCACGACGCTGATCGAGCTCGAGGGCAGCGAGGCCGCCCACCCGCTGGTCGGTGTCCTGCTGTGCGACCGGAGCGGTGTCGACCTCGACACGACCGACGCCGAGCAGCTCTTCGAGGACCTCCCGGATGTCGTGCGGACGTGCGCGAAGAAGCTGCGAGAGGCCGCGGAGCAAGGCGCCGACGCGGCGGTCGCGCGACGGGCACTGCTCCACTTGTACAAGCTGTCCAAGGGGGCGTTGGGATGAAGCTACGCCGGCTGACTGTCCGGAACTTCGGTCGCTTGCGCGCGGCGGACATCGCGCTGGGGCCAGGCCTCAACGTGCTGTTCGGGCCCAACGATCTCGGCAAGTCGACCCTGGCCGCGGCCCTGCGCTGCTGCCTCCTGGTCGCGCACTCCTCGACGATCGCGAAGCGGTATCGCCCCTGGAACAAGGACGAACGACCCGAAGTGACCGTCGAGCTCAGCGCCGGACCCGAGCGCATCTGGCGGTTGCACAAACGCTTCGCGAGCAACGGCGCGACGACCCTCGAGTTCTCGAAGGACGGGACGAGCTTCGGGCCCGACGCCGAGGGCCGGGGCGTCGACGGGAAGGTGCTGAAGCTGCTGCGCTGGGGGCTGGAGAGCCCGGGGGGACGGAGCGGGCCGCGGGGGATGCCCGACAGCTTCCTCCGCAACGTCCTGCTCGGCGAGCAGGCCGATGTGCTCGGCGTCCTGCAGAAGA
>JAUIEM010000652.1 GCA_030428695.1 bacterium
CGCCGGGTACGCTCGGCGGCGGATCCGGGGCCTCGCCCCATCGCCCATCGACCACCGCCACGGAAGCGATCGTGCAGCGAACCCCGCGGTGCAGCTCCCAGGCCGAATGCGCGCGCACCGACGAGGAGGGCGACGCCGGCCCTCCCCGATGCGCGGGATCCCGCCCCGCAGCCTTCACCCCCCAGCTCGCGCTCCAAAGCCCGGCCTCTCGCCCTCGGGCGAGCGGCCCCTGACCCGCTCCAGGGGAGGAACCGATGTCGGCAGAACTCGCGATTCGATCGTCTCGCAGATCCCGCAGGGCCCGCCGGTCGCTGTCCAGGTCGTTGCGCAACAGCCGCGGCGGCCCGCCGTTGACCGTGATCAGTACGTCGAGGTCACCGTCCCCTTCGAGGTCGGCGCAGGCGAGGGCGCGGCCGACCGCGGGGGCGGCGAAGTCCGCGCCGACAAGGCCGCTCGCGTCCTCGAAGCGGCCCGCCCGGTTGAGGAAGAGCTGGGGCGCCTGGGCGAAGGTCACGTCCTGCTGCACCCGGGCGATCTCCGGCTCGACGTGGCCGTTGGCGAGCATCAGGTCCTCGTAGCCGTCGTGATCGAAGTCGGCCGCGAGCACGCCGAAGGTCAGGCTGAGCAGGGTGGGCCGCGACAGCCGGGTCTTGCCGGCGGCGTCGACGAACACGAAGCGCTCGCTGCTGCCGACCTTGGCGTACAGCGAGACCGGCTCGCGGCTGAAGTTCCCGATCGCGACGCTCGGCTGCCCGGCGTTCTCGAGGTCGAGGGTGGTCGTGCCCATGCCGGCGCGGGCGCGGCCGCTCTCGTCGTAGCCGCAGCCGGTCGGCCCGGCGCGGTCTTCGAAGCGGCCGCCGAGGTTGATGTAGAGGAAGTTCGCCTCGGTGTCGTTGGTGACGAACAGGTCCGGCAGGCGGTCGCCGTTGAAGTCGTCGACGACCACTCCCATCGACTTCCCGGACGGATCGTACAGCCCGGCCTCGCGGGTGATCTCGACCAGCGCGCCGGCCCGGTTCTCGAACAGCCGGCAGCTCTGGCCCTCGTAGACGGAGGGCGTCGCGTAGGACTTCGTGCGCCCGTCCAGGGAGGTGTAGACGTCGGTCGCGGGGGTCCACTGCACGTAGTTGGTGACGAACAGGTCGAGGTCGCCGTCCGCGTCGGCGTCGAAGAAGGCCGCGCCGAGGGACCAGTCCGGCACCGCCGAGGCCGCCTCGGGGTCGTAGCGCAGCGTGTCGCTCGCGTCGACGTAGCGGCCGCCATCGTTGCGGGCGAGGAAGCTCTGGCCGACGCCGCTGAGGAACAGGTCGGGGTCGCCGTCGCCGTCGTAGTCGGCGGCGCAGAAGCCCATGCCGTAGAAGGTGAAGGCGTCGAGGCCGACCTCAGCGGTGATGTCCTCGAAGTGGCCGCTGCCGTCGTTGCGGTACAGCCGCGGCGAGGGCTCGGGACCGCCCTTTTCGGGCCACTTCCCGCTGTTCAGGAGCAGCAGGTCGGGGTCGCCGTCGCCGTCGTGGTCGAAGAAGCCGCCGCCCGCACCGAGGGTCTCGGGCATCCAGATCTTCCCGAAGGCGCCGTTGGTGTGGACGAAGTCGACGCCGGCTTCCGCGGTGACGTCGACGAAGCGCGGCAGCGGATGGGCCGGCGCGGGATCGGGCGCGCCCTCGAGCTCGACCCCCGGGCGCACGTACTCGGTGGTGTCGACCGGCGGCGGGGCGTCATCGCCGCAGCCGAGCAGGGCCAGGGCGAGCAGGGGGACGAGGCGGCGCATCAGGGAGCCTCCCAGGCAAGGCGGTGGACGTGGATCCGCTGGGACTCGAGGTTGTCGCCCGCGTCGCGCAGGCGCAGGGCCTGGGTGGTCTCCTGGGCGGACTCGTCGATGCGGTACTTCTCGTAGGCCTGCCGCGCGCGCTCCGCTTCCGCCTCACGCCCCTGGGCTCCGAGGGCGAGCATGCGGTAGTAGTGGGCGACGCGGTCTTCCGGGTCGATCGCGAGCACCTCGTCCGCGGCCTCGACTGCTTCGTCGAAGCGCTGGTCGCGGTACAGGGTCTTGGCGAGCTCGCGCCAGGCCGCCCGGTCGGAGGGGAAGACCTGCAGGCAGCGCCGGTAGGCCGCCGCCGACTCGTCGTAGCGGCCGTCCTCGGCGAGCACCTGCCCCCACACCCAGGCGGTCTGCGCCGAGCCGGGTTGCCGGGACTCCGCCTCGCGCAGGGCCTCGTAGGCCGCGACCAGGTTGCCCTCGGCGCGGGCCGCCCGGGCGAGGTTGCGGAAGCCGTCGACGCGCTCGGGGCTGAGCTCGGTCAGCTCGGTGAAGGCCCGCACGGCGCCGCGGGTGTCGCCCTCGAGCAGGAGGCCGATGCCGTAGTCATTCAGCCGCTGCCAGTCCTCCTGCAGCAGCGGCCCCGAGGTCGGGGCGAGGGTGCCTTCCGGCGGGCCGACGGCGAGGC
>JAUIEM010000653.1 GCA_030428695.1 bacterium
AGCTCATCGTCGCTGGTCCCGGCGACGCCGTCCGGCCCGCTGACGACTACCGCCACCCGCTCGCTGGACCAGGCCACCGGCGCGGCCCCGGGGGCGGCGACCGGGAAGCTCCCCCCAGCCCGTGTCGCGACCTCGCTGCCGAGGTTGAAGAGCGTCAGCGTGGGGTTCTCCGTCAGACCGGACAACACCGCCAGAAAGGCCGTGTCCCCCGCGTCGAATCGGCGCGCCAGGAGCGCGATGCGGTCGCCGTCGAGGAGCGCGGGGGCGGACACCGCCAGCAGCGAGTCCGCGACCTCGGGAAAGCGCGCGACGACCTTGAGGGAGTCGGCGCTGTCGACCATCAGCACCCGGGTCGACTCGCCCCCGAGCACCAGCCCCAGCCCGACCCGCGGCACCAACGGCCGGGCGAGGTCGTCGCGCAGCGCGCCGAGCAGCACCGTGCTCTCCGCCGGCAGCGCGCCGAGGCCGCTGAGCAGCAGCAGCGCCCCGGAGTCGGGGCTGCCGCCGAGGAAGGTGCGCGCGAGCACCTGGTCGCCCGCCGCGAAGGCCGGCTGGCCCGCGACCGTCAGCTCGAGGCTGTCGCAGGCGGTCGCCGCCTGCAGCAGGTTGAGCAGGGCCCCGGGACCCGTCGCCGACCACACGGCGTCGCGGCCGCTCGCGTAGCTCCCGTCCGGTCCGCTGGTGCCGCCAACGAGGCGGCCGTCCGCGACGATCGGCTGGGCGCCCGCGGCGTCGGCGAAGGTTCCCGCATCGCCGTCGATGTCGCGGCTGGCGGCCTGGTCGAGGGCGAGGTTGCCGACGGCCCGCATGCGCCCCGGGACGGCGCTGCCGAAGCCGCTGGCGGCGACGTCCACCGCCGCCTCGCTCGCGAGCAGGAGGGTGCCGTCGGGCAAGAGGAGCGGCCGGCTCGCCGCGCCCAGGCCGGGTACGGAGATCGAGGCCTGCTCGTCGAGCAGCCCGGCGCTGATCGAGACCGCCGCGACGCCCGCATCGCACTCGACGAAGAAGAAGCTGCCCTGCTCGTCCGCGTCCGCGGGCTTCGGCACGACCGCGAAGGCGATCGTGGTCTGCCCGGCGGGCAGCACGACGTTGGCGAGCGGCGCGCTGAGCCCGACGTCGTAGAACTGGACGTCTCCCGCCTGGCCTCCGAGCTGGGCCAGGGCGATGCTGCGGTCGCTGGTGAAGCTCTGATTGAAGCTGAGGGCGAGGGTCTCGGCCGGGCCGCCCTCGCGCAGCAGGAGCTCTTCCGGCGCGACGCTGAGTACCGGTGGCGGCACGACGGGCGGGCTGTCGTTGTCGGCGAGCTGGACCGTCGCGAAGGCCGTGAATTCGCGGCTGGTCGCGGTGATCGTAACCAGCTCGTCGTCGGTGTCCGCGTCCTCGATCGGCTCGATGATGAACAGCGTGGTCTCGGCGTTGACCGCGATGGTCACCGAGCTCGGCAGGTCGATCGCGCCGGGATCGGAGGCGCTCAGGGCGACGATCAGGCTGTCCACGGGTCGCCGGTCGAGCACGATCCGGATGGTCTCGGCCGGCCCGCCTTCGCTGAGCACTCCCAGGGAGTCGGGCACCAGGACCGCGTTCAGAGGCCGGATGTTGACGACGAGGGTGTCGTCGTTGAGACACCCGGCCGCGATCACGCAGGCGGCGACCAGGACGGCGGACAAGCGCATGGTGGAGCTCCTTGATGGGACGGGAACAGGGGACGTCGAAGGGGACGCCCGGGTTCAGACGGGGGGCAGGTCGGGGCACTCTCCCCGGCCTCTGTCACGCCGGTGTCACGGCCTGCCGTGCGGCATCGTAGGGCGTCCCAGGACGAGACAAGCGAGTGTAGCATAGTACAACAGAAGGTCTCAGTTGGGTCGCGTGAAACCGTCGGTCCCGACCGGTCTCCTCTCTGGAGACTCGACGTAAACCGTGGATAAAGGGCCGATTGGAAATCTTCTCCCGAAATCGGTAGAAAAGAGGCACGGCAATTGCATCCCAAATCGACCGTCGGGGCCGGTGTCCTTCACCGCGGCGCGGCGCACTCACATACGTTCCATGTGACACAATGGAACTATTCGTGACACTCAGACGCTGAAACAAAGAGAACCTATAGAGGCATATATCCATGGCACACTACGAGATCGGCATGGTCTACAGAAAGGGGGAGAAGTACTTCCTCGCGGTCGGCCGTCAGTTGATTCTCACCGGAAATGATGGCAAGGTGCGGAGCTTCGAGTGCAACGACCGCTTCGAGCGGGCGAAGAGCGTGTCGGTCGCTCTGCTCTGCCGGACCTGGGGCATCTCCACCGCCGAGCTCGATCACATCACCCGCTCCTACCTCGCGCCGCTGCCGCGCGAAGAGAAGAAGCTCGTGTCCGCGACCGTCGCCAGCATCGAAGAGTCGGAGTGGGAAGAAGAGCCCAGCACCTTCATCATGGCGAGTTGAGCAGCGCG
>JAUIEM010000654.1 GCA_030428695.1 bacterium
TACGATCTACAGCGACTGTAGCTTCAAGGGGTGACATGAAAGAATATTCAATCGGGGAGATATCGCGATTGACCGGCGTCAAGGTGACGACGGTGCGCTTTTACGAACAACGCGGACTGATCGCACCTCCCGCCCGAACGACAGGCGGGCAGCGGCGTTATGACGAAGCCGCACTGGAACGGATCACTTTTCTCAGACATGCCAGGGACCTTGGTTTCGGCCTCGAGGATATCGCCGATCTGCTGGCGCTGGCCGAGGCGCCGACAGAAGACTGTGCGCCTGCCCATGAAATCGCCCGCAAGCAACTTGCAGCCGTGGATCGGCGCATGACCATTCTCGGGAATCTCAGACAAGAGCTCGCGCGCATGGCGGAGCAGATGCCGCTGCGCATCCTGGTCGCGGAGGACACGGCGATCAACCAGCGGGTGATCTTGATGTTGCTCGAGAGCATGGGCTACCGCGGCGACGTCGCGGCGACAGGCGTCGAGGTGCTCGACGCGCTCGAGCGGCAGGCCTACGACGTGGTGCTGATGGATGTCCAGATGCCGCAGATGGACGGGCTGGAAGCGACGCGCCGCCTGCGCGAGCGCTTCCCTCCCCCGCTACAGCCCTACGTGATCGCGCTGACGGCCGAGAGCTGGGAAGGCGACCGCGAGCGCTGTCTCGAAGCGGGCATGGACGCCTACCTCGCCAAGCCGGTCACCCCCCGGGCGCTGTCCGAGGCGTTGCGGGCCTGTGGAAGAGGGACGCCCGCCGGCCCGGACGGGAGCCTGGTCGTCGACCACGTCTACATCGACGACATCACGCGGGTGCTCGGGAAGGCGGCCCAGCGCACCCTCGACGTCTTCTTCGAGCGCGCGGCGCAGCTGCTGACCGACGTCGAGCAGGCCCTGCAGCGGCGGGCGGGGGAGGAGGTGCGGGCCAAGCTCCACGCCCTGAAGGGGATCAGCCTGACCGCGGGCGCATCCGGCTTCGCGGACCGCTGCAAGTTCCTCGAGGTGCGCGCGAAGAGCGGCTCGCTCGCCGGTCTCGGCGGCGAGATCGCAGCCCTGCGAGAGGGGCTGCCGGCCCTGCGACGGGTGCTGGTCAAGGCCTACGGTGAACCCGACTGTCGCTGACGGGGTCGCTCTGGTACACTCCGGACTCCTGCGGCCCCGGAGAGTGTCGTGAGCATCCACAAGTCCGACGACGTCGTCGAGCTCGCTCGGGAGATCCAGTTCCGCGCCGACCGCCCCTACACCCGGAAGCTGTACCAGACAGGGCGCAGCATCGTCGAGCTGGTCTGCCTCGAGCCGGGCCAGTCGATCCGACCCTTCGAGCACCGCGAGCGCGAGGCCTTCGTGCACGCCCTCGAGGGCGAGCTGCGCTTCACCCCCGGCGAGGGGGAGGCCGAGCTCAAGGCGGGCCAGGTGCGCTTCTTCGACGGCAGCCTCCCGGTCGCCCCGCGGAACACCGGCAGCGGCCGCGCGGTCTTCCTGGTCGCCCTGGTGCGCAAGAGCCCGGGAAATCATCGAACGGACGTCGAATAACGCGAGCGTCGGTCCGTCTGTGTAGAGAGTGAGAACAAGGAGTGCGAACATGCGCGCGATGCTGATGCTGACCCTGGCCCTGAGCTTCGTCCCGGCCCTCGCCCAGGAAGTCGACGAGATGCCGAGCCCGCCGGATGGCTGGTGGCGCGACCTGGCGGATGCCGAGGGCAACCTGCCGAGCGCGACCTACGATCTCAGCGCCGGCGCCGAGAAGCTGTCGCTGACGATGACGATCGATGCGATCGACGGCAGCCGGCTCACCTACACGACGGTCACGACCTACAAGGGCAACGCGATGCCCGCGCAGA
This sequence comes from bacterium, assembly GCA_030428695.1. The sequence goes on from JAUIEM010000654.1 coordinate 1,838, forward strand.
CCCAGACCGTCGACCTCGCCGAGAACCCCTCCGGCGCCGACACCCTGCCCGAGGGGGCCGCGATTACCCGCGGCGCGACCGAGACCCTCGAGGTCGGCGGCCGCAGCCTCGAGTGCACCGTCTACACGATCACCGTCGACGGCAGCTCGACGGAGATGTGGCATTGCGCGGCGCTGCCGCCCGTCTTCAGCGGCGCCGCCGCCAAGCTGATCACCGAGGCCCAGGGCCAGAAGAGCCAGATGGTGCTCCGCAGCTACAGCGGCAAGCTGATCGCCGAGTAGCCTCCCGCGGACACTCGTCCGAAGACAGAGCTTCCTCCCGCGGGCGCGGGAGGAAGCTTCTTCGCATCGGGGCCCGTCGCGAGCCGCGTCGCACGGGGTGCAGGGCGTGCGACGCGGGCTCACGAGCGGGGGTCGGACGGAAGCGACCGGGGCAGATCGCGCGGTCGCCTCGTGGTGCCCGGCGAAGGCTCCGAGCAGGGCGCGCCAGGCGTCGGCGAGGGCGTCGGCCCCGGCGGGGGCGCGGGTGAAGGCGACGAGCGCGGCGGTGCGGGGGTGGGGTCAGGGTTTCTTGGAGATTTCGGGGACGGCGCGGCGCATCTG
>JAUIEM010000260.1 GCA_030428695.1 bacterium
CGGTAGGGATGCACGAGTTGCGCGCGAGGCGCGGCTCCCACCCACAGGAGGACATCATGCAACACGCGCTGCGCTGGGCGCTGATCCTGCTCGCCGTCGCGACCGCCGGCTTCGGGCAGGACCGCGCGCGCCGCCAGAGGGCCGACGAGCTCTACCAGGAGGCCTGGTTCGCCGAGACCGAGGGGCGCACCGTCCAGGCCCTCGAGCTGTACACCCGGCTGGTCGAGGAGTTCGGGGACTTCACCGAGCTCGCCGCCGACACCGCGCAGCGCGCCGGGAGCTGCTGCGAGCGGCTCGACCGGACCGACGAGGCGCGACGCTGGTACGAGCGGGCGCTCGTCCTCGCCCCGGACAGCGACGCCGCCGCGCTGGCGCGGGAGCGGCTGGAGGAGCTGGCGCCGGACGACGGGCTCCTGCGCATCGCGATCCTGCCCGACGGCGTGGAGCTGCGCGGGGAGGAAGACGTCGTCACGCTGCGCGAGGGGCTCGAAGACGGCCTGCGGACGCAGCTGCAGGCCTGGTTCCGCGAGGCAGGGGAGCCGGTGATCCGGGTCGCGAAGGTCTTCGGCAGCGAGGCCGCGGTGGCCGTCGTCGCGCAGGTCCTCACCGAACGCGAGGGGATCGAGTCGCTGACCGCCAGCCGCCTCGACCTCCTCGCCACGGTCGATCACCGCCTCGAGGGCCGGCTCTCCGTGCTCGATGTCGAGCGGGACGGCGATCTGCGGGCCTGGGGCACCCCGCCCCTGTTCATCCTCGCCGGGGCGCTGGAGGCCGAGCTCGGCCGTCCGCTCGACGTGCCCCTGCGGGACGCCCACGGGCGCGTGCGGGAGGTCCGGGACGACGCGCCCGCCCTCGAGTACCTGCGGCGTCTGGTCGAGCTTCGCGGCCTCGAGCTGCGCGAGCAGGACGGGGTGTACACGCTGTCCGGGCGCTGGCAGGACGCGTTGGTCGACGACAGACCCTTCATCCTGGTCGAGACGCCCCTCGGCGAGGTCGCCGCGGCCCACGGCTTCGAGGTCGACCCGCCGCTGCGCGACTATCCGCTGACCACGATCTTCCAGGGTGTCGAAGAGCTCGCCGCCGAGCTCGGCCTGGAGGTCAAGCTGTCGGGCAGCCGCTACCGCCTGAGCGGCTACCCGCCGCCGGCGCGCACCGGGCCGCGCCTGTTCTCTTCCGACGCGGGGCTGACCCTGCTCGCCTGCCGCGACCGCCTGGAGGACGTGATGGCGGTCGTCGACCCCGCGCGCGAGGTCGATCCGGTCATCGCCGACATGCTGGTGTCGGTCTATTGCAAGGACGCGAGCCGCCGGGAGATCTTCGAGAAGCTCGAGCGGCTCCTGCCGATGCAGCTGCGCCACCGGGTGCGGACGCCTGTCGCCGAGGCGCGGCTCGTGCGGCTCGACCACCGGCGCTGCTGGGTGGAGATCGGCCCGACGAGCCGGATCACCGCGGAGTCCGCGCCGATGTACCAGGTCATCGGCGTGCTCGAGTCCCGCTACGGCCCGCCCGGGCTTCCCCAGCACATCGTCCACCCGGCGTTCGAGCTGCGCCCCTTCAGCGACGTGATCTACGAGCGCGACGGGCCGCCGCTCGAGGCGCTGCGCGGAATGCTCCCGTACGGCGAGCGCGGACCGGTGCGCAAGGTCCACCACGAGGTTGAGCACACCCGCCGCTACCGGATGTTCGCCCACGCCGAGGACACCGGCCCCGACATCGCGCTCGACACCGGTCTGGTGTTCATCCCCGACGGCCAGGGCCTGTTCTCGATGCACGCCTCCGGCGCGCGCCTCGACCGGGTGCTCGCGGCCTTCGCCGAGCGCGGGCTCGAGCTGCGCTGCGAGGTCGAGGGCCTGAACCCGGCGGTCTACCTGTGGCGTGAGCACGCCTCGCTGGGGGAGCTCGCCGAGCTGCTGTGCGCGAAGTACGGGTTGCAGCTGGACCCGGACTTCGAGACCTGGATCGTCGGCTTCGATCTCGACCCCATCGTCGGCAGCCGTGATCTGCGCGCCTGCCTCGAGCGGCTGCGGCGTCTGTTCCCCGGCTTCCGCCACGATCCGCTCCCGCCGCGGGTGTCCCCGACCGCGCTCGAGGAGCTCGGTCCCTGGACCAGCTTCGAGAGCGCGCTCGAGTCCACCCTCCGCCAGGCGGGTCTGCGCGCCACGTGGCCCCAGGGCGCGGAGGGTCCCGCGCGGATCAACGCCGCCGAGGACGGCCCCGGGGCCTTCGTCGGAAGCTACGACGGGCGGCTCGGGGATGTCGTCGCGGAGCTCGCGGGAGCCCTCGCCCCGGCCCGCGTCGAGCTCGCCCCGGGGCTCGCCGAGCGCCGTGTCCGCGTGCGGCTCGCCGCGGCGAGCCCGGAAGAGGCGCTCCAGCAGCTCGCGGACGAGCTCTGGCTGAGCCTCGAGCGCACCGGGCCGCTCTGGTCCCTCGCGCCGCGCACCGCCCTGGCGACGATCGAGGTGCGGGACGGCCTCCTGGACATCGAGGCGCAGAAGGTGCGCCTCGACACCTTCTGCGCCCAGCTCTCCAGCCATCTTCCGCGGCCGGTGCGGCCCGCGCCGGAGCTGCGCGCCCTGCTGGTCTCGGTCGAGCAGCGCGCGACGACCGCCGAGCGCGCCCTCGAGCGGGTCGCGCGGGCCTACGGCCTGGTCTACGAGGAGGATGCGATGCGCCCCGGCCCGGTGCTGATCGACGCCGAGGAGGCCGCGCTGGCCGCGGTGCTGGAGGGCATCGGCTACGGCCGCGAGCGGATCGATCCCGCCGCGCGTGAGCTGCCCGTCTCCCTGACCGGGAAGTTCGCGAGCCCCGCCGAGGCCCTCGACGCGGTCGCCGCTGCGGCGGGAGCCCAGCGCAACCCGGAAGAGCTGGGGCGCTACCTCGTGCAGCCGCGCACCGCTCTGACCGTCCATCGCGTGCCCGGCGGCGAGGCGCGTCTGGTCGCCCTGGCCGACGGCGGCGCGGCGCTGTTCGTCGGTGAGAGGGCCGCGGAGGAGGACGTCGACGCGCGTCTCGCGGAATGGGCCGAAGGTGTCCCGACCGAGCGCGTCGTAGCGCTGCGCGGCGCCGCCGAGCTCGTCCGGCACGGTCTGCAGGCCCGCGGCTACGCGGTCGCGGAGAGCACAAGCAAGGAGGTCGGCTTCGACCTCGCCCTGCTCGGCCTGCCGGACCGGGCGATCCACCGCAACTCCCGCGGCGCCATCGGGCTCGGCCGCGGTCTGCCGATGCCCCTGTTCGTCTGGCTCGGGGTGCTCGAGGCGACGCTCGCGCCCCAGCTCCTGCACTGCGCCGAGGAGGTCGCCGAGGCGCCCTTCGTCATGCCGCGCAGCGAGAACGCCGACACCCCCTTCGAGCTGCTGCTCCTCATCGAGCGGCAGCTCGGGCTCGAGGTCTCCGAGAAAGCGGACGGGCTGCGGCTCGAAGGCCGCGGCGAAGCGACCCCGATCACCTGGTCCAATGGCAGCTACTTCGCCAGCTTCGGCGCGCCCTTCTCCGCGGTCGTCGCGGAGCTCGGGCTGACCGTCACGGTGCCCGATGCGCTCGCCCCCCTGCCGGTCACGTACTACGGCAAGGACGGCACCGAGCAGCATCTGCGGGCGATCGTCGAGCGCTTCGGCCTCGAGCTCGCCGTCGCCGGCGGCGCGTACACCGTGCGCGGCGAGCCGACGCTGCGGCCCGACGTGCGCCTGCACGACCGCGACGGACTGGTCTCCCTGTTCGCCTACCGTCAGCCCCTCGGCGCGGTGCTCGCCGCCCTCGGCACGCCCTACGACGGGCTGCGCTTCCGCTGCGAAGAGCGCCTGGCGACCCTGCCGGTCAGCTTCTACGGCGAGCGCTTGCCGGCCTGGGACATCGCCGCCCGCCTGGCGGAGCGCTACGGCCTCGCGCTGCGCGCCGAGGAGGGCGGGATCAGCCTCTGCGACGCGACTGGAGCTCTGGGAGACAGCTCCGCCCGCCAGGTCGATGCCGCCTTCGATGACGTCTCGCTCCAGCGGGTCGCGCGGCTGCTCAGCCCCTACGTGGACGGCTCCTACCGCGTCGCGTCCGGTGTGGAGCGCCGCGTGAGCTTCTACCTGAGCGGGGTCGGCCTCCACGAGCTCGCCGAAGCGACCGCGGACCGTGCGGGCGTCCTGTTGGTCGAGGACGACGACGGCTTCCTGTTCCGGCCGCGCCCGCTGGCCCACCGCGGGATCGTCGTGCGCGTCCACGGCGGCGATGCCGAGACCCTCGAGGGCGAGGAAGACGGCGCCCGCGTGATCGAGCTCTCCGCCTCGACCCTGCTCAGCCGCGTCGAAGAGCTGCTCGACGAAGAGCTGCCGCTGTCGATCGAGCTGATGCCCGACCTGACACCGGAGGCCGAGCTCGAGCTGCGCCGGGCCCTGGCATCCCTCGAGGCCTGGCGGGGCATCGTGGAGCGGGATGCGCTCGCCGCACGCCTCTGGCGTCCGGCGCGCATCGCGCTCGCGGCGGGCGACGAGCGGGCGCAGCTGCGCACCCTCGAGCTCCTCTACGGGCGGCTCGCGGCGATCGGCCACACGCGCCCGGACTGGATGCGGGGCGAGACTCCCGAGGGCTTCGCCCTGGCCGACCTGCAGGACGAGATCCGCACGCTGAAGGCCGACGCCTTCGACAGGCTCGATCCGCAAGCGGTCGATGTCGAGACGCGCCGGGGCCCGACGGACCAGGTGCTGCTGCAGATTCCGCTGCTCAAGTTCTACTTCAACCAGGCGGAGGAGGAACCGTCATCGCCCGCGGAGGAGCTCGGCAACATCCCCCTCCTCCATCCCCTCCTGAACCCCGCGCCCGCCTCGCCGGAGTGGACGTTGCGTCAGATCCTGGGCGAGACCCGGCGCGCGGTCGCCGACGCGCGTCGCGCCTTCCTCGATCGGGTGATGTTCCGGCCCCTGCCTGCAGGAGGCTACGCCCTGCGCGCCGAGCCGCACGAAGACGTCCTGCGCTGGCTGACCTGTCGCGGCCGGCTCGAGATCGTGCCCGTGCGGGATGCGGAAGCACCGGGGCGGCGCGCGGCCGCCTACGACGGCGCGGAGCTGTGGCTCGAGACCTCGAAGGCACTCCTCATCGACCAGGTCCTGACAGCGCGGGTCGCGCGGGACGTGCCGCTGGACCGGGTCGAGATCCGGCTCCGTGAGCGCGACGCCGGCTCCCTCGAGGAGCTGACCACGGCCGAGCTCCACGGCCGCCTCGCCCTGTGCTTCGACGGCGAGCCCCTGTCGGTGGTCACCGTCCAGTCGCCGATCAGCGGCGGCGAGATCTGGATGACCGGCCACACCCTCCGCCACGCCGAGCTGCTCGCCGAGCTGCTGCGGCAGCCTCCGCTGCCGGTAGCGGTCGAGCGGCTCGACTGAGCCGCGGGCTCGTCAGCACCCAAGAGGAGAGCGCGTGTCGAGGAATGGTGGTGAGCGTATGGGGCGTCGATGGAAGTTGAAGTGGATGACTCGTTCAGTCACTCTGATCAATTGTGCGCCATGGATGCGTGGCTGGTGCGCCCCCCGCCAAGGTGGCTGCGGAACACTCACTCTGGCGGCTATCTGCAAGACCGGGCAGCGGAATTGTACGAGAGCGCGAGGTCGGGTTTCCCGGATCTCGAAGCCTTCGCCATGAAGGGTGAGGTTCGCATCGAGGTCTCTACGTCGGACGACGGCCTTCGAATCGACAGGGTCGTCATGCAGCTGTCGACCGAGGAGCCTGTGCCGGTCCATCGTGACTACTACACGGAACATCCCCGATTTCGGTCCTCTCGATCGAATGAAGACGCTCGTGAAGCGAGGATCCAGTCCATCATGGCGAAGGCGAGGGACGAACGGGCACTTGTTGATCTCGATATCGTAGGGGGCTGGACCTGTCGAAACTCGACGCGTTTCTGGCCGTGACCTCAGCGTAGGCTATGTCCCGCGAGGGACGTCAGTTTCCTCACCCCCAGCCGAAGCCGGTCGCGTGCGCCGCGACCGGCAGCGGTGTTTCCGGTAGCTCCTCCGGCAGCTCGGCCGCGTTGAAGGCGCTCGGCGCGACGTCGTTCGGCGCGTCCGGGTAGAACAGCGAGGCGAGCAGCTGCAGCTGGCCGCGCCCGGGCCCGAGCTCGAACTGGCCGCCGCCGTACATCGCGATCCCCCTGCGCTCACACAGCTCCAGGCAGCGCACCAGCGGCGCGATGCCGCCGAAGCGCGAGGGCTTGATGTTCACGCAGCGCGGCAGGAAGGGCAGGGCGAGGATATCGCTCCAGGCGTGCAGCTTCGCGTCCCAGGTCAGGCGCTCACGGAAGGGCGCGAGCGCTTCCCCACACTCCCCGCCCAGGAACGCGTCCTCGAGCCAGACGTCCGGCAGCCCCTCGGCGATGCGGCGGTACATCTCCGCGTCGGGCGGAGGACCCTCGAACGCTCCCCGGTACAGCCCCTTGTAGTCGACCACCGCCACCGGCCGCGCCGCGAGCGCCTCGACGGTCTCCGGCCGCCAGGCGGCGGCGTAGTCGACCTTGAAGTCGAGGCCGGGCACCCGGGCGGCGAGCGCGTCCAGGCGCTCGAAGCGCGGGGGGTCGCCGAGCCCCAGCGACACGACGAAGCGCACCGGTTGCGGCTTCCGCCCCAGGACCTCGGCGAAGGACCGTCCCGCCTGGCGCAGCGCGAGGTCGAGGGCCGCGCTCTCGAAGGCCCAGCGCCGGTACAGGCGCTCGGCGGGCTGGGGCGGCGGCGCGGGGAACAGGGGGAAGCGGTCGAGCCGGGCGCAGAAGCCGGCCAGGCTGGTCGTGCCGGCCAGGGGCAGCGTCGGCCCGCGCTGCTGGAAGGACTGCTGCTCGCCGGCGTCGTAGGTCACGTCCTCGCCGACGCCCTCGAAGCCCCCGCCGCGCAGGCGGACCAGGGTGGTGTGGCGGACGAAGCCGCTGGCCGTCGCCAGCTCGAGGCCCTCGAGCGTGTAGCTGTCGACGTGCAGGGGCAGGGGGGCGAGGCGGGAGCTCCAGGCGTCCATGGTCATCTTCCTCCAGGGGTGCATCCCGATGATGGCCGCGGACGAGAGCTCCGCGCAATGTCCCCGCGGCTTTGCAGCGACGCAGGGCTCGGCTATGATAGGGACCTCAAGCAGATCTGTCCCGCGGAGCGAGGTCGGTTTCCGAACCAACGACGGGAGGGGGTGAACCCCTCCCCTACATGGTGTCACACGGGGGCGGGGTTTACCCCCGCCCGTCGTGCCAGGACAGAGCCTCCGTGAGGTCAGTAGAGGCGCTTCAGACAGCACAGCGCGGAACGGGGACGCATGACGGCCTTCAAGGCGATCGATCGCTTCCGCTCGAGCGAGAGCGAGTACGCCAGCTACCTCGCTGAGCTGACCGCCTTCGTCAGCGAGCGGCTCGCGCCCAACCTGCAGTGGCGCGACGCCCTGTACTCCCTCGACCGCTACGACGAGCCCGAGCAGCTCGCCCGCATCAACAACCTCCTGACGGTGATGCAGGTCCACGGCCCGGTGCTCGTCCGCCTGCTGCGCTCCCACACCGAAGGCGTCGAGCAGCTCCCGGCCAAGCTGCGCGAGCTCGAGGAGGAGAACGAGGTCGTGCGCCTGATGCTCGAGGAGGTGCTGCACAACCTCCGCCAGATGCCCGGCCTGCGCGACTTCCTCGCCCACGACCTGTACCGCAGCGACCGGGTCGAGATCGGCCCCGAGGGCGCCGAGCTGATCACGCCCGAGCAGGCGAGCACCCTGAACATGGCGCGGCTGTCCTTCCGCCGGCTGCACTTCCGCGACCGGCTGCGGGCGGTCGACGGGCTGGTGATGTTCGACCCCGCGAGCCACGCCATCCTCACCGACCTGCAGAACCGCATGGCCCGGCTCCCCCAGCACCTCGCCTCGCACCCCGAGGTGCTCAACCTGACCGGCCACGTCGCCTTCGCCCTCGGCCATCCCGACCAGGCGCTGGCCGCCTACGAGCAGGCGCTCGAGGGCTGCGTCGACCGCCAGCGCCGCGGCCTGTTGATGTTCAACGCCCTGCAGGCCAGCGCCCAGGCCGGCAGCTACGACAAGACCCTGCGCTTCACCGAGCAGCTGATCGAGCGCGGCGACGCCTCCTTCGAGCTGTTCGACAGCGACGTCTACACACCGCTGCGGGTCCTGCGCGCCGGGACCTACGGCATCACCTACATCGCGATGCACCAGGCCGGCAGCAAGCGTGTGATCCACTCCTTGTGGGGCGGGGAGCGGAAGTTCAGCGCGGTCTTCGAGGTCGCCCGCCGCCTCAGCCAGGTCGACACTCCCTACGTGTCGCGGACGAAGCAGTGGAGCTTCGGGAACCGCAAGAGCCGCCAGTTCCCCTTCCTGGTCGGCGAGTACGCCGGGGTGACCAGCCTGCGGGCCTACGTCGCCGAGCACGGCGTGTTCCAGCCGACCCAGGCGATCAGCGTGCTGGTCAAGATCGCCGAGGGAGTGCACGCCGCGCACCAGCGGGGGATCCTGCACGCCGACCTCAACCCCGAGAACGTGATGCTGCGACCGCAGGCCGAGCGCCTGCGTCCCCGGGTCGTCAACTTCGGGCTCGGGCCGCGGCCGGGGACGCTGTCGGTGTTCAAGCCCGACCAGTACCGCAAGGAGTCGATGATCCACCGCGAGCTGCGGCGTTCGTTCCAGTACACCGCGCCCGAGCAGCACGCCCACACCAACGTCCGCGTCAGCCCGGCGACGGACATCTACGCCTTCGGCCTGCTCGGGCAGTTCCTCCTGTGCGGCAGCCCGCAGCCGGACGAGGCGATCCTCAAGGCGCTCGGCATCCCGGCCGCGCACCTGCTCGGCGTGCTCGGGCGTTGCCTCGAGCAGGACCCGGAGCGGCGCTACCAGAGCTTCCTCGACGTCCTCGAGGCGCTGAAGACCGCGAACACGCGGCTGTCCTACCGGCCGGCCAGCCAGCGCAGCGAGAGCCCGCTGTGGTGGAGCCCGCCGGCGCCCCAGAAGGTGTTCGCGGCGAGCCGCAAGCTGCCGGTCGCGATGACCGACCTGTTCGGCATGCAGATGGTCCTCGTGCCGCCCGGCGTCTTCCTGATGGGCTCGAAGGAAGCGGCCGAGCTCGGCAACGACGAGCGCCAGCACCGGGTCAGCATCACCAGGCCCTTCTACATGAAGGCGACCCCGGTCACCCAGGATGAGTTCCAGGCCCTGATGGGCTCCTGCCCCGCCCAGTTCTCGGGGCGCCCGCAGCTGCCCGCGGAGAACGTCAGCTGGTTCGACGCGGTCGCCTTCTGCAACGCGATGTCCGAGCGCGAGGGCCTCGATCCGGTGTACGAGCTCGGCGAGCCCGTGCTCTTCCACGGCACCGCCCGCAACGGCTACCGGCTGCCGACCGAGGCCGAGTGGGAGTACGCGTGCCGTGCCGGCAGCACCGAGCCCTTCTGGCACGGCCGCCGCCTGCGCGAGGAGCACGCGAACTTCGGGCTGAACGTCGAGCGGCCGTCGCCGGTGCGGTTCTATCCGCCGAATCCCTGGGGTCTGTTCGACATGCACGGCAACGTCTGGGAGTGGTGCAACGACTGGTACGGTCCCTATCCGTCGCGGCCGGCGACCGATCCGATCGGTCCCCGCCACGGCGAGGAACGGGTCGCCCGCGGCGGCAGCTGGGGCGTGATCGCGATGATGTGCACCGCCTCGGTGCGCGACAAGAACGCGCCGCAGGGCATCGGCAACGATCTGGGCTTCCGCATCGTCCGCAGCGTGGTATAACGTCCTCCCCATTCCCCGACGCGCGCCGCACGGCGCGCGTCTCTCGAGGAGGACTCCATGCGCACCCCCGGGATTCTATGGCTCGCCCTGCTCGCGCCGCTCGTCACCGTCGGCTGCAGCACCATCCACCCGCGCGCCCAGGCCGACCTCGCCGAGCGCACCAACGAGCTCAAGCGGCTCGCGGTCCTGTTCCCCGACGTGCGCGTCGCGGTCAGCTACACCGGCACCGAGATGTTGATGTACTCCCCGGAGGTCTCGACCATCACCGCCGACCTGATGCAGGCCCGGTGCGAGAAGGTGCTCGAGGACATGGGCTACACCACCGAGTCCCTCGAGGCGGTCGACTTCCGGCCCGAGGTCAGCGCCGACACCCTGCTGCCCTGGATCCACACCGGCTTCCAGGCCCCTCCGGGGGTGCCGAGCACCTCGCGGCCCGTGCTGACGAACGAGCGGGCCAGACGGGTCGCGGCCGCCGAGGCGGTGCTCGCCTCCGTCGTCTCGAACGACCCGGACTACTTCAGCGCGGTTCTGGCCGAGGACCTCACCTACAAGGGGCCGTACGCCGACCTGGCCGGCTACGACCTCGTGCTGCTGGTGTTCGGCACGACCCGCGCCGAGACCACCGCCGAGCGCTACTGGCGCTGGGTGAAGAACCTGACCCTCAACCTGCTGATGGTGCCGGTCGCGGCGGTCAGCTTCTTCATCCCGATCGCGCTGCCGCTGACCATCAGCCTGAGCTTCTTCTTCGAGGGCACGCCGGACCGGTCCTTCTACGGGCTGGTCGCCTTCGATCCAAGGACCGGCAGGGTCGAGTTCACCAACGACTTCTTCCAGCGCGGCGCGGCCAGCCTGGACGACGCGGAGTACGCGATCGAGCGCATGCTCGAGGACTTCCCGCTCAAGAAGCGCGACCAGCCAGCCCCTGACGAGAACGAGTAAGGGGCCGCCTTCACCCGCGGAGGCGTCCACCCCGTTGACAGCGCCCTCCCCATCGCCGATACCATCGCGCATCCGCTGGGGAGCACTCCTTCATGAGCTTCGTCCTTCCGCGCTGGGAGACCGGCGACCGCTGGCAGGTCCGGGCGACCCTGAGCCACTTCCAGACCGGCACCTCGATCTTCGACGGCCGGGTGGTCGGGATCGAGAACCGCTGGAGCTTCGAGGTGGTGGAAGCGGACGAGCGCACCATCCGCCTCACGCTGCGCCCCGAGGTCGAGGCCGACCACGCCTTCGCCGGCCACCTCTACACCCTGCGCTTCCGGCGCGATGACGAGGGCCTGTCCCTCGCCAGCTACCGCGAGGTCTCGCCGGCCTCGGTCCAGGGCCGCGAGGTCTCCGCCGACGGCTGCCGGGTGTTCTTCCGGCCCGGCGACTCGCTCGGCTTCCTGTTCGACATGCCCTGGTTGCGGGCGGGCCTCGGCCCGACCTTCGGGGCCGAGCGCTGCGAGGGACAGCGCAGCTTCGAGGAGGAGCGCGTGCGCTACGACGAGGGGCTGCGCTTCGTCTGGACCTACGCCTTCCCCTCGAAGACGGTCGTGCGCACCAGCCTGGAGTGGGACGACGGGGCGCGCTGGTACCGCCGGCTCCTGCGCGAGCGCTTCAACCCCGCCGACATCATCCACACCCGTGAGGTACAGGCGAGCGTGCGGCTGGTCGACTGAGCCGGGGCAGGGCGAGCGCGAAGCAGCTGCCCTCGCCGAGCGTCGACCGCACCGTGAGGCGACCGCCGAGGGAGTGAGCGATCGCCTGCGCCAGGCTGAGCCCCAGGCCGTTGCCGGGCGTGCTGCGGTCCTGCGCCGCGCGGTAGAAGCGGTCGAAGATGCGCGGCAGGTCGGCCGGGGCGATGCCGCTGCCGGTGTCCTCGACGCTCAGCACGACGTCGTCCCCCCGCTCCTCGAGCAGGACCTCTACCCGCCCGCCCCGGGGCGTGTGCTTGAGCGCGTTGTCGAGCAGGTTGGCGAGGGCCCGCTGCAACAGACGGGGGTCGGCGCTCGCGCGCAGGTCGGCGGAGGAGACGTGCACGCTCAGGGCGACGCCCTGGTCTTCCGCGACGCTCTCGAACAGCTCGACGCCGGTCCGGACCAGCCCGTCCATGCGGACCGGCTCGAAGCTGCGGGGGCCGACGCCGGCGTGCAGGTCGCTGATGTCGAGCATGGTGTTGATCAACATCAGCAGGTTGTCGCAGTCCTCGATCACCGCCAGGGCCAGGCTCTCGCTCTCCGCGTTCTGGCGGGCGAGCAGGGCCGTCTCGGCGACGCCGCGCATGCGGGTGATCGGGCTGCGCAGGTCGTGGGCGATGTTGTCGTTGATCTCGCGCATCGCGCGCAGGGTCGTCTCGACCTGCCCGGCCATGCGGTTGAAGGTGCGCACCAGGCTCGCGACCTCCTCATCGTCGCCGACCACCTCGACCCGCTGGTCGAAGTGGCCCGTGGAGATCTCCGCGGCCGCCGCGGTCACCTTGCGTACGCCGTCCATCGCCCGGCGGGCGATGCCCCAGCCGACCAGACCGCCGGCCAGCGTCATCGCCGCGGCGACGCCGATCAGGATGAACACCAGGCGGCGGGCGAAGGTGTCGCGGTCGCGGAGGCTGGTGCCGGTCTCGAGGAGCCAGCTCTCGCTCAGCGGGCTGAGGGCGACGCGGGCGCGGCTGCCGTCCGCCCGGGCCTCGCGGGTCTCGAGCAGGAGCCCGTCGCGCCAGGCCTGTGCGGCCCGGTCGCCGCTCCAGCCGGTGTCGATCCACGAGCCCATGTCCGAGCACAGGAGCACCGCGCCGTCCCTGTCGAAGACCCGGAAGAACACGCGGTCGACCCCTTCCTCCATGCACTCGCGCTCGATGTTCTCGGCGAGGGAGGCGAGGCCTCCGGTCTCGGCGACATGCTCGAACTCCCGCAGCTCGTTGCGCAGGTCCCGGTCGACCTGCGCGGCGAAGAAGCCGGTGACGAGGAAGAAGACGAGCGTGGCCCCGCACGCCCAGGTCAGCCCGAACAGCAGCGCGATGACCGCGGCGAGCCGGGTCGACAGGCGGCGCGGCCTATTCATCGCCGCCGATCACGTAGCCGACTCCCCGCATCGTGCGGATCAGACGGCGCTCGAAGCCCCGGTCCAGCTTCGCCCGCAGGCGGCAGATGTTCGCCTCGACCACATTGGTCTGCGGGTCGAAGTCGTAGCCCCAGACGTGCTGCATGATCATCGTCTTCGAGACGACGTAGCCGGCGTTCTGCATCAGGTACTCGAGCAGCGCGAACTCCCGGGGCAGGAGGGCGATCACCTGGCCGGAGCGGACGACCCGGCGTTTCAGCCGGTCGAGCTCGAGGTCTTCGACCACCAGCTTGCTCGAGCTCTCCGCGCCGGTCGCGCGGCGGACCAGCGCGCGCACCCGCTCGAGCAGCTCGACGAAGGCGAAGGGCTTGGTCAGGTAGTCGTCGCCCCCGGCCCGCAGGCCCTGCACCCGGTCGTCGACGGAGCGCTTGGCGCTGAGGAAGATCACCGGGACCTTGCGGCCCGCGGCGCGGATGCGCTCGACCATGCTTAGCCCGTCGAGGGCGGGCATCATGATGTCGACGACGGCCGCGTCGTAGTCCCGGGAGCGCAGGAAGCCCGCCCCGGTCTCGCCGTCCCCGGCGACGTCGACGGCGTAGCCCGCCTGACGGAAGCCCTTCGCGACGAAATCCGAGATCTTCTGGTCGTCTTCGACGATCAACAATCGCATCGTCCCACGCGCTCCCCGCCGTGTCGGCCTCCCGCCGCGATCTTACGGCCTGGCCCGCCGGGACGGGCATTACAAAAGTGTAACTCCGCGCCAAGCCTGGCGTCATCCGGGTCATCTATGCTGCCGAGGTCCGACCCGTGGCCGACCGCGGCGGACCGAGGAGCGCATGCCACCCGACCTGACCGCCGAGACCCTGCCCGCGCTCGCGGGCGCGAGCCGAGGACCCGCCTGGAGCGCGCACTTCGCGCCGAGCCACGCGCATCTCGCCGGCTGGTCGCCGGAGCGGGTCGGCCGCGAGCGGGTGATCAAGGAGGAGCGCAAGTCGCGCGTGTCCGTGATCGCGCTCCCGGACGGGCCCTTCGTGCTGAAGCGCTACCGCTACCCGCTGCTCGAGGCCCTCCCGACCTGGTTCGGTCCCGCCGTGGCCGAGCGGGAGTTCTGGAACCTCCTGCTCGGCTCGAAGCTGTGCCCGGCGGTGGTCGCCCCGGCCGGCTACGGAGTGCTGCGCGACGGCCTCGGCGCCGTGCGCGACTCCTTCCTGCTCACGCCCTACCTCGAGGATGCGGTCGACCTGCGTCGCTGGCTGCGCGACCCCGGGCACGCGGCGGACCGGCCGCGGCTGGAGGCCCTGGTCACGGCGGCGGCGGGGCTGCTGCGCGGGCTGCACCACCAGCGCTTCTTCCTCGGCACGCCGACCCACCGCAACATCCTGCTCCGGGAAGATCCCTTCGCGCTCTTCTTCATCGACCTGAGCGACGCGGCCTTCGAGATCCGGCCGCGTCCGGCCCGCA
>JAUIEM010000261.1 GCA_030428695.1 bacterium
GTGCGGTTGCGCCGGGTGAAGCGCAGGAGGCGCTCGAAGCGGGTGTAGCTGTGCGCCTCGACCATGCGGCCATCGAGGAAGGCGCGCACCTCGGCCTTGAGCGTCAGCACGTTCGGATAGCGGTCGTCCTTCTCCGGCGCCATCGCGCGCAGCACGATCGCCTCGAGCTCGTCGGGCACCACGCGGCCGCAGTCGGTCTCCGAGGGCGGCAGGCAGAAGCCGTCGAGCGCTTCGTAGTAGGCGTCGCGCGGGGCGCGGGAGCGGGCCATGCGCAGGGTGATCATCTCGTACAGGATCGTCCCGAGCGCGAACACGTCGGCCCGCTCGTCGAGCTCTTTCAGCTCGCCCCGGGCGTGCTCCGGCGACATGTACGCGGGCGTGCCGACGAGGTTCCCTTCCGGCACGACCTCCGGCCCGGCCAGGCTGAGCTCGGTGACGACGCGGTCGTGGGCGAGGCTGTGGCCGACCGAGGCGAGCCCCCAGTCGAGCACCAGCACCTCGCCGAAGCGGCCGACCATCACGTTGGCGGGCTTGAGGTCCCGGTGCAGGACCCCGCGGCTGTGGGCGTAGGCGACCCCGTCGCACATCTTGAGGAAGATGCCGAGCAGCCAGCTCAGCTCCTCGAGCTGGGCCTTCGCCCGGCGCGCGCGGGTGTCGGTGCGGACCGGCCCGGCCCGCTCTCCCATCTGCTCCGGGCGGCGGCCCGAGCGCAGGCTCCACAGGATCTCGTGCAGGCTCTTGCCGACGACCTTCTTCATCACGATGAAGGGCCGCCCGGCTTCGTCCAGGGCGAGCTCGTGGATCGGCACGACGTTGGGGTGCTCGAGCTGCCCGGTCACCTGCGCCTCGGCGACGAAGCGCCGCTGGACGTGGGCGCGCTCCGACAGGGACTTCTTGATCGCGACCTCGCGCCGCAGGTCGACGTCGAGGGCCGACCACACCTCCCCCATGCCCCCGGCGCCGAGCCGCGTCCGCACGGCGAACTTCGGCTCCTCGGGAGGACGCTCGACCAGCGGCTGCGCCGGCTGCTCCGGGGTCAGGGGCACCAGCGAGACCGAGCGGGTGCGGTTGAGGGAGGAGGCGATCTTGAAGCGGTGGAAGGTCGTGTCCGCCGGCGAGCTCGGCGCGGGCTCGTCGAGCAGGCTGTCGCAGGCATCGATCATGCCGAGCGCCGTCGGGCGGCGCGCCGGGTCGTCGTCCAGGCCGCGCTTCAGCGCCTTCCACAGCCCCGGACACAGCTCCGAGAGGGTCCCCGAGAGGCGCCCCAGAGAGGTCGTCGGCGGCCCGGTGCCCGCCAGCATCCAGGTGACCAGCGCGGCGATCGCGTACACGTCCCCCGCCGGCGTCGGCCCGCTCTCGGCGCGCTCGGGGGCGGCGAGCGCGCGCGCGTCCGCGATCCGCCCCGGCCCGTCCTCGGGCGCGAGCTCGAGCAGCGGATAGCCCCAGTCCCCGACCAGCACCCGGCCCGCCTCGTCGAAGCCGACGCTCGACGGCGCCAACGCGCCGTGGCAGACGGTGTCGGCGTGGGCCGCGGCGACCGCGAGGGCGAGCTCGCGGGTCACGCGCACCGCGTCGAGCAGCGGCACCGAGCCGTCGTCCAGCACCCGGCGCAGGTCGCTCTCGCGACAGGCTTCCAGCCAGACGTGGTCGGCGCCGTCAACGACCAGACCGTAGCCCTGCAGGATGCCCTCGTGGCCGAGGCGGTCGACGCGCTGCTGGTGGTGGCTCCACAGCACCCGCTGGGTGGCGTCGGGGACGAAAGCCGGGCGCAGGCGCTTCGCGACCAGGGTGCCCCACTCCGGATGCACCACCTTGAAGGCTTCGCTGACCGGCCCTGCCCCGAGCCGGGCGAGGATTGGCCAGCCGGCGATGGTGTCGCTGGGGGACATGGGGGCCTCCGGGCGCTGTTTGAAGATACCGCGCCCGGCCCTTGCCGGCAATCCGGACGTCCTACCAGGGAGACCACTTCCAGAGCGCGAGCACGCCGACCGCGGCCAGCCCGAGCAGCAGCCAGCCCCAGGGCGCGCGGCGCTCCGCGGCGAGGGCGTGGGAACCCGCGTCGCGCACCTCCGCGAAGGGGGGTGTCGCCTCGACGTCCGCGGCGCGCAGCTTCGAGAACCACGCGCCCAGGGCCTCGTCGTCGTCGTCGAGGCCGAGGGTCCGGGCGGCGGCGGGACGCGCGGCCTCGAGCGAGGCGCGGACGCGCTGCGCGGAGGCGCCGAGGGCGCGCTGCAGCTCGTCGTCGGAGAAGCCCATGCCGAAGCGCAGGTAGAGGACGAGAACGTGGGCCCGCGGCAGCTTCGCGAGGAGCTGGTGCGCGGGCGAGCTCGAGCGCTCGGCATCGTCCCCGCGCTCGCGGTCGCGGCGGGTGACGACGCGCCGGATCAGCCCGCGGAGGAAGTCCTCGAAGGGCTGCTCGCCGCGCTCGTCCGGGGCGCGCTCGACCTCGCGGTAGGCTTCCTCCAGCCCGGCGCGGGCGAGCAGCGCGTCGCCCTGGCAGTGCACGAGCGCCCAGCCGAAGCTCGCCTCGTGCCGCCGCTCCATCTCCGTCCGCCAGTCGTCCACGCGCTTGCCTCCTGTGTCGGCGTCCAGCATAGCGGGCCGCGGCGGAGGGGGGAAGACGACGCCTGGCAGCTCAGGGCAGATCGCGCGCTTCCGAAAATGCTGGCGCAGCCGCGCCGCTTCCTCCGGATACCGTTACAGCAAGAGCACCGGGGGAAGACCCGATGAACGAGACGTTGAGCACGACCGGCCTCGCCTCCCTGGCGGCGAGCGAGGAGCTCGCCCGGCGCGAGCTGCACGAGCAGCTGTTCCAGCGCGTGATCGCCCGCATCCACCGCTACTTCTGGCGGCTGTTGCGCGACGCCGACGCCGCCGAAGAGTGCACCCAGCGCACCCTCCTCGAGCTGGTCGGCTCCCTCCGCGACGGGCGCTTCGAGGCCGGCCGCTCCTTCAACACCTGGATCTTCCTCAAAGCCCACAAGATCTTCGTCGGCTGGCTGCGCGAGCGCGAGCGTTCGACCCGGCTGCGCGCCCTGCCGCCGCTGGCCGCCCACGCCGCCAGCCCGTCCGCGCGGCTCGACGCCGAGGCGCTCCTGCGCCGCCTGCCGCCGCGGGTCGCCGAGTGCGTCGCCCTGCGCTACGAGGGCGGCCTGACCCAGGACGAGGTCGCCGCCGTGCTCGGCTGCTCGCGCCGCACGGTCGTGCGCCTGCTCGGGCGCGCCCGCGAGCTGTTCACCCGCTGGAGGGATGTTTGATGCGCTCGGAAGCCGACACCCTCGACGCCGCCCTGGGGGCCTTGCTGGAAGAGGACCCGCCGCCGGTCCTCGACGCCGAGCTGATCGCCGAGGGGGGCCGGCTGCTCGCCCGCGGCCTCGACTTCTCGGCGCTGGTGCCGGGCCAGGAGCTCGGCGACTACACCGTCGAAGACGTCCTCGGCCGGGGCGGGCAAGGCACGGTGTACCGGGTCCGCGACCGGGCGGGCCGCCCCTTCGCGCTGAAGATCCCGCGCCGCGAGGTGCTGCCCCGGCTCGAGCGCGAGGCGCAGATCCTGTTCCACCTCGAGCATCCGCACATCATCCGCATCGAAGAGGCCTGCCTCGGCGCGGTGGTGCCCCACATCGTCACCGAGCTGGTGCGCGGCGGCAGCCTGGCCGACCGGCTGCGCCGCACCAGCGCCGGCCTGCCGGTCAGCGAGGTCGCCCGCATCGCCCGGGCCGTGCTGCTCGCCCTGCAGTGCGCCCACGACTCCGGGGTCGTGCACCGCGACATCAAGCCGTCGAACATCCTCTTCACCGCCGACGGCACCGTGAAGGTCGCCGACTTCGGCGTCGGCAGCTTCCACACCGCCGCCGGCCGGCTCTCCCAGAGCCTGACCAGCCGCGTCTCGACCCGGGTCGGCGTCGGCACGCCGTTGTACATGGCGCCGGAGCAGCTCTTCCACCGCACGGTCGACGGCCGGGCCGACCTCTACGCCCTCGGCAAGCTGCTCTACCAGTCCCTGACCGGCCGCCCGCCGCGCACCCTGCGCCCGGTCTCGCGGCTGCGCGGCGACGTGCTGCCCGCCTGGGACGAGCTGATCTTCTCGCTGGTCGAGGAACACCCGGACGAGCGCCCGGCCAGCGCCCGGGCGGTGCTCGACGCCCTCGGCCGGCTCGAGAGCCAGGAGAGCGCCGTGCGTCACGCCGCCGCCCTGCTCAGCGCCGGACGCAGCGACCGCGGCCGCGTGCGCAAGGCCAATGAGGACGCCCTGGGACGCTGGCCCCGCGCCGCCGCGGACGCCGCTCAGCGGCTGTTCGTCGTCTGCGACGGGGTCGGCGGGCACGCCGGCGGACAGGTCGCCAGCCGCCTCGCGGTCGCCGAAGTGTGCGCCGCCTTCGCCGCCTCGGAGCGCGACGGCGCCGGCCTGCGGGAGGCGGTGGTCGCGGCCAACCGCGCGGTCTGGCAGCGGGCGCAGGCGCAGCCCGAGCTCGCCCGCATGGGCAGCACCTGCGTCGCCCTCGCGGTCGACGGCCTGCGCGGCTGGGTCGCCCACGCCGGGGACAGCCGGCTATACCGGGTGCGCGACGGGAAGATCCGCTGCCTGACCGAGGACCACTCCCTGGTCGCGTCGCTGCTGCGCGAGGGCATCATCAGCCCCGAGCAGGCCGCGCGCCACCCCGACCGCCACGTGATCCTGCGCTGCCTCGGCTCCGGCCCGCAGGTCGAGGTCGAGCTGCGCGGGCTCGAGCTGTGTGAGGGGGACCTCTACCTGCTGTGCAGCGACGGCATCTCCGGCCCGGTGCGCCCGGAGGAGATGCTCACCCTGCTCGAGCGCCACCGGGACGACCCCGACAGCGCCTGCCTCGCGCTGATCGACCTCGCCAACGAGCGCGGCGGCGACGACAACGCGACCGTGCAGATCGTCGCCCTGCGGCGGCCCGGCGGCGCGCCTCCGCCGCCCCGGGAGGAGCCTCCGGCCCCCGCTCCGCCGCCTGTCCTCCCCGCTCCGCCGCGCTTCCGCCGCTGGACCCTGCCCCTGCTCGGGCTCGCCCTGTGCCAGCTCGGGGTCTGCCTGGCGGGGGGTGCCTTCCTCCAGGCGACGGCCTGGGGGCTGGCGTTGGGGGCGTGGGGCTGGGGGCTGGGGCGGATGCGCTCGCGGAGGTCGGACGGGCGGTAGAGACCCCCCCTACCGCAGGCCCCCCAACACCTGGCGCAGGGTCGAGGCCGGCCGGGCGCCGATCAGCTTCGCGACCACGCGCCCCTCCGCGTCCAGGATGAAGATGATCGGGCTGAACAAGAGGTCCCCGAAGGGATCCGGCAGTCCCTCCCCGGCGCGCAGCAAGGGCACCTCCAGGGCGTGACGCCGGGCGAGCTCGGCCTGGGCGTCGGGCAGCGCCGCGGACAGGCCGACCACCGCGAGCCCCCCTTCGGCCTGCAGCTCCTGGGCGGCGGCCAGGGCGCGGCCGTCGTGCTCGGCGGAGAAGCCCCAGTAGACGAGGATCACGGGCTGGCCGCGGAGGTCCTCGACGCGCACGGTGTCGCCCGCGACGTCCGGGAGGGCGAGCTCGATCGGGCCGTCGCCGGTGAAGTAGCGCCGCACGGCGGCCGCGAAGCCCGGGGTCTCGCGCAGGTTGGCGAGGTCGCCGTCGAGGTACAGGTGGTCGAGGTCCGAGAAGCCGAGCCGCAGGGACTCGATGAGCGCGGCGTTGCCGCGGTCGAGGTCGCCCATCAGCGAGCAGGCGCAGGCGATGTTGTAGTACGAGGTCGCGTCGCTCGGCACGATCTCCAGGCACTCCTCGAAGGCCGCGATGGAGCCCTCGAAGTCCCTGCGCAGCAGCAGGTTGTAGCCGCGCTGGAAGGCCTCTTCGTAGCGCCGCTGCAGGTCCTCCTGCCCGCCACTGACCGGGCGCAGGGGCGCGAGCATCGCATCCCAGCGCGGGTCCTGCTTGAGGCTGAACAGGAACACATCCCCCTCGAGCTCCTGCGCCGTCAGACGGCCCGCATCGACCAGCGGCTGCAGCCAGCCGAAGGCGGCGTTGCGGAACTCGGCGACGATCGCCTCGCGCTCCTCGTCGCCGACGGCGGCGGTGGTCTCCGCCAGGCCGGCGAGCAGCGCCCCGAGCAGCGCAGCGGAGAACCTGTCGCGCGGGCCGCGCAGGTCATCCCGCGCCGAGACCTCGCCGAAGACCTCGAGGGAGGGGAGGAACTGCCCCTGCAGGCAGAGCACGATCCCCCGGCCCAGCGTCGCCGCGAGATGCCCCGGATCGCGGGCGAGCACCGCTTCCCAGGCGCGCAGGGAGCCCGGCAGGTCGCTCTGGTCCATCAGCAGGCGCGCCTTCTCGATCAGCGGCTCGACCGCCCGCGGATCGAGGGAGGTCGCCCGCTCGAGGTCCGCGGCCGCCAGGTCCGGCAGGCCGAGCACGCGCCGCGCTACGCCGCGCAGGGTGTAGGCGTGCGCGTGCTCGGGGTCCCGGGCCAGGGCCCGCTCGAGGTCGTCGAGCGAGCCCTCGAAGTCGCCGAGCTGCTGCTTGCACGCGGCGAGCCCGAGGTCCGCCAGGGCCGACTCCGGGTCGAGCTCGCCGAGGCGTCTCCAGTCGCGGATCGCCCGCTCGTAGAAGCCGAGCTCCTGGTAGCAGGTCGCGCGCAGCTCGACGGTCGTGGCGTCAGCCTCGTCGAGCGCGAGCGCGATGCCGCAGGCCTCGATCGCGCCCTCGAGGTCGCCGAGGTCGGCGGCGGCCAGTGACCGCCCGCGCCAGGCGACGACATCGGCGGAGTCGAGGGAGGTCAGCCGGGTGTAGTCGGCGAGGGCCCGCGCCGGCCGGCGCATGCGCAGCGTCAGCTCGGCCCGCCGGTGCAGCGCCGGCGCGTGGGCAGGGTCGAGGGCGAGCGCGCGGTCGAGGTCGGCGAGGGAGGCGGCAGGATCCTCCTGCGCCTCGGCGCGGTGCAACCAGGCCGGGAAGTACGCAGAGTCGGCGGCGATCGCCTCGCTGAACAGGGCGCGCGCGCCTTCCCAGTCACCCCCCGCGAGCAGCACGCTGCCCTCGCGGTCGAGCTCCTCCGCGCTCGGAGGCGGAGGGGGCGGCGGAGGCGGTGGCGGGGGCGGCGGCGTCGGCTCGGGGGCTGTCGGACCGGGCTGCGACGGCCGGTCGGGCACCGGCGAGGGGCCGGGGTTCTGACAGCCGACGAAAACCGCCGCGACGAGGACTCCCAGGATGATGCTCCGCGCCATGTGTGCCTCCTCTGCTGCGACCCTTCCAGCATCGGCGGCCCCGGCAAGGAGATGCAAGTCCCGATTCCCAACAAAGAGCCGCTCGCCGTCGACGGGAACCGTCGGCGACGAGGGAGGACGCGCGACGCCAGGCGGCGCCGGAGATGGAGAGGAGGGCGGGGGGCTAGACGACTCCCATACCCAGCAGGCGGGTCATGACGGTCTGCAGCGCTCGACGCGCGGCGGACACATTGGGGAAGCGATCATCGGGTCTGCGCTGCAGGCAGCGCATGACCACCTTCTCGAGCTCGCGCGGGAAGCGGCGACCGGGCGCCCGCAGCGGAGGTGGGGATCCCCGCATATGGGCGCTGACGATCTCGCTCGGGGTCTGGCCGTCGAAAGGCGGGTTCCCCGTCAGCGCGAAGTACAGTGAGCAACCGAGGCCGTAGACATCGGTGCGCACGGTGCATTCATCGTTCCGGCACTGCTCCGGCGCCATGTAGCGCACCGAGCCGACCAGGACGCCGCTGGCGTGATCCTGGATCTGGGCGTTGCCGAAATCTGCGAGTTTGACGCTGCCGTCGCGGAGGACGAGGATGTTCTGCGGCTTGACATCCCGGTGCAGCACGCCGTGCTCATGGGCGGCGGTCAGGCCGCGGGCCACATGGCAGCACAGGCGGAGCGCTTCGCGAGCCCGCATCGGGCCCTTGCGCTTGATGAGCTCCTGGAGGTTCTCCGAGGGCACGTATTCGAGGACGATGTAGCACAACCCGCGGTCGCGGCCGGCACCGAAGACGCTGACGAGGGTCGGCTCGTCGATCATGGTCAGGGCGCGGGCTTCGCGGAAGAAGCGGTTGAGCATCTCGGGCTGGCGGGCGAGGCGCGGGTCGAGCACCTTGACGGCGAACTGTCCGCCCGACGCGTCGCGTCCGAGGTAGACCGCACCCGTGCCGCCGCCGCCGAGGCGCTGCAGCAGACGCACGCCCGCGAGCTCTTCGCCGACCAGGTTGTCGACTTCGGGGACGGGGGCCGGCGTCTCGAGCCGGACGACCTTCTGGGTGTTGAGAGCTTTCTCCGCCAGGCGCGAAGCCTGGTCGGGGTCGAGGGCGCCGCGCTCGACCAGCTGCTCGAGCAGTCCGCCCGGCTCCCGATCGCGGAGGGCGGCGTCGACGATCGAGGGAGCGACCAGGCGCCGCGCGATGATCGCGATGCGGCGGGTATTCTGGCTCAGCGGACGGGGAGGGCTCGTCACAGTGCTCATCAGAACCTCCTTCCTTGCTCGTTCGTATTCAATCGTATCAGAATGAGACAGGCTGTCAAGACGAGCAGCGTCCGCATGCGTCGCAAAGCGCTACCCCGCGCGGTGTTCGAAAGGAAATTTTATTTTATGGATGCCGGGGAAGGGCCTCGGGACGACCACCCCGAAGGCCGTTCCCCGCAGAACCACGGGAGGGCTTGAACCCCTCCCGTCACTCGGCCTTGTGTGCGGACCGGGCTCAGACGATCAGGCGCACCCCGCCGAGGTCCTCGATCTTGTGCGGGAAGCGGTCGCCGGGGCAGCCGATGAACATGTAGTTCTTCTGCACCTCGAGCCGGTCCGACAGCCGCTCGATCAGCTCGGGTCCGAACTCGCCCGTGACCAGCACGAAGTCGATGCGCAGCTGCGGATAGATGCGGTCGAGCACCTTGAGGCTCTCGCCGAGCTGCTCGGGCGGCTCACCGCCCGGCTCGTGCACGTGCAGGACCATCAGCCGGCGCGTCTGCTCGTTGTCGAGCACGTACTGCGCGGCCTTGTTCAAGTCCGCCAGATCGTCGCCCTTGGTGAAGAAGATCACCGTCTGGCTGTTGATGTCATTGATCTTGCGCTTCAGATACCCGGACACATGTTTGTTGAGGGATGACACCCTCTCGGACAGCATACGGAACGCGTGCAGCGCGATCTTCAGGATGTCGATGCGCAGGAACATGATCGCCACGGCCGCCGCCACCGCCGTGATGTAGATCCCGAAGACCCGGACGTACTCCGGGTTGAGCAGCACGTTTCCCGCGATGCCGACGCACACCGCGATCAAGGCGAAGGTCACCCCCGGCCAGCCCGCCTTCACCGCCCTTGGCAGCCGCGCTCTCTTGACCTTCAGCATCATATTCCCGAGGGCGAACAGGGCCATCACGCCGAGGAAGGAGAGCGTGTAGACCCCCGCCAGGACGCTGATCTCCCCGGTGGTGATGAAGTGGATCGAGACACAGATCGCGAAGAAGCCGAGGATGATCCAGTGGTTGGTCTTGCGCCAGTTGTTCTCCTGCAGGAGGAACTGCGGCATGCAGCGGTCGAGGCTCATCCGCCGCACCAGCCCGGTGACGCCGACATAGCTGGTCAGCACCGCCCCGGACAGCACGAGCACGGCGTCGATGCTGACCATGATGGCGAGCCACTTGCCGGCGGAGCGCAGGCCCATCTCGGCGAGCAGGTACTTGTAGTTGTCCGCGATGTCCGTGAAGGACAGGAGCCCGATCGCCAGGACGCAGATCACGGGGTTGAAGAACGACACCGCCAGCCACATGTTGCGCAGGGTCTTGATGAAGACCCCCGGCTTCTGCTCCTCGATGAAGTTCGCCGAGCTCTCGAAGCCGCTGATCCCCAGCAGCGCCGCCGCGAAGCCGAAGAACAGCGCCTGGAAGAAGCCGTAGCCGTTCGGCGCCGGCGCCTGCCAGTTGACCTTGAACATCGATGGGTCCTGGAACACGAAGATCACCGCCGCCACCAGCAGCACGCTCAGGGTGACGAGGTGGAAGGCGAAGATGCCGATCGCGACCTTGGCCGACTCGCTGATGCCCATGATGTTGAGGAAGGCGAAGATGCCGAGCAGCCCGATGGTCGCCCAGAAGGTCCCCGTGAAGCCCGCGTAGCTCGCTTCCAGCGCCGGGAAGAGCTTCTCCGCATACGACATCGCCGTGCCCGCGCTGATCACCGCCGTCGCGACATAGGACAGGATGGTCAGGCAGGCGGCGACCGAGGCCTTGCCCTTGGTCGAGGTGTTCAGCAGCGCGTTGTAGGCCCCGCCGTTGAGCGGCAGCGCCGTGCCGACCTCGCCGTAGACCCGCCGGAACAGGTACAGCACCACCGCGACGATCAACAGCGCCAGCGGCGCCCAGATCCCGGCCTGCATCGTGCACAGCGCCGCGACGTACAGGCAGCTCGAGGTGATGTCGTTGCCGCAGATCGCGGTCGCCGCGACCTCGCCGAGCTTGTGCGACGGCGCGGAGTCGAGGGGATGCAGCTCGACGGGCCCCTTGTCGAGGTCGTCGATGCGCTGCACCGTGCCCCAGCCCGGAAACTCCCACTCCTCCAGCGAGCCCCGCGGCGGCGCCGCCGGGTCGCTCGGGGCCGATTCCGCAGCGCCGTTGGCGGCAGGCGCATCTCCTTGGGGAGCCGGGGCATCGCCATTCGGCGCCGGCGCGGCGTTCGCGTCGCTCATCGCGTCCTCTTCGAGGCTGGTGACAGGGTGTTACTGCCTCAACGCAAGTTCTGTCCCGGACCGGCGGGCGGGGGTAAACCCCGCCCCTACAGGATTCTCGAGCCAGTCTTGGGAACCATGTAGGGGAGGGGTTCACCCCCTCCCGTCGTACCTCGGGAATCCACCTCCACTGAGGTCAGTAGTGTAGTGGGCCCGCCGCGTCAGCACAAACGGGGGCGGACGCGGCCACGCCAGGCCCTCACTCCGCCTCGAGCCGGCCGCGCGCGGTCTCGAGCGCGCGCAGCAGGGCGGCCCCGTCCGGATAGCGCTCGTCGGGGACGACGTGCAGGCAGCGATCGATCAGCTCGCGGATGTGGCGCGAGAGGTCCGTGCGGTAGCGGCTCAGCGGTCTGTAGTTGCCGGTCATCGTGTTGGCGACGGTCTCCGCGACCCGGCCGCTGAACGGGGGCCGGCCGCTCAAGAGGCTGTACATCGTCGCCCCCATGCTGAACACGTCCGCCTCCGGACCGACGTGCTTGGCGCTGTCGATCTGCTCCGGCGGCATGTAACCGAGCGAGCCGAAGGTCGAGCCGGTCGCGGTCAGGCCGACGGTCGGCGCCTTCGCGATGCCGAGGTCGATCAGCTTGGCGCGCCCGAAGTCCGGCGCGTCTCCTTCGCCCCGCGGCACCATGATGTTCGAGGGCTTGACGTCACGGTGCACGATGCCCTTCTCGTGCAGGGCGCACAGCCCCTGCGTCACCGCGATCGCGACCGTGATCGCAAGGACCTCGCCGAAGCCGGTGTAGCCCTGGTTCTGGACGCGCTCGAGCAGGTCGCTGGAGGTCCAGCCGTCGACGTACTCCATCACCATGTAGCGCAGGCCGCGGAAGATGTTCAGCTCGTACACCCGCACGAGATGGGGGTTGTCGAGCTCGAGGCAGAGGCGCGCCTCGTTGTGGAAGCGCTCGACGTTGTCCTCGTCGGCCATCGACTGCTCGCCGAGGATCTTGACCGCCACCTGCCGGTCATGGCGCGAGTCCCAGCCGAGGAACACCTCCCCGAACCCCCCGCCCCCGAGCTTGCCCTTCAGCCGGATCGAGGCGAGCAGGTACGCCCCGTCGGCCTCGGCGAGACGGCTGATCGGCGCGGTGTCGTAGCCCCCCTCCCCGAGGTCGGTGCTCGTCCCCGAGCTCGCTCCCGGGTCGGTGATGCAGCGCGGCGCCTGGACGTTCCCCGCCGCGACGATGCGCCGGATCAGCTCATCGACCGAGGGCCGCGCCTCGGGATCCTCCGCCGTCGCCTCGAGCAACAGCTCGCTGACCGACGCGTACCAGTCCGCCCCGACCCCTTCGACGAGGTCGGCCTCCGCGGCGAGCGACAACACGTCCGGCGCGAGCTGCCCGCTGTCGGTGCGGAACGGCGGCCGGCAGCCGCCACGGATCAGGTAGGCGGTCAGGATGCCGAGGGAGAGCACGTCGTCCGCGGGGCTGTGCGCGACGAGATCGGCGGGGGCGAAACGCAGCTGGGCGGTGCAGGGCTGGATCCCCTGCGGCAGGCCCCAGCCCGGATCGAGCAGCCGCGCGCGCAGGAGCCCGCCCCGGCTCTCCTCGATCGCGACGGTGTCCGGCCGCACCTCGCCGTGGACGATGCCCCAGCCGTGCAGCAGGTCGAGGGCGTCGGCGATGTCGGTGATCAGGGTCAGCACGTCCTCGCTCGCGAGCCGGTCCTGGTTCCTCCGCCACGACGCGAGATCCCCGAGCGGGAACCGGGCCCGCAGCTCGAGGGTCAGCAGCCGGTCGCGCCACTCCGCACGCACCACCTTCGCAGGCAGCGCGAGACGGTGCCGGCGCAGGTCGTCCGACTCGCGGAAGCAGTCGCGTACCTCGGCCAGCAATCCCGTGCTCAGCTGCTCGTGGCCGGCGCCGCGCGCGTTCAGGCCCGAGACCCGCACCTCCATCGCCTTGCCCCGGGCGTCCTCGGTGAGCAGGCGCACCTCTTCGCCCGGCAGCAGTGTCGGCGCGTCGTTCTCCGGGAACATCCGCGGCCAGTCGGCGAGCAGCTGCTCGAGCTCGGGGTTGCCCCCGAACAGCTGCGAGCCCGCCCCGGTCTCGACCTCCAGGGCCTGGCGCAGGGCGTCGGTCGAAACCGACAGGCCGGAGATCCGCGCCCAGGCGCCGCGCCGCACGACGGGGGCGTCCCCCGCGAGCTGCCCGACCCAGGCAGCGAGCGCCTCGGCCTGGTCGGGGGCATCGCTGAGCTCCCAGCCCCCGTCCCGCTCGACCGCGACCCGGCCCCTGCCCTCCGGACACAGGCCGTCATCCGCGCGCGTCCAGTAGCTCGCGAGGCGGCTGCGGGCCTGCTCCACGACGACCAGGCTGCGTCCGCCGCTGACGATCACGCAGGCGCCGAAGCGGTCGTTCTCGTAGGCGGCCCGGTCGTCGAGCAGGCGCATGCGCAGCGGGAAGTTCTCCTCCCCCTCGAAGAGCAACGCCGAGCTCGGGCAGGATCCCGCCGCCGCGGCCTGGAAGATCGCCTTCTCGAGCACGAGCCAGTCGCTCAGGAAGCGGGCCGCCCGGTCGCCGTCGCTGAAGCTCTCGACGCCCCAGGGCTCGAGCTGGCGGATCGCGAGGAACATCCCGAGCAGCGAACGCTCGAGCGGTTGCGGCCCGGGCCGCTGGCCAGGATCGGCCGCCGCCGCGTAGGCGACGAAGCGGGTCAGCCCGCGCGGCGTCTTGCGCCGCCGCAGCTTGTTGCGCAGCAGGCTGACCGCGAGCATGTCGTCGAGGGTCGGCGCGATGTCGTCGACGGGGATCAGGATGCGCTCGGGCGTGCCCTCGCCGAAGACCAGGCTCTCACGCCCCTGCTCGAGCAAGCTCAGGCCGGGGCTCGGCGCCTCGGACACCGGCAGCGTACAGGCGCGGAAGCAGACCTCGCCGCGTTGGGGACCGTGCTCTGCGATCACCGTGCGCAGCCGGAACGCGTACTTCACGCCGAGCCGCCCCGTGTATCGGTGGAAGTCATCACGCCTCGTCGATGAACTCGCTCGCGTCCGGGAGGAACGCGAGGATCCGCGGCTTGGCGAGACGGGGAACGTGGCGCACGCCCCGCTCGATCTTCTTCCACTCATCCGGCTCGACGCCCGCCCGGCGACTCGCCTCGCGCACCGACAAGCCGGCGGCACGACGCAAGGCGCGCAGCCGCGTGCCGATCACCCGCGCCCGCACGACCTCGCCGGTCACCTTGGACTCGCTCGGCTCCGGCGCCGCCAGCGGCGGAGGCTCGGGTGGCAAAGGCACGCCGTCGATGGTCTCGCCGTTGCGCGAGAGGACCTGGAGACACCCGGCCTGGTGCAGCTCGTACAGCTTCTTCAGGCAGTCGAACCAGCTCTCCGGGACGCTGCTCTGGAGCGTCGCCACCGACACCGTGCCCCGGCCGAGGCGCCTCAGGAAGCGTTGTAGATCCTCTTCGAGCTCTTCGCGGGGCTCGAGGCCCTGGACACGGACCTGGTCGTCGGGGATCACCTCGCGGATCAGCGGCAGCT
>JAUIEM010000655.1 GCA_030428695.1 bacterium
TCTTCGGCAACGTGTTGGTCAACCTCTCCTACTTCATCCTCGCCGCCGTCCTCGCCGCCGGCTTCCGCAGCCGACCCTTCTTCGAGGGCCTGGTTCACGCCGCCGCGCTCTTCGGGGTCATCATCTTCGGCGGGCTGATGCTGCGCATGGAGATCCCGGACTGGATCAACCAGAACTACCAGGCCCTCGAAGATCTGCTGCTGGTCGTCCAGGAGCAGGATCTCGAGATCCCGGAAGTCAACGTGACCTTCGGGGACTTCCTCGCGCGCCTGGAGATCCTGAAGGACTCGCAGGAGAGGAACCCGACCAGCTACAAGCTGACCCTCGGGGAGAAGGTCTTCCGCTTCGACATGCAGAAGTGGGAAGACCTGATCTGGCGCAGCGAGATCACCAAGTTCGTCCAGACCTTCATCGACACCAAGCAGCGGGCCAAGCACGCGATGTTCTTCCGCTCCCGCACGGAGTACGCGGACGTCGCGCTGAATCCCTACAACGACGGCAGCTACCTCTTTACCGGCCGCGCCCACATCGAGGGCTGGTACACGCGTCCCGCCTTCGAGAAGGAGGTGCTTCCCGCGATCGTCAAGTTCGAGGAGCTCGAGGAGGCGCTGCCGATCGGCGGCGACGAGCGCCAGAAGTTCCAGGCCTTCGTGTTCGCGGCGATGGAGAGCTACGCGGCGACCTGGGCCCGCCAGGTCGAGTACTACTACAAGCAGTTCGGCCTCAACACGCCCTCGCTCGGGACCTACCTGATCGCGATGGACGACCTCTTGCTCGTCGATCATCCGCTGCGGCGCTTCCTCGACACCGTCCGCGAGCACACCCGGCTCGACTACGGCGAGACCGGCTCGGAGTACTTCGGCCCGCTGCGGCGCAAGCTCGACCGCTTCACCTTCGTCGAGACGCTGCTCTCGCAGGAGCCCCAGGCGGCCGAGTTGGTCAAGTTCCAGGACATCCTCCAGCAGATCGTCGACAAGCTCCGCCGCGAGCCGACCGGCGAGGGCGGGCTCCCGAACGCCGGGCCGCCCCAGCAGCCGAACCTGTACGACACCCTGAGCCCCGAGGGCCGGATCGCCTTCGACATCCTCGGGGAGACCGAGGGGTCCTACCGGACCATCGTCCAGGCCTGGCTGCGCAGCGTCGGGATCGCCGAGGAGTGGCAGAAGCCGTTCCTGTCGCCGGTCGAGCAGATCGCGTTGCTCGGGCGCAAGGACATCGAGCAGAAGCTGCTGCTGCATTGGGAGACCGTTCTCGTGCCCCAGCTTGTGCCGCTGCTCGCGCGCTACCCCTTCCAGAAGGACGCAGACCAGCTCGTCGCCTACGACGACCTCGAGCGCCTGCTGCAGCCGAAGAGCGGCCGCGTATGGCTCGACTTCAACCGGCTGCTGCTGCCGGCCTGCATCGACCTGCAGGGCACCTACCACACGCGCTTCATCGGCCTGAACCACGTGCCCCTGCCCGAGAACATGCTGTCGATCATGAACCAGCTGCGCACCCTGTCGCACAAGCTGTGGGATGAGAACCAGGCGCCGAAGCCGCTGACCGTGCACGTCAAGCCCCGCCTCCTGCCCCCGCCGCCGGTCGACGAGGAGAAGGCGGCGGTGGTCATGTCGTTCCTCAACTGCGGGGAGCAGAAGGTGTACGGCTTCAACCAGACGCCCGAGTGGCAGCCGCTGACCGTCGAGTGGTGGCGGGTGCAGCCGTCGAGCGTCGGGATCCAGCTGCGCGACCCGGAGAACGGCGAGACCTTCACTCGCAACCTGGCCGTGCCCGAGGAGATCTGGAGCTTCTTCCGACTGCTCGACAGCGGCACCAACCAGGGGGGACAGGTGTGGAGCTTCTACATCCGCGCGGCGAGCAACCGCGAGCAGGGCAGCGCGGTCGAGTTCGAGACCAAGGAAGATCCGTGGAAGCCATTTCAGGTAGAGACGCCATGATTGTTTCTTTCCAGTCCCTTCAACGGTACGGGCTGTGGATGGTCCTGCTCGCGCTCCTGGCGGGGTGCGAGTCGACGACCATCCTGTTCGAGGTCGAGTCGGAGTCCGACGCGAACCAGGGCAACACGCTGAAGATGCTCATCCGGACCATCGACGCGAACACCTACCTGACCGAGACCTACGCGGACGTCTCGAAGAAGGTCTACGAATCCGACCCGGCCATCCTGCATGTCGACACGGTCTTCCCCGGCGAGTACTACTGGGTCGAGATCCCGAAGCCGGAGGCCGAGCAGCGCATCGCCGTGTACTTCCTGTTCCGCGAGCCCGGCGACCGCTGGAAGACGATCATCAAGCAGCCCTGGCCAGATGACGTCTACTTCGAGCTGTCGAGCAACCAGATCCGCAGCCAGGAATAGCGATGGGACTGCAAGCGTCGGTCGCCGAGATCAAGACCGAGCTGCTCGCGGTGCGCACCGAGATCAGCGAGAA
>JAUIEM010000262.1 GCA_030428695.1 bacterium
GGCGCGCCGCCACCGGGGGGCGCGCCGCCGCCGGCGGGCGCGCCGCCCGCCGAGGGGGAGCCGCCGGAGGGAGCGCCGCCCGCCGAGGGGGAGCCGCCGGAGGGCGCGCCGCCGCCGGAGGGCGGACCGCCTTCCCGTTGCTGGGTCGCCCCCTGGCCGGCATCGCCTCCCTGCCCGGCCTGGCCAGCCTGCCCGGCCTGGCCTTCCTGCCCGGCCTGCTCACCTTCCTTCTTCGCTTCGTCTTCCTTCTCCTTCTCCGCCTCGGCTTCCTTCTTCTTCGCGTCCGCCTCGCAGGCCGCGACCGCGTCGACGATGTCGTCGATGCTCGGCGACGCTCCGGAGCCCGCGGCGCCGCCCGCGTTGATGTTCAGGGGGCTGCCCTTGATCATCATCGGCCCGCCGGAGGTGTGTCCCATCATCCCGAAGCCGGTCAGCGTCAGCCCGCCCGCGGACTTCACCTCGTACTCGGCGCCTTCGAAGTTCGCCGGCCCGCCGGCCGTGATCAGGGCGTCGGCCGCCGCCTTGAGCTTGAGGTCGCCGCCCGCCTCGACCTTGAGGCCGGCGGAGGCGTTGAAGGTCAGCTTCCCCATCGCCCCGATCTTGACGGTTCCGCCCGCGATCCCGACGCCCTTGCCGTTGAAGGCCATCTTGCCCTTCGGCGCGTGCATCTCGACGTCGCCGCCGTGGGAGGTGATCTTGATCGCCCCTTCGCTGGTCTTCAGCTCGAAGCGCTGGCCGCCGGTGCCGTCGGCGGCGGTGATGCCGGAGTCGTTCTCGCTGAAGGCGAGCAGGTTCCCCTTCTTCGACATGATGAAGCGCTTGGTGTTGCGCCCGTCGGCGTTCTGCTCGTAGTCGTGGGTCTTCGTGCAGGTCCCCTTCGAGCAGTCCTCGCAGTACACCTTCGAGATGCTCGGGGGCTTGTCGATCTCGTTCCACAGCACGCCGAGCACGTAGGGGCGCGTGATGTCGCCGTGCTCGAAGGCGATCAGCACCTCGTCGTCGACATCGGGCAGGAAGAACATGCCCATGCCTTTGCCGCCCATGCAGCGGACGATGCGGGCCCAGTTGCTCTCCTGGTCCTTGCCGATCCAGTCCATCTTGACCTTGACCCGGCCGAGCTTGAGCGGGTCCTGGTTGTTGCTGACGACGGCGGTGAACGCGCCGGCGATCTTGCCCTTGGAGCCGGTGCTGAGGGAATCGAGAATGCTCACGGCGACCTCCTGACTGGTACTCCCCAGTATACCGTGCGCGGGCGGACGACGGGACCCCGTGTCGCAGCCGGCACGGGGTCGACCTGTGTGGCGCGGCGTCCGCGCGGGAGCGCGGGCGCGGGCGGAACCGCCGCTGGCACGTCGCTTGCGACGGGACCTCCCACCCCGCCGGAGGAACCCGCATGCGTCTCGTTCTGTGTTGCCTGGCCGCCCTGCTCGCCGGATGCGCGTCCGCCCCGCCGCCGAAGCCGCCACGCCCGCTGCCGCGCGTGCTCCTGGTCGGCTCGCCGCAGCATCCGCCCCCGGCAGAGCTGCTCGACGAGGTCCGCCGGGCGTTGCGCGGCGGCAGCTTCCCCGTGCTCGAGGACGGCGCGACGGAGAGCCCGGAGATGCGCGTCGTGTGCAGCGCCCACGGCCCGGAGATCAGCCTGCGCGGGGCCGAGCTCGCGACCGGCGACGTGTACGGCAGCCTCAACTTCGACGACGGGCGCGCGCGCCGCGCGCGCCTGCAGGAGTTCGTCACCTCGCTGAAGAAGGCCTGGCGGGAGGGCTGAAGTTGGCACTCCGTGCTGGGAACTCCCGCGCATTCGGGTAGACTGTGCGGTCCGATCGCGGACCCAGAGTCCCGGAGAGCCCGATGTCCTCGCCACGCCTGATCACCGACCGCCCCCGTCCCGCCTTCCCCCGCCGCGCCGTCGTCACCGGCGGCATGCCGTACGGGAACAAGGACCTGCACTTCGGCCACATCGGCGGCGTCTTCATCCACGCCGACGCCTTCGCCCGCTTCCTGCGCGACCGGCTCGGCCCGGACAACGTGATCTTCGTCTCGGGTACCGACTGCTACGGCTCCCCGATCGTCGAGTACCACCGGAACGCCGTCGAGCGCGGCGACTTCGAGGGTTCCCTCGAGGAGTTCGCCCGCT
Source organism: bacterium (assembly GCA_030428695.1). Next base: position 2,135 of record JAUIEM010000262.1, read on the forward strand.
ACAACCACGAGCGCCAGGCCCGCACCCTCGAGCAGTACTCGATCGCCCTCGACCTGTTCGCCGCCTCCGCCTTCGGCCGCCCCGCCGAGCTGCACGCGGCCTGGGGCGCCGAGCTGCTCGAGAAGCTGCACGCCCACGGCCACGTCGAGAAGTGCACGACGCCGCAGTTCTACGACCCCGAGCGCGGCACCTTCCTCAACGGCCGCCAGGTCCTCGGCCGCTGCCCGGTCGCCTCCTGCAAGGCCGAGCAGGCCTACGCCGACGAGTGCGCCCTCGGCCACCAGTACGAGCCGAAGGAGCTGCTGAAGCCGACGAGCGCTCTGTCCGGCCAGACGCCGGAGATGCGCGACGTCACCAACTGGTACCTCAAGCTGCCGGCCTTCCGCCCGCTGCTCGAGAAGCTCGTCGGGAAGCTCAAGGACGGCAGCGTCTGGCGGCGCTACAGCATCAGCAACGTCGAGGAGTACTTCGAGCCGCCGATCATCCACGTCACCCGCGACCAGGTCGAGGGTGTCGACGCGCTGGCCGACGAGCTCCCGCCCCACACCCGGCAGCCCGGCCGCAAGAAGTCGATGCAGCTGGTGTTCGAGAGCCTCCCGGAGCTCGAACAGGCGGTCGCCCGCCTCGCCGCCGCCGGCATCCGCTACCGCACCGGCAAGACCCTCGTCCCCTTCCGCCTGACCGGCAACCTCGAGTGGGGCCTGCCCGCGCCGGAGCTCGACGGCCTCGGCGGCCTGACCTTCTGGGTCTGGCCGGAGTCGCTGTGGGCGCCGGTCGCGTTCAGCTCGGCGGTGCTCGAGGCGCGCGGCGGCAAGGCCGAGGACTGGAAGGACTGGTGGTGCCGCGACGACGCCGAGGTCTTCCAGTTCATCGGCGAGGACAACATCTACTTCTACAGCCTGCCGCAGATGGGGCTGTTCCTCGGCCTGCAGGGCCCCGAGCCCGTCGAGCCCGGCGAGGGGCAGATGCGGATGACGACGCTGATCGCCAACCGCCACCTCCTGTTCCTCGACAAGAAGGCGAGCAGCAGCGGCAAGGTCAAGCCGCCGATGGCCGGCGAGCTGCTCGCGCACTACACCTCCGACCAGCTCCGCGCCCACTTCCTCGCCCTCGCCCTCGGCCAGCGCAGCATCGGCTTCCGCCCGAAGCCGTTCAACCCGCGGGCGAAGGAGAAGGAGGGCGACCCGGTGCTCAAGGATGGGAACCTCCTGAGCAACACCTTCAACCGGGCCGTGCGCTCCTGCTTCTACACCGTGCAGAAGTACTGCGCGGGCAAGATCCCGGCAGGGCAGCCCGCCGAGGACGTCGTGCGCCAGTCCGAGACCGCGCTGCTCGACTTCGAGGAGGCGATGCGCAAGGTCGAGCTGCACACCGCCCTCAACGTCGCGGGCGACTACGTGCGCAGCATCAACAAGCGCTGGAGCCAGGCCAAGCCCTACGCCGACGACTGCACCCCCGAGGCGCGGGCCGCGGCCCTGGTCGACGCCTTCCATATGGTGCGGGTCGGCGCCCTCCTGTTCCATCCGATCGCTCCCCGGGGCACCGAGATGATCGCCGAGTACCTCGGCGTGGGGCCGGAGTTCTGGAGCTGGGAGAAGGCCTTCGCGCCGCTCGCGGATTTCCTGCCCGCGGGGCACACCTGCAAGTTCCTCGAGCCGCGGGTCGACTTCTTCCCGAAGCACGAGAGCCAGTTCAAGTAGGCCTTCCTGAAGGCGCACGTCCCGACGGCCGGCCCTATACTGGAGGCACCCCGTACCAGGAGCGTGCCATGGCCCCGCCGTTGGAGACCTTGTGGAAGCGGACCCTCGGAGCGGAGGATCCCGACTGGGACTCGCTGTCGGTCGTCGACAGCTACCGCCCGCCGGGAGCGGCCCTGGCGCCGGTCGCGGTGCCCGAGGGGGAGGACAGCTTCACCGGCTTCGAGTGGCTCGGCCGGGGCGGGGAGGGGGAAGTCTTCCGCGCGCGCCAGGCGCGGCTCCGGCGCCCGGTCGCGGTCAAGAAGCTGCGGCCGGCGCGCTCGTCGACCGCGGCCTTCGTCGCCGAGGCGCTCCTGTGCGGGCGGCTCGAGCACCCGAACATCGTGCCGGTGTACGACCTCGACCGCGACGCGGATGGGCGGCCCTTCCTCGCGATGAAGCTGGTCGAGGGTCAGAGCTGGAAGCAGCTCCTCGACGCCGAGCCGACCGCGCGGGAGCGCCATCTCGAGATCCTGCTGCAGCTCTGTGACGCGGTCGCCTTCGCCCACGACCGCGGCGTCGTCCACAACGACATCAAGCCCGCCAACGTGATGCTCGGGCGCTTCGGGGAGGTGCTGCTGGTCGACTGGGGCATCGCCGCCGAGCTCACGTCGGCGGACGACGCGATCCGCCCCCGGGAGGTGATCACCAGCCCGTGCGGCACGCCCTGCTACATGGCCCCCGAGCTCGCCCGCGGGGACGGGGCCGCGATCGGACCCTGGACCGACACCTACCTGCTCGGCGGCGTGCTGTTCCGGCTGCTGACGGGGCGGCCTCCGCGGGCGGGGGGGCACTTCCTCGCGCTGGTCGAGGCGGCCGCGCGGGGCGAGCACGATCCCCTCGATCCGGCGCTGCCCGAGGAGCTGCGCGCGATCTGCCAGCGCGCCCTCGCCGCCGAGCCTGCGGCGCGCTTCCCGAGCGCCGCCGCTCTGGCCGGGGCGGTGCGGGACTTCCTGCGCCACCGCGAGAGCCACACCCTCAGCAGCGCCGCCCAGGACGCGCTCGAGGCGTGCCGAGGGGGCAGCTCCGCCCGCGCCGCCGACACGTACCAACAGCTGTCGAAGGCGCTCGCGGGCTTCGACCACGCGGCGCTGCTGTGGCCGGAGAACCCCGCGGCCCGCGCGGGCCGGCGGCAGGTCCACGAGACCTGGGCCGGGACCGCCCTGCAGCGTGGAGACCTCGGCCTCGCGGCCGCCCAGCTCGAGGAGCTCGAGCGCGGCGCGGAGGAGGAGGGGAAGGTCGGCGAGCTGCGCGCGCAGCTCGCCGCCGCCGAGGCCGCCGAGCGCGAGCGGGTCCGCTCGCGCAGGCGCCTGCGCAGGGGCCTGCAGGCGAGCCTCGCGGTGCTGTTCGTGGTGTTGGCGGGGGCGACGCTGATCCTGTCCGCGCAGCTCCAACAGATCGAGGCGCAGCTCGCGCAGATCAGCGCCCAGAAGGACACGATCGCCGTCCAGCTCGAGGAGATCGACCGGGCGCGGGGTGAGGCGGTGCGCGAGGCCGACCGCGCGACCCGCCGCGGGGAGATCGCGGCGCGCTCTTTCGACGAGCTGATCCGGCGGGTGAACACGGTGTTGCTCGGGGAGAGCCGCAGCGTGGCTTCCCTGGGTCTGGCCCGCAAGCTGCTCAAGACCGCCGAGGAGGGCGTGGCCGCGTTGCGCGAGACAGACCTCGAGGCGGGCACCGTCACCAGGCTGTCGGCGCGGGCGATCCTGCAGCAGGGCGAGCTGAAGCGCACGGTGAGCGGTGATCTCCAGGGCGCGCTGGCAGACCTCGAGACGGGCGCCACGCAGCTCTCGACGCTCCTGGAGAGGGCGCCCGACGACCTCGAGGTGCGACATCTGCTCGGCTATGGCCAGGTCGCGCGGGCCCGCATCCTCCGGGACCTGGGACGGGGAGAATCCGCGGAGTCATTGCTGGTCGTGGCCTGGGAGATCGCCGATGTCGACATGCTGCATCCGACGCGTGAGGCGATTCTCGCGCTGAACGCGAGCATCGACGCCAGGCGGGAGCTCGCCCTTGTGCTCAAGGACCGCGGCGATCTCAGCGAGGCCGCTGAAGTGGCACGTGCCGCCCTGGGCCGCGCAGAGTCGTTGCACGAGCAGTCGCCGAGCGCGGAGGCCGCGGAGCGGATGGGTCTGGTGCTCGAGACCCTCGGTCGGATCCTCAGCGAGTCGGGCCGCATCGAGGAGGCCTACGCCTGCCACCGACGGCAACGCGAGATCCTCGGGCAGCTCGTCGATGCCTACATGAGCGCCAAGGGGATGCGCCACCACGCGATCGCCTGGGTCGACTGCGGGGACCTCGAGAGCCGCCTCGGGCGAGGCGAGACGGCCACGGAATCCTACCGTCAGGCGCGGACCCTGCTGCGCAACCTGTGGCTGCGCGCACCGAGCAGCCACCAGGCGAGCGAGGACTACAGCACGCTATTGCAGCGCCTCGCCTTGCGGGAGGAGTCCCAGCTGCGCTTCGACGCGGCGGCGGCGCTGTTCGCCGAGCGGCTGGAGGTCGAGCGCACCCAGCTGGAGCTCGACGAAGAGAACCTCACCGGGCGGCGGGATGTCGCCACCGCGCTACACGACCTCGGCGCCCTGGAGCTCGACCGGGGACGCCTTCAGGAAGCGCGCGGGCCGCTGGAGGAAGGAGTCGCCCTCGCCGAGGACGTCGTTGCCGCAGATACGATCGACCTGCGCGCGCGCACCGTGCTCAGCAAACTGCGTGGGAGCCTCGCCCGGGTCCTCGTCGGGCTCGGGGAACACGAGGCGGGCGAGGCGGCCATGGGGCTCGCGCTGGAGGAGGCCCGCAAGGTGGTCGAGCGGACGCCGGAGAGCGCCGGCCGTCGACGCGACCTCGCCAACCAGCTCGCGAGTGCCGGCTGGGTCGCCGAGCAGCGCGGAGATCTCGAAGCGGCGCGCGCGCGTCTGGAGGAGTGCCACGCGCTGCGCATCGCCCTCCGCGACGGGGACCCCCACAACCGTCGGGCCCGGCGCGATGTCGTCTCGAGCGCGATCGACCTCGCCCGGATCCACGCCGCGCGCGGAGAGCACGCCCAGGCGTGGGAACACTCGGAGCAGTCCCGCCAGACGATGCGGGCCCTGTCTGAGGAAGATCCGGGCGACGCGCGCCTGCGCCGCGATCTCGTCGACTGCCTCGCTGGCGTCGCCCTGCACGGCGCCAACGCCGGCCTGCTCGAGCCCGCCCTCGCGGCCTGGAAGCCGCTGCGCGACGCGTACAGGACGCTCGAAGACCCCCGCGCGATGCGGACGCGCTACCTGTACGCGCTGAACATCCTCGGCGACAAGCTGCGCGATGCGGGAGATCCTGGCACCGCGCAGGAGCTCTACGCGGAAGCCGTCGCCGAGCTTGAGAGACGTTGCGAGGAGGAGCCGAACGTCTTCCTGGCCTGGTGGGAGCTGACCGTGATGGTCGCGCGCCTCGGCGAGGCGGAGCTCTTCGACGGCCGTAACTCCGAGGCCCGCGCGACCCTGCTCCGCGCGAGCGAGCTGTTCGCACGCTGCGCGGAGATGGACCGCCAGGCCCAGGTCGTCTACCGCTGGTCCCTCACTCTGCAGCGGCTGCGCGAGGCGACGGAGGACGCCCACGCGGCGCTCGCCGTCTCCCGCGACGAGCTCGGCCTGTGGCGCGAGCTGCTCGCCGCGCTCCCCGATCATCCGCTGATCGACGAGGGCGTGCGCCGCGTCGCCCCCCAGCACGCCCGGCTGTGCGCCGCCGCAGGCCAGCTCGACGAGGCGCGGGAGGCCCTCGCCAGCCTGGCCGGCTTCCTCGCCCCGCGCGATGCTGCTGGCCTCGAAGCGCTGCGCGCGGAGCTGGCCGGCGCCGAGGAGTGGGCACCGCTGCGCGCCGCCGAGGACTTCGCGGCCTGGCTCGAGGGGCTGGGGAAATGAGCCCGGTGCGGGTTCCTCTGCGCCGTCGAAGGCGGCCTGGATGGCTCGAAGCACCCGAGAGCTCCGGCATCCGGGCCGCAGCGGGAATCCCGGCCATCAGACGGGTTCGTGGTCCTGTGCGACTTCGTCCCTGCCACCCGTCGCGCTCTCGTCGCGAGACGTCGAAGGCGCGGAGCGGAACAGGCCCGCGGAGACCAGCACCCCCGAAGTCCCGACAACCTCAACCCCACCATCAAGCGAGGATCTGTGCCCAACAGTGCCAGAGCGGAGGTTCCGGCGAGGAATCTCTCCCCACCGCGCGGCCTTCCCCCGGAGTGACGGATGGCCCCCTGGAGGAGGAACCCGATGCCCAGGAAGCGCGCCTCACGCCGCCGCCACACCTCGCGCCGCCGCCACGCCTCGCAAGAGCGCCTGCTGCGGCGCATCTTCCGCTACTTCGGCCGGCTGTTTCCCCTGCCCCGCGCCCAGGCCTGCACCCTGCGCGTGCGCCAGGCCCTGCACGGCTCGGCGCGCAGCGCGCCGTTCCGCGACCAGCGCGCGGTGCACCTGTGGGCGTTCATGAAGGCCTACCAGATCTCGTCGCAGCTCGCCCCCGAGCGCGCCGACCAGCAGGCGCGGCTGTTGCGCCACGAGGGCGGGCTGAGCCGGGAGGAGCTGGCGCTGCTGCTCGGGGAGCTGGCCCTCAAGCGGCGATCGTCCGGACCCAGCAGACCAGCACGTTGAGGTAGTTGCCCTCGGGGTAGTTGATCGCGACCGGGTGGTCGGCCCCGGGCCCGCGCCCCTCGAGCACCTGCACGCTGCGCCCGGAGCGCCGGGCCGCGTGGCGCACGAGCTCGGCGAAGCGCTCGCGGGAGATCGGACCGGAGCAGCTGCAGGTCACGAACCAGCTCTGGTCCCGGCTCGCCGCCAGGGCGTGCTTGTTCAGGTCGATCAGGGTCTGCTCCGCGCGCTTGAGCTCGCTCTTCTTGCGCGCGAACTTCGGCGGATCGAGCACCATCAGGTCAAAGCGGTGCTCCTTCTCGCGCAGGTCCTTGAGGAAGCGGAACGCATCGGCGTGCACCCAGTCGATGTCGACCTCGTTCAGCTGCCCGTTCTCCTTCGCGACCACCAGCGCCTTCTCGTCGAGGTCGACGCCGGTCACCGAGGCGGGCTTGCCGAGCGCCGCGGCGGTGACGCCGAAGCCGCCGGTGTAGCAGCAGATGTCGAGCAGGTGCCGGCCCTCGGCGAGCTCGGCGACGCGCTTGCGGTTCGGCCGCTGGTCGAGGAAGAAGCCGGTCTTGTGGCCGGTCTCGAAGTCGACGGCGAAGCGCACCCCGTGCTCGGTGATCGTCCGCGGCGCGCAGGTCTGCGCCGGCAGCTGGATGCCCTCGATACGCGCCGAGGCCTCCTCGGTCAGCACCAGCACCTCGAGCTCCTCGCCGAACAGGTTGCGCAGCGCCTTGACCAGCGCCTTGCGCCAGCGGAAGAAGCCGAGCGAGCGCAGCTGCACCACCGCGACGTCCCCGTACATGTCGATGATCAGGCCGGAGAGGCTGTCACCCTCGCTGTTGACCAACCGGAAGGCATCGCTCTGCTGCGGGATGCCGAGCCGCTCGCGCAGGGTCCAGGCGCGCTCGAGGCTCGCTTCCAGCCAGTCCGGGTCGAGGCGCGCGGCGGGATCCTCGCTCAGGATGCGGCCCTGGACGTTGGAGCGCGGGTGGAAGAAGCCCGAGCCTATGTAGTAGCCGCCCTTGTCGAGGAAGCAGACCGGCTCGCCGACGACGACCTCCTTGTCCCAGCCGGCGATCTGCCCCTTCATCACCCAGGGGTGGCGGTGCAGACGCTTGCCGCTGATGTGCACCCGGGGATGCGGCAGCTCGCCGCGGAAAGGACCGCCCGGCGCCGGTTCACGTTGCTTGCGGGAGGACTTCTTCCCGCGACCCGGTCCACGCCCGGAGCCCTTGTTCGCCATCACATCCCTTCTTCTACATCGAGCGCATGTACAGGTCGGCCCCGTCCGCGAGCGCGGCGTCGAGGGCGGGGAGCAGATCGTCGCGCAGGAGCTCTGCCCGTTCCTCATCCGCCCCCTCGACCAGGCCGGCACAAGCCGCCCGCAACACGGGGAGCTGGTCGCGACCGAGGAAGGCGACCCGCATCGGACCGTCCAACCCGGCCCCGTCCGGGCCCCGGTTCGCGCACAGCGCAGCGAGGGCAGGCGCGGCCGCGGCCAGCTGCTCGAGCTGCTCGGTCGGCAGGTCGACGCTCAGGGGCCGGTAGCCGAGCACGCCGACCACGGCGTCGAGGAGCTCGGCGGTATCGTCGCGCCCCCGCTCGCCCGCGAGCAGGGCGTCGACCGCCGGCCCGTAGCGCTCGGAGCCGAGCAGCTCGAGCAGGGCGGCGCGCAGCGCCTCGTCGGGGGAGGCGAGCCGGGCTCGCAGGGCGGGGAGGTCGATCGCGTTGATGATGGTGCGCACGAAAACGGCCTTTATTGTCGTCGGCGGCGCCATAGAATAGGGACAATCCACCGCGTTGTACAGGCCCGCCGCCGGCAGGCCCGCCCGTGGAGCCGCCGGGAGATCTGCATGCACCGCGTCGTTCTCGCGCTGCTCGGCCTGTGCGCCGGCCTGGGCGCCCAGGTGCGCCTGCAGTACCGCTTCGAGCGGCTCGACGCGGCGCGCTACCGCGTCGAGAGCGAGCTGCGCGAGACCCTGACCCTGGCGGGCAGCGGCCCGACCGACGGCAGCCTCGAGACGGTCAGCGAGCTCTCCTACCAGACCCGCGAGACCTACGGCCGCGAGGGCGCGACCCTGACGGTGCAGCTGCGCGTCGAGGAGGTCGAGGGCTCGCTGGTCAGCGACGGCGTCCAGCTGCTGCGCTTCTCCTCGGGGGACAGCCTGGCCAGCCCGGCCGAGCCCGTCGCGGCCCTGCTCGGGGCGACCGCGCGCTACCGCATCGACGCCCAGGGAGAGCTGCTGCACTTCGGCGCCGAGGGCTTCGACGACGCGATCGCCGAGCAGCTCCGCGTGAAGTGGCCCGCGCTGCCGGCCGACACCGTCGCCGTCGGCGCCGCCTGGGCCCAACGCTACACGCTCCCCGTGCCCGAGCTGTCGGGCTCGGTCGAGGTCGAGCTCAGCTACCGGCTCGAGGCCCTCGAGGAGTCGGGGCCCGCGGGCCCGCTCGCCACGATCACCGGCGAGCTCCGGCTCGCCGCCTCGGAGGACGCCGCCTTCAACATCAACGGCTCGGGCACCGTGCGCTGGACGTTGATGCTGCGCGGCGGCTGGCTGGTCTCCTTCGAGTCGCACACGGTCAGCCGCATGGACGCGCTCGGGGTCGAGCAGACCGTCGAGCAGACCACACGCCAGAGCCTGCTCGAGCTCGAGCTTCATCCAGAATCCGTAGACTGATGGGAGATCCCGTGACCGCGCTGAAGACTTCCCGCCATCTTTCGTTGTTCCATCGCGACGGTGCGCTGTTCGTCTACCACGACCTGATCGGCTACGTGCTCGAGATGGACGTCCGCGTCTACCGCCTGCTCCAGGCCTTCGGGCACGAGGGCCGCGAGCTCGAGGAGGTGCTCGCCGACAGCGGGTTCGTCGACGTCGAGGCCAAGGGCTTCGTCGACGTGATGCAGGAGCATTTCTACCTGCTCGCGCCCGAGATCGATGAGACCACCCACTTCGACGGCCTGTACCCGGTCTGGACCCCGTGGTCGATCCACTACGCGCCGAGCGACGCCGAGGTCGAGCTCGGCATCAAGGACCGCGACAGCGGCGCCGTCCGCTTCCAGAAGCTCAACGCCCTCGAGGCGCGGCTGTGGAACCTCAGCTGCGGCCAGCTGACCCTGCCGCAGATCGCCGAGCAGCTGCAGGCGCAGCTCGCCGAGCCGCAGGAGGAGCTGCTCGCCCGGCTGCGGGCCAAGGTGCGGGAGTGGACGCACAGCTCGCGGCAGCTCCTCAAGCTGATCTCCGAGCCGCTGCAGGGGACCTCCCTGCCCGCCTTCGCGCGCAGCTCGATGCCCTATGAACGGGTGCCGGCTGACGCCGACCTCGAGAAGATCCTGCAGCCCCTCGACGCGGTCGTCGACGTGCGCGACTACCACAAGCACACCATCGCCGACGCCGAGGAGCAGTTCGAGGTCGAGGAGACCACCCTCTCGCACATGTTCCGCAACCCGCACCCCGCGCTGCGCGGCGAGACCTACGCCGGGCGCTTCGCCCAGCAGCTGGTCGGCTCGGGCTCCCTGCGGGAGGATTGCCGCTTCGTCGAGGTCGGCGGCGGCGTCGGCTGGTTCGCGCGGCGCTTCGTCGAAGGGCTGCAGAAGCACTACCCGGCCCTCGCCGAGAGCCTCGACTACACCATCCTCGAGCTCGCCCCGGCCCTGGCCGCCTCGCAGCGCAAGGTGGCGGGGGAGGCGACCGGGGGGAAGGTGGTCACGGTCGACGGCGACGCCCTCGGGATGCCCTTCGCCGACGACAGCGTCGACCTGCTGGTGTCGAACGAGATGATCGGCGACCTGCCGACGGCGCGGGTGCTGAAGAAGGACGACGGCTACGTCGGCGCGGACGGCGACCCCGACGCGCCGGGGCCGCGGGCGATCCGGGACTACGGGCTCAAGTGCGCCGATGCCGGCGACGACTTCTGGCTCAACACCGGCGCGTACGACTTCCTCAAGGAGATCCGGCGGGTGCTCAAGCCCGGTGGAGCCGCCGTGCTGACGGAGTTCGGGGAGAAGTGGGCGTACCCGATCCCCTCGACCCACCTCGACCACCGCGAGTTCTCGATCCACTTCGGCCACCTGGCGACGGTCGCGGAGAAGCTCGGCTTCTCGGCGGCGGTGGTCGGGATCATGCGCTTCTTGCAGTTCGAGAAGCAGATGCAGGTGCTGACGACCACGCGCACCAGCTTCGAGCTCCTGCGCGAGCTGTTCCGCACCCGCGACGTGCGCTTCGAGAAGCTCGCCTACACCGAGGCGATGTTCGAGGAGCTGTGCGTCGAGGCGAAGCTCGAGATGCGCTGGATCTCCCCGCTCGAGTGGCAGCCGCTCGGCAAGCGGGTGCTCGGGCTCAAGCCGAAGGAGTTCAAGGCGCTGGTGCTGACGCCGCCGATCAAGAAACGCAAGAAGAAGCGGGTGCTCGACCTGTAGGAGGAAACATGACCAGCGAAGGCACGACGCGAGTGCGCACGGTCGCCTCGACCCGGGTGGAGATGACCCACATCATCCAGCCGACCTACACCAACGTGCTCGGGACCGCCTTCGGCGGCCAGATCCTGTCCTGGATCGACACCGCCGCCGCGGTCGTCGCGATGCGCCACTGCGGAGGCCCGGCGGTCACCGCGCGCATCGACGGCGTGTCCTTCACCGAGCCGATCTGCTCCGGCGAGGTCGTCACGGTGCGGGCCTGGATGGGCTACACCGGGCGGGCCTCGATGGAGGTCGACGTCATCGTCTTCGCCGAGACCATCGGCATGAAGCGGCGCGAGGCGGTGTCGGCGCGGCTGACCTTCGTCGCGGTCGACGGCAAGGGGAAGCCGACGCCGGTTCCCAAGCTGCTGGTCAGCAACGAGGACGAGCGGCGGCGTTTCGAGGAAGGCGAGGAGCGCGCGGCGCAACGCCGGGTCCAGCGCTGAGCTTCAGCTCAGCTCAGGTGTCGAAGATCAGGTCGAGGAAGCTACGCGGCAGGCGGCAGGCCTCGGGGCTCTCCTTGAAGCTGTCGAAGGCCTCCTGGCGCTCGTCCTCGTCGAGGTGCTGCGCGTAGCCTTCGAGGTAGCTCTTGAAGCGCTTGAGGTTGTTCTCGCGGTCGAGCTCGGGGTGGAACTGCACGCCCCAGATCGGAGCTCCCGGCACGCGCAGGGCCTGGAAGGGGCTGCGCTCGCTGCTCGCGAGGTTCGAGATGCCCGGCGGATGGCGGGTCGCGCGGTCTTTGTGCCCGAGCTGCGCATAGAAGCGCGCGGGCAGGGCGCCGAACAGGGGGTCCTTCCGACCGCAGTCGGTCAGCTCGAGCTCGAAGCTGCCGACCTCCGTGTTTTCGGGGTCGTGGACGATCTCCCCGCCGAGGGCCTGGACGAGCATCTGGTAGCCGAAGCAAGAGGCAAACATCGGCTGGCGGCGGGCGACGATCTCGGCGAACAGCTCGAGGACGGCCTCGAAGCGGGGGAGGTCCCGGCGCGAGACGTAGAACTCCCCGCTGCCGCCGACCATCACCGCATCGAAGCGCCCCACCATCCGCGCGCTCGGCAGGCCGTCGACGAGGTCGTGGGGGACGAGCTGCTCCTCGCGCAGGCCACAGTGGCGGGCGAAGCACTCGCGCTCGTGGCTGCGCACGGGGTCGCCCGGACGCCTGGCCTGGATCAACAAGACACGCAGATGG
>JAUIEM010000263.1 GCA_030428695.1 bacterium
CCCGCTCCTACGCCCGGCACCGGCGCGAGGCGGGCGTCCGCTTCCGCGAAGAGGTCCCGGGCGGCACGCCCCTGTGGTGCCCGCGCGTCCCCCTCGATCGCACGCTGCAGGTCGGTCGGATCACGCTCGCTTCCAGCTACGAGCTCCATCAGCCGGGGGTCATCGGGCTGGACCACAAGGAGCTCATCTTCCTGCCCTTGACCCTCAAAGAGATGGACGTCTTCGGGAGCGTCCGCTTCCGCCGCACGCCCATGCCGATGCTGCTGATGGTGATCGGCCGAAAGTCATGGCCCCGCAAAGACATACATGGAGTCGAAGCGCTCCCGCCCGACGGCCTGCGGATGGCGCTGTGGGGCTTCGGGCGGGTGCGGATCTTCCTGCGGGACGGCTTCGTCGACTTCCCGACCAACGGCCCGAAGGCGATGGCCCGGCTCCTGCGTGAGGAGCTCGCAAAGCCCTACTGAGCGATTGCGCCCGCCCGCTCCCTCCCGTACCCTCGGCGATCGGGAGGAGTTGCGGTGAGCGGAGCCCGCGAACAGCTATCGGCCCTGCGCGCGAGCTTCGCGCGCGCCGGGACGCCGCGGCGGGACACCTTCTCGATCGCGGGTGCTCCCCTCGGCGTCTCCTTCCTCGACCCCGCGATGCGCGACCTGCTGCTCCCTGCCCTCGCCCACCGGCTCCGCCCTGCCGCCGACACCGCCCTCGAGCTCGCGGTCTGGAACGGCGCCCTCGGGGAAGAGCCGCTGCCGCGGCTGCCCTGGCTCCCGACCCGGCCCGACGAGCGTCGGTACGTCGAGGAAGGTTCCGTCCGCATGCTCGGCTTCGCGCGCCGCCTTCTCGCCCTCGACGCCGAGGCCGGCTTCGGTCTGGTCTGGTACGCCGACCGCTCCGCCCTCGCCGGCTGGGAGGCGGGCGCGCCGCTGCGGACCCTGTTCGACTGGTGGTTCACTTCCCGCGGCCTCGCGCTGGTGCACGCCGCGGCGGTCGGTCGCCCCGGCGGCGGCGCGCTGCTGGTCGGGCCGGGCGGCAGCGGGAAGTCGACCAGCGCGCTCGCCTGCCTCGGGGCGCTCGGCTACATCGCGGACGACTACTGTCTGCTCGAGGTCGAGCCGGAGCCGCGGGCCCACAGCCTGTACAGCAGCGCCAAGCGGGCGCGGGACGCCTTCCCGCCCCTGCCCACGCTCGCGGCGCTGCCCGACGAGGCGCCGCCGGGCCTGCCGAAAGCGCTCTACTTCCTGCACCGCCACCGCCCGGACTTCCTGCTCCCGGAGGTTCCCCTGCGCGCCCTGCTGGTGCCGCGGGTGACGGGAGCGCCGCGGACGACCGCCCGGCGCATCCCCGGGGCCGTCGCGCTCCGGGCCCTGGCGCCCTCGACGATGGTGCAGGCCGTCCGCCCGCGGCCGGAGCTGTTCGCGCGGATGGCGGCCTGCGCCCGCGCGCTGCCGGCCTGGGAGCTCGCCCTGGGGCGGGACCCCGCGGAGATCCCGTCCGTCATCGACTCCCTGTTGTCCGTCTGAATTCCCCTGGAGAACGAACCATGCGTCTGCTGCTTCTCACCCTGGTCCTCGCCCTCGTCGGCTGCACCCCCGAGGCTCCTCCGCCGGAGCAGCCTGAGCCCGAACCCGCGCCCCAGCTCGAGCCGCACACCCTCGGCTCGCTGGAGAAGGGCCACCGGCTCGACGACGTCTATCTCGCCGCGCAGCCGTCGCCCGAAGACTTCGCCGCGATCAAGGAGGCCGGCATCCGCACGGTCGTCAACCTCCGCCACCCGGATGAGGCCGGTTTCGACGAGAAGAGCATCGTCGAGGAGCTCGGCATGACCTACGTCGCGCTGCCGTTCAACGGCGCGGACGAGCTGACCGACACGCTGCTCGACCAGGGCCGGGCGCAGCTGCGGGACGCGGACAGGCCCCTGCTCCTGCACTGCAGCTCCGCCAACCGGGTCGGCCCGCACTGGATCGCCTGGCGGGTGCTCGACGAGGGCATCCCCCTCGACTCGGCGGTGGTCGAGGCGAAGACCATCGGTCTGCGGACCGATGCCTACCTCGAGAAGGCCCGGGACTACATCGGGCGCAACCAGGAGTAGCTCACTCCGGCCCCAGCACCGTCCCCTCGCTGGTCGAGCGCCCGTCCGTCCAGTCGACCACGAGCGGCCCCCCGCGGTCCTGCAGGGCCGCCTCGACCGACGCGCGCAGCAGCGTGCAGGTCTGGTGCTGGCGCTCGGCGCCCTCCCACACGCGCCACCCGAGCACGGTCTCGGCCTCGGGCAGGAAGCCGCGCAGCCTGCGCAGGACCTCGGCGAGGGTCTCGTCGCCGGAGTTCCCCGCCCGGAGCAACAGCTCGGTCTCGAGGGCCAGGGCGTAGAGCCAGGGCCGCTCCCAGGTGCACTTCCAGCCGTCGACCACGAAGGTCGCGCTCTCCATGTGGACGGCCCGCCAGACACCGGGCTCCCCGAGGCCGATCACGGACACCAGGGCATCGTCGTGCTCCCGGGTCAGGGCGTGCCGCGTCCCGACCGCCAGCCGGTAGGCCGGGTGGAGCTGCTCGAGCGGGACCTCGGCGAGCGGCCCGTCGCGCAGGACCGCCGCGCACTCCCAGTGCCCGCCGGCGACGGCCAGGGCGAGGGCCTCGTCGCAGCGGCCGACCGGCGCGGGCGAGCGCTCGAGGGCTTCGAGGAAGGCGGCGTGACCGCGCTGCGCGGCGAGCATCCAGACGTTGTTGCCGTGATGATCGACGGCGGTCGTGACCGCCCCATCCTCGAGGAGCGCGAGGCCGAGCGCTCGCAGGTCCCCGTGCCAGGCGGCCCAGTGCAGCAGGTTGCGGCCGTCCCCATCCCTGCCGGCGAGGTCATCGACGTCGTCCGGGAAGGCGAGCAGCACGCCGGCGTGCCCCGCCCGCATCGCCGCGAGCCAGGGGCTGACGCCCTCGTCGTCGGGCTTCCGGACGGTCAGGCCCGCCGCCTTCAGGAGCTCGGCGATCGCGACATGACCGCGCTCGCAGGCGTTCCAGAACGGGCTGCGCCCCTCGTCGTCCGGACGGTCGAACGCCTCGCGCCCCGGCTTCTCGAGCAGCGCCTCGACCATCGCTCGCTCCCCGGCCTTGACCGCGAGCTGCAGGGCCGTGTCGCCGTCCCGCGTCACCGCCCCGAAGTCGGCCTCCGCGAGCTGGGGCAAGAGCCGGGTAGCGCCGGTCGCGGCGGCGCAGTGCAGCGCGGTCCAGCCGCGGGCGTCGGCCTCATCGGGAAGTGCGCCCGCCGCGAGCAGGCGCGCCGCGACCGTCTGGTGGCCGCCGCGCACCGCCGCGTGCAGGGCGGTGGAGCCGTCGTCGTCCTTGTCGTGGAGGGCGGCGCCGGCGGCGAGGAGCGCGTCGACCATGCCCGCTTCGCCGCCCGCGGCCGCCTTGATCAGCAGGCTCCGCCCCTGACCGTCCCGGCTGCTGGGATCCGCGCCTTCCGCCAGGGCGAGCTGCAGGGCCGGCAGGACGCCGTCGCCGACCGCGAGGTGGGCGCGCTGGTCGGGGCCGTAGCGGGAGACGGGCAGCGCGTCGCCCGGCGTGTTCCACGGCATCGGGGACTCTACGGGGTCGGCCCTGTCGGGGGGCATCGGCATGTCATCGGGGACGCCCTGCGACGTCGCGAGGAACAGGAAGCCGAGCACCGGCAGGCTGCCCATCACGCACAGGGCCAGGCAGCCGAGCACCGCGCACCAGCCCGCACCGCGCGACTTCGGAGGGCGCTCGGCCTGGTCGTAGGCAGGCCGGACAGGGGCTGGACGGCGCGCGAGGTCGGCGAAGGAGCTCTGCAGCTCGCGGGCGCTCTGCCAGCGGGCCTCCGGCCTCTCCGCCAGCGCCTTGAGCACGATCTGGTCGAGCCGCACGTCGACCGGAGCCTTCTCCGACGGCGGCGCGAAGTGGCCGATCGGCAGCTCGCCGGTCAACAGCTCGTAGATCACGACACCGAGCGCGTACAGGTCCGCCCGATGATCGACCGAGAGCGGCGCCTTGAGCTGCTCGGGGGCCATGTACCGCGGCGTGCCCATCACGTCCTTGCGCCCGGTCAGGAAGCTGTCGCTCGCCGGCCCGACCAGCTTGGCGAGGCCGAAGTCGGCGATCTTCACCCGGCCCTCGCGGTCGATCAGGATGTTCTCTGGCTTGATGTCCCGGTGCACCACCCCGTGCTCATGGGCGTACTGCAGCGCCTCGCACAGCCGCGGGATCAGCGCCATCGCGCGGGCCGGATCGAGCGGCCCGCCGCGCAGCAGCGTGCGGAGGTTGACGCCGTCGACGTACTCCATCACCAGGTACAGCCGGTCCTGTGCCTTGCCGCAGGAGTGCACCCGCACGACATTCGGATGGTCGAGCCGGGCCAGGGCGCGGGCCTCGCGCAGGAAGCGCTCGGCGAACTCCGCGCGCTCGGCGAGCTTCGGGTGCATCACCTTGAGGGCGACCAGCCTGTCGAGGCTGGACTGGCGGGCTTTGTACACGCTGCCCATGCCGCCGCCGCCGATACGCTCGAGCACCGCGAGGCCGGCGAAGCCTTCGGGCAGCGGCTCGACCTCCGCCTCCGCGCCGTCGAGGGCGGCGGTGGAGGCGCGCGGGTCGGGGCGCAGGGCGGCCTGCATCACGCAGGTCGGGCACAGGCCGCCCGGGGCGTCGTTGGGCAGGCTGCGGTCACAGCGGGGGCAGCGGTTCGTGGTCCAGCTCGGATGGAGGGTGTCGCTCATCGTGGTTTCTCCTCTTTCTCACCCTCCGCTAAGCGCTTTTCCGCGAAGTGTTACACCCTCTGTCGAGTTTTTCTCAACCGAGCGCCGCCATCAAGGTCGCGAGCTCCTCTTCGACATCCTCGCCGGCGGCGAGCGTCTCCCGCACCTCCTCGCGCAGGGCCCGTCCGAGGCGGGCGCGCAGGCGCGACAGGGCGGTGCGCACCGCCCCCTCCGTCATCCCGAGCCGCGCCGCCGCCTCCTGGCTGCTGCCGCCACCGTCGAGCAACGGCTGCAGGGCCGCGAACAGCTCCTGCTGCTGGCGGCCGGCGTAGGCTTCCTCCAGGCCCTCCAGGGCGCGGCCGAGCACCGTCAGCGCCCACTTGCGCGCGAAGATGCGCTCGGCCGTCTCGGCGCTCTCCGGCTCGTGGCGGTAGCGCCGCTCGCCGGCCTCGAAGTCGAGCCGCAGGATGCGCCTGCCGCCGCCGCGCTTCTCGGTGGAGGCCGCGCGCCAGCGGGTCTTGCGGAAGTTGGCGAGGGCGGCGCGGAGGAAGCTGCGGAAGCGCCCGCGGGCCGGGTCGGCGACCGCCAGGCGGGAGTTCTCGAGCACCTCGGCGAAGAAGCCCTGCACCAGGTCGGCCGCATCCTCCGGCCCGGACCCGGTCTTCCGCGCCCAGGCGTAGAGCGGGTACCAGTACGCCTCGCACAACGTGGCGAGGGCCTCGCGCCCGTCCGCGCCGGCGGCGAGGACCAGGCTCCAGCGGGTGGTCGCGAAGCGGGAGTCGCCGGGCGCTTCCAGAAGATCCTCCCCTGCCGCGCGCAGCGAGCAGTGGGTCAGGCCGCCTGCAGGCCTTCCTCGGCGACGAGCATGTCGGCGATGGAGCGCAGGCTCTCGAGGTCGTCGACGCTCTCGTGCAGCTCGGGCAGCGGCAGGGCGAAGGCGCCCTCCCCCGCTTCCTTCGCCAACCGCGCGAGCAGCGCCTGGTCGGCCTCGCTGCGCTCCTTCTCCCGCAGCGCCATCGCCTCGAGCTTGATGAAGGCGCTCTTCAGCGCCTCGCGCAGCGCGCCGGAGAGCAGGCGGGCGTCGGGGAAGACGACGTCCTGGCTCAGGGCGTAGCTGCGGTTGAGGATCATGCCCCGGAAGGGCAGGCCGAGCTGGCGGATGCGCTGGCGGAAGAAGCGCGCCTCGCTCGCCGCCTCGTCGAAGGGCGAGGTGATCAGGAAGAAGGACACGCTCGGCTGCGAGAGGTACTCGCGCATGTTCTGCGCGTTGCCGTTCAGGATGCGGAAGATGCTGCCGAAGGTGCCGAAGGCGACCTGCAGCTCGTTGAACAGCTCCTCACCGAACACCGCGCGCATCACCGGATGGATCACCCGCGAGGCGACGCGCATCACCATGCTGCCGTCCTTCGGGATGAACAGCTTGAAGACGCTGCCGTCGAGGAAGGTGTTGAGCTTCTCGGGTCCCTCGAGGAAGTTCAGGGCGTTGCGCGACGGCGGCGTGTCGAGCACCACCAGGTCGTAGCGCTGCGACTCGACGAGCTCGTGCAGCGCCTCCATCGCGGTGTATTCCTGCATCCCCGCGATCATGTCGGTCACCGCGAGGTAGATCTTGTTCTTGAGGAAGCGCTCGGCCTCGCGCGGATCCTTGATGATCTGCCGGACCGCGTTGTCGGCGATCAACTTCGGGTCGATCATCCAGGCGGACAGGCAGCCCGGCTCCTCGATGCCGATCGCCCGCTGCCGCTCGCGGCTGAGCATGGTCGGCTCCGGGTTGTTCCGCCCGACGCCGAGGGTCTGGGCGAGCCGCTTGGAGGGGTCGATCGTCAGCACCAGCACCCGCCGTCCGGCCCGCGCCGCCGCGACCGCGAGGGCCGCCGAGACGGTGGTCTTGCCGACGCCGCCCGCGCCGCAGCACACCAGGATGCGCTGCTTCTCGATCAGGTCGCGCATCTGCCGGGTCACGCCATCCTCCTCTCGAGGAGGGCCTCGGCCAGGCGCCTCGGCAGCTGGTCGCTGGCCGGCAGGAACGGCAGCTTGAGCAAGCTGACGTGCAGCTCATCGTGCAGCTTCTGGGTCGCCTTCGAGGTCGTCTGGATGCGGTCGAGGTAGCGCTGGCCGAAGTACTCCCGGCCGTTCATCAGCCGCGCGATCGCGGTCTGTTCCTCGGGGCTGAAGGGGTTCTCCGGGACCATGTTGAGGATCACCCCGCCGACCGGCATGTTCGTGCGCTTGAGCCCCTCGATCAGCTCCATGCTCTCGGTGACCGGCAGGGTCTCGGGGATCGTGACGATGTAGGCCGCCCCGGTCTCCGGGTCGTTCAGCCACTTCTGCCCCTCGCGCATGCCGTTCGCGATCGGGCCGCTCTGGATCAGCGTCAAGAGCTGCTCGGGCAGGGCCGTCAGCGCAAGGGTGTGGCCGGTCGCCGGCATGTCGACCAGGATCTGGTCGTAGACGTAGCGCTCCTTCTTCATCTTCTTGATATAGGTCAAGAGGTGGAAGAAGATGCCCATCTCGTGGAAGGAGGGCGCGAAGCGCAGGAAGGCGAGCAGCGGCTTGGTCTTCATCGCCAGCTTCGCCATCGCCCTGACTTTGAGCACCGAGGCGAGGAACAGCTCCTGGCCCTTGCTCGCGTTGAGCTGCATGCCGTCGATCGAGTCGGTGAGCTTGACCGGCTTGGGCGGCAGGTGCTCGCGGCCGAACAGGCGGGCGAGGGGCGAGAAGCCGCCGCAGGGCTCCTCGACCTCGGAGACGAGCACACGCTGGCCGGACAGGGCGGAGGCGCGGGCGAGGGCGGCGGTGACGGTGGTGCGTCCGACGCCACCTTTGCCGGTGACCAGGACGACGCGTTTCGAGAGGAAGTTGTCCAAGGGGCTCCCGCCGCGAAGTGGATCGGAAGTATACTGCCGTTCCCCCCCATCGACAACGTTCGCTTTCGGAGAGCCCATGCCGGGTCCCAAGCACAGCCGCGGCCTCGCGAGCAGCATCCGCGAAGGCCTGGACGGCGCCCGCGCCGCCACCGGCACGGCGGTGATCATCGACGTGATGCGCGCCTTCTCCACCGCCGCCTGGGCCTTCGCCTCCGGCGCCGAGCAGATCGTCCTGGTCGGCACCGGCGACGAGGCCCACGCCCTGCGCCGGGCGCACCCGGACTGGCTGCTCGCCGGCGAGAGCCGCGGCCGCAAGATCGACGGCTTCGACTTCGGGAACTCCCCCGAGGCCGTCGCCGGGGCCGACCTGCGCGGCCGCACCCTGGTCCTGCGCAGCAGCAGCGGCACCCAGGGGGTCGTGTCGACGCCCGCCCGGCAGATCCTGCTCGGCAGCCTGGCGGTCGCCGGCGCGACTGTGCGCTGGCTTCTGCGGGCACGTCCGGCGGCGATCGACCTTGTTCCCATGCGCAGCCTGTTCGGGCCCGACGGCGACGAGGACAACGCCTGCGCCGAGTACATGGCGGCGTTGCTGCGCGGGGGCTCTGTCGATCCCGCGCCGTACGTCGAGCGTGTGCGGACCAGCCCCGCCGCCGCCAAGGGCTACGACCCGGCCGTCGACTGGCAGTCTCCCGGCGATGTCGAGCACGCCTGCGCGGTCGACGCCTTCGCCTTCGCTATGCCCGTGCGCCGGGAGGGGGAGCTGCTGGTGGCGCGGCCGGTGGCGGTGTAGACAGCGCGATCAGCGTGCCGTCGAGCATCCCTTCCAGGATCTTGCGCTCCTCGAGGGGCAACGTGAGCAGCGTGCGGGGATCCTCGCTCTCGAGGAAGGCGACGCCGGTGCGAAACAGCCGGACGCCGAGCTCCATGCGGGGCAGCGTCTCCAGCTCCGGGCACAGGTGCTCGGCCAGGGCCCGCAGGCGGGGGAGCGCGCGCTGTGTGGGGTGCAGCCAGCGGATGAGGCAGTGCGTCAGGCTCGGTGTGGCGAGCTCTACGAGGTCGTGGGCCTCGAGGGGGGCGAGGAGCCTGCCGAGCACGGCGGGGGTGTGCCGGGGCTCGGCGGTGTCGAGGAGGGGGAAGGCGACGGTGGTGAGGAGCTGCGTCAACTTCTCGTGCGCGGTGGGGTGCGCGGTGACGGTCTGGGTGTAGGTGGTGAGGGTGGCTTCGGTGTCCTGGCTCAGCACTTCGTTTGCAGGGTGCGCGTCCCTTTCCTCCTGCGTGTAGCAGGTCCCGAGGAAGTCGATCAACAGCCGCAGGGGCCCGTCCCGTTGCTCCTTGACCTCGAAGCACAGCCGCAACAGGGGCTCCGCCAGCTCGTAGTGGGACTGCCGGCCGACCTTCGTCCGTCGCAGGTAGCGCAGGTCGAGGAGGAGGCCGAGCTGCTTGGCGGAAGAGGTCTCCGCGACGAAGCACCGGGCGGCGACCTCCTTCGCCTGCAGCGGCAGGCGGGCGGCGGCGAGCACGTGGACGATCTTCTGCTGCAGGGGCGACAGCCCGTTCAGCCGCTCCTGGTAGTAGGCGGTCAGGCCGTCGACCATCTCGAGGAAGGCGCGGGTGACCGCCTCGAGCTCTTCCCCCTTCAGGCAGTGGTACAGGCTGACCAGCAGGCGCGGATTGCCCCCGGCGAGGTGGTGAACGGCGCGCACCTGCGCGCGGCCGGCCGGGGAACGCAGAGCGCTGCGCAGGGCCTCACGGTCGTCGTGCCGGGCGAGCTTGCAGAAGAGCTCGAGGGAATCGTCGACGCCGAGCGGCTGCAGGTGGCGCACGCGGAAGAAGCCGAAGAAGGGCGCGTCGCGCGACTGCAGGTCGGGGACCAGGGCCTGCGAGGAGGCGATGATGCACCACTGCGGAAAGCGCTGCACGAGGTCGCGGAAAGGCTGCTGGCCGGCACGGTCGATGCCGCGGGAGGAGAAGAGCTGGCCGAGGTTCTCCGCGAGCAGCAGGATCTGGCGCGTTCCTACGCTTTCCACCAGCATTCTCTCCGCCCGGCGCTGCGCCTCTTCGCGTGGGTGGCCGGTCAGCCGCGGCAGGGGCTCGGGAAAGGCATCCGGCGCGGAACGGTGCAGCGCCTGGAGGATGACGACCAGCCAGTCCAGGTAGGAGGTCACGCCCCGCTCCTCCTCGCGCAGCCAGGCGATGGCGACCCGCCCGGCCAGCTCCGGGTCCGCGGCGATGCGGTGGCGCAGGACGGCGAGGAGGTGGGTCTTGCCGGCGCCCCGGGGGCCGACGAGCAGCCAATGGTGACCGGCGCGCTCGGCGATGCTCTCCCGCACGTCGGTCTCGATGCGGTCGAGGAGCTTGTGGCGGCCGACGAGCATGGTCTCGAGCAAGGCCGACGGGCTGCTGCCGGGGCTGAAGCGGAAGAGGAAGCCGCCGCTCACGACTTCGCCCGGTTGAGCTGCCACCAGCGGCGGATCAGGCCGTACTTGAACCGGTAGCTGCGCGGATGGCCCTCGAGATCGGCGCGCACGAGGTAGTGATCGCGCAGCAGGTTGTCGAGCACGGTCCAGCAGGTCTTGTCGTCCGGGGGCGCCATCTGGGCCGCGATCTCCTGGCGCAGGGCGCTGTCGCTCAGGCCCTGGACGTGGTGCGAGAGGCTGCCGAGCAGGGTGCAGGCGAGGTCGTAGGCCTGCTCGTGGAAGGTGTAGTAGACCTCGAGACGCTCGGCGTAGTGGCGCAGGTGGGCCGGGTCGTCGGCGGCGAGCAGCAGGCGCTGCAGGGCGGTGTCGACCGAGGTGGCGGAGACGGGCTGCGGGAGCTCCTGGAGCAGGGCGACGAGGTGGTTGATGTAGAAGGGCAGGCCGTCGGCGGCCTGGGTGATCGAGCGGGCGATCTCGAGGGAGTGCGCGTCTTCGGCGACGGTGATGTCTCCGCAGTTCAACAGCGCCGTCATCCCCGACAGGGCCAGGTGCTGTCCGTCCTCCGGCGCGAGACCGCCGAGGGAGACGGTCGCCGTGTTGTTCATCGGGTCGTTGGTGTAGCCGTGGGTGCGCAGCGCGGAGATGACCAGGTGCAGCCCGATCGAGCCGGTGAAGACCCAGCGGATCTTCCCCTCCGTCTCCCTGAGCCGGCGGTCGCGCAGCTCGTCGAGCAGCTCCATCGCGGCGTGCTCGCTCTCGCTCGTGTGGATGTTGGAGATCATGATCGGGAACTCGTCGAGCAGCAGCACGAAGCGCCGTGCGCCCGCGTGCTCCGCGATGTCGTCCAGCGCGCGGTGCAGCAGCTTCTTCCAGTGGTCGCGCAGCTCCGGGAGGTTCCAGTTGAGGACCTGCTGGCCCGACAGCTCGGTGAAGAGCGCCTCGAGGCGGGAGAACAGGCCTCCCGGCGTCGAGCCGTGCGGCCGCATCGCCTCGACGAGCGCGGAGACGAAGGCGATGCGGGAGCGCTTGCCCTCGAGCGGGATATAGATCGGCTTCCAGCCCTCCCGCGGCTCCGCCTCCATCTTCCGCAGGACGCTGGTCTTGCCGATGCGCCGCTCGGCGACGAGGACCACGCTCTGGTCCTCGAGCAGGGTCCACATCTTCGCGATCACGCCGTCGCGTCCCACGACCCGTTGCGGGGGGACGTTCCCGCCGAGGATGGGACGTTGCGGCTCGATACTCTTCATTCTTGACACCTTTCCTCTTTGAAATATTTCAAATCAGAAATATGCATCCAGTGTACGCGATCGACACCACGGGTCAAGATCGTGGATCGGGTCTCCCCTTCGGCTTGTACGAAGCGCGGATGGCGAAGCCCGCGGATTCCTCGGCGGGAGAGAGTCGGGCGGTGCCTGCAGGGGTGGAGCCTCGAGGGGGCTCCCCCTCACTCCTCGCCCGCGAGCACCACCTGGTTGCGGCCGCGCTCCTTGGCCTGGTACAGGGCCTGGTCGGCGCGGTTGATCAGGGCCTGGCGGGCGTCGGCGTCGTAGGGGTAGGTCGCGATGCCGATCGACACCGTCACGCTGAGCGGCTCGCTGAGGTCGTCGATCTTGACCCGCAGCGACTCGATCGCGACCCGGATGCGCTCGGCGGCGATGCGGGCTTCCTGCTTGTGGATCTCGGGGAAGATGATCGCGAACTCCTCGCCCCCGTAACGCGCGACCACGTCGATGCGCCGCACGGTGTCCGCGAGGGTGCGCGCGACCTGCCGCAGCACCTCGTCGCCGACCGGGTGGCCGTAGGTGTCGTTGAAGTGCTTGAAGTGATCGATGTCGACCATCGCCAGCGACACCCGGCGGCCCTCGTCGTCGTAGCGGTTGGCGCGCTGCAGCTGCTGGTCGATGGTCATGTCGAAGTGGCCGCGGCCGTAGATCTTGGTCAGGGCGTCGTGGGTCGAAGCGAAGAACAGCGAGGCGTTGTGCAGCGCGATCGCGACGAGGTCGGCGACCAGCCCCAGGAAGGCGAGGTCACGGTCGTCGTAGGGCATGCCGGTGATGCGTGGACCGAGGAAGAGCACGCCCTCGAGCAGGCGCCGGTCCTGCTCATAGCGGACCAGCGGGGCGATGACCTCGATCTTGTGGCCGGCGAGGTTGTCCCACAGGCCGAAGCGCGTCAGCTCGCGCTCGTGCTCGCCGACGATCAGCGGGACCTGCAGGCCGAGCACCCAGGCGGCGAAGGGGCTCTCGTAATGGAACTGGAGCTCGGGGTAGCGGCCCTTCTGGCAGCGGAAGATGCCGTCGTCGAAGTCTCCCTCGCGCAGGAACCAGGTCTTCGCAGCGGCGAACTGGCCCATCAGCAGCCGATTGACGAAGGTCTCGATGCGCAGGAGGTCGAGGCCCTGGGAGTTCAGACGCTTGGTGAACTCGACGATGGTGCGGAAGTCGTGGCGGGCCTTGCGCAGCTCCTTGCCCTGGCCGGTCAGCTGGGCCTCGACCTCGTCGAGCAGCTCTTCGACCGGGCCGGCGGAGCCGTCCGCGCGCAGGGCCTGCATCTTGTCGAGGAGCGCCGGCAGCTTGCTCGAGTTCGACATGGGCAACCCCTGGCCAAAGCGGTAGTATAGGAGGCTCTCAACCCTCATGCAACGCGGGAGGAGCCCGATGCCCGAGCTTTCCCAGGCCGCCTTCGCCACCCAGACCGTCCACGCCGGCACCGACCCCGAGCCGATCACCGGCGCGATCAACGTGCCGGTCTTCCTGACCTCGACCTACGTCCAGCCTGCGCCCGCCCAGCACAAGGGCTACGAGTACAGCCGCACCGGCAACCCGACCCGGGCCGCCCTCGAGAGCGCCGTCGCGGTCCTCGAGGCCGGCACCTGGGGGCTGTGCTTCGCCTCGGGCATGGCCGCGACCGACGCGGCGATCCGGCTGGTCGGCCCGGGCCAGCGCATCGTCGCGGGCGACGACCTGTACGGCGGCACGCGGCGCCTGTTCGACCGCGTCTACGCCCCGATGGGCTACGACTTCAGCTACGTCGACAGCGCCGACAGCGCCGCCCTGGCCGGAGCGATCACCGCAGACACGAAGCTGGTCTGGCTCGAGAGCCCGAGCAACCCGCTGCTCAAGATCACCGACCTCGCCGCGGCCGCCGCGCGTTGCCGTGAGGTCGGGGCCCTGCTGGTGGTCGACAACACCTTCGCCACGCCATTCGTGCAGCGTCCCCTCGAGCTCGGGGCCGACCTGGTCGTGCACAGCATGACCAAGTACTTCGGCGGCCACTCCGATGTCGTCGCCGGCTGCGTGATCGGCCGCGACGACGGCCTGCGCGAGCGGCTGCACTTCCTGCAGAACTCGGCCGGCGGCGTCCTCGGACCCCACGACTCCTACCTCGTGCACCGCGGCCTGAAGACCCTCGCCCTGCGCATGGAGCGGCACTGCGCCAACGCCTTCGAGGTCGCGGGCTATCTCGCCGCGCACGCCGAGGTCGAGCGGGTCTACTTCCCCGGTCTCGACTCGCACCCCAACCACGCCGTCGCCAAAGAGCAGATGCGCGCCTTCGGGGGTATGGTCAGCTTCGACCTGTCGGGCAGCGTCGAGCGCGCGAACCAGGTCGCGATGGGCACGCGCTTCTTCAAGCTCGCCGAGAGCCTGGGCGGCGTCGAGTCGCTGATCGAGGTGCCGGCGGCGATGACCCACGCCTCGGTGCCGCCGGAGGTGCGGCGGGAGATCGGCCTGGCGGACGGGCTGATCCGGCTGTCGGTGGGGATCGAGGACGTCCGGGATCTGATCGCGGACATCGAGCAGGCGATCGCCGGGGCTGGGTGAGGGGCCTTCCCAGGGTCAACGTCCACGCGTGCGGCGGGCGGGGGCAAACCCCGCCCCTACTCCCACATCAACACCGCCAACCCCCCCGCGATCAGCGCCAGGCTCCCGACCGCGAGCGCGACCCCGAGCCAGACGCGGCGGGCGGGCGGCGGCGGGGTGTTGACCGCGGCAAGCTCGCCGAGCATCGCGGCGTAGTCCTTCTGCTCCCGGATCGTCACCTCGGCGCTGCCGCTGTCTCCGGCCAGCTCGCTGAGCTCGCGGGCGAGCTCGT
>JAUIEM010000264.1 GCA_030428695.1 bacterium
GGGCATGTCGGCGACGAAGCCGCGGTGGCGGGTTGGGTTGCGGGGGTGGGGTGTCGCGTCATGGCGGGGATGCGGGGGATGGGGCGAGACTGGGGCTGATGTTGGTCCGTTGGCGAGTCAGGCAAGGGCTTACTGACCTCCGCATACTCAAGTCCTGTGCCGGAGGGACGTCGGTTCCCGGCCAACGACGGGAGGGGGTGGAACAAAGCGCACGGGACATCCGCCTGCTTCGGCAAGACCCTCGAGGGCCTCGTTCAGGTATCCTGAACGCAGGCTGGAGGGGAGGCAGGTGATGGAGGCGGGGACGCGGCGGGGGCTGGCGCTCGGGATCGTCGCGGTCGCGGGCGTGCTGCTGCTCACCGTGATGACAGCGCCGGAGGAGCCCCTGGAACTGCCCCGGGCGCCCACGCCGGGTGCGGTGGCCGCGGTTGCCGGTGACACCGTCGCGGTTCCAGGGCTCCCGCCTTCGCGCTCCGGGCAATCGAGCGAGGAGGCCGCGCCCCCTGTGCAGGAGCCGACCCAGCGGGACGGCCCGGGCTCGACGCCTGAGCCCGGGCCGACTGCAGCGCCCGCGCAGGGGAACGGTGCCCGGCTCACGGGTCAGGTCGTCGACGAGAACGGAGTGCCGGTCGCGGGGGCCGAAGTCGTCGTGGATGTGCGGGGACGCAGGGTCGGGAGGGACCGGACCGACGCGACCGGCAACTTCACGGTGTCGGACCTTCCAGCGGGGACGCTCGGGGTGCTGGCGCGTCGGCAGAGCTGGGTCGACACGGGCTATCAGGGGCTTACCCTCGCGGAGGACGAGCACGTAGAGGGGCTGCGTCTGGTGCTGAAGCGCGGTCACGCCGTCAGCGGACGGGTGTTCGCCAACGACACCGGCCTCCCGATCCAAGGGGGTGTGAGCGCACGCCTGATGACTGTTCCGCCGCACCCGATGGTCGACACCCACCGTGTCGCCCGTTGCGATGGGGACGGCGGCTTTCGGCTGCGGGGCCTGGTCCCCGGGGTGTGGCGTGTCCGCGTCGGCGGGAGTGATGCCTACCTGCCCCAGGAGATGGAGCACACCGTGACCGGCGGCGATGACGGCCTCGGGGAGATCGGCCTCGACCCGGGCGCGGTGTTGATCGGCACGGTGTCTCTGCCCGACGGTACGCCGACCGACGACTTCGACCTCTGGGTCTGGCGAGGTGGGGAACGCGTCACGAGCGCGTTGGGTCGCATCCCCTATCGCACCGGCGCCTTCGCGCCGTCCAGCGAGCCCGTCAAGGTCGAGGTCGTCAGCTCCGGGGTCGGGGGTTGTATCGCCACTCTGAAGGCTGTGACGACGCCGGGGGAGCATGTCCGGGACTTCGTGCTCGAGCCCCCGGCATCCCTTCAGGGGCGGGTCGTCGACTCGCTCGGCAGGCCGGTCCCGGGGGTGGTCGTGCGCGCCATGTCGAGCGAGACCCGTGCGGAGACGGACCTGCGCGGAAGCTTCGAGCTCAGCCCCTTGTTCTCCGGGGTGAAGCGCATCATCGCGTCCGGCGAAGGCTACAACGCCGAGACCCTGGTCGTCGAGTTGTCGACGGGGGAGCAGCGCCAGGGGGCCGCCATCCGGCTCGAGCCGTGGGCGGTTCTCGAGGTGGTCGCCTCCGGCTGCACGCCTGGTCGGCGGGTCCATGCGCGCCGGGTCGGAAGCGAGCTCTATGCGTTCGAAACACCAGAGGGGGAGACCGCGGTGCTTCGGACCTTCGGTCCCTACGCGGCGAGCTGTTCGCTGTGGATCTACCAGGAGGGGAGCGGCGCGGGTCTGGTCGAAACCGTGCCGATGGTTCGCGGCGAGACCACCCGCATCGCGCGGCGCCTTGAGCCGGGCGTGCATGTGGACGGTCAGGTCATCTTCTCTACCCGGCGACCGAACAAGATCACCATCGTCGAGGCGACATCGGGCTTTCCCACGCCCCGGCCCCGGTGCGAGGTCGCGTACGATGGGAGCTTTGCCTACCGGTTGCCTCCGGGGCGGTACCTGTTGCAGGCCTGGCAGAGCGGCTTCCGCGAAGGGGGGCCGGTCGAGGAGCTGATCGTCCCGGCAGGCGTGGAGCGGGTGGCCTTCGCGCTGCGCTTCCCCTGACCCGCACAGCCGTAGACTGGAAGGATCAGGCGAGCGCGGGTGCCCCGCACAGAGGGAGGTTGCCATGCGACGGTGCAGCTGCTCGTGCGCGAGCGTTCCCTTGCGGTCAGCGCTCGCGACGTACAGCTTGAGGTTCTCGTTGGACAGGGTGCAGTGGGAGCGCCTGGATGAAAAAACCGTCACCGCGACGAAATCCCGGGGAGCCGCTCGAGGTCGAGCTGGCCTTCCCCTGAAGCGCCTCCCCCACCTCCCGGCGGCGCGGACATGCGCCGGATCGGCGTCGGTGCTACGCTGGGCATACGCCCCACGAGGATGAAGACCATGTCCAACCCCTTCTCCGGACGTGTCGGGGGAGTCGTCAGCGCTGACATCGCCGTCCCCGAGCACGCACGTGCCGTGCGCTTCTACTCGCGGGTGCTCTGCACGGGCGAGCGTCCGCTGTGGCGCGAGGATCTGATGAACAACCTGGGCATGCCGATCATCGGCCTGGGCGCACGCAGCGCGGAGTATGCCCAACTACCGCTCCAGTGGATGCCGCACATCCAGGTCGCGGATGTCGCCGGCAGCGTGGAGCGTGCCCTGGAGCGTGGCGGGGGCGAGCTCCTGCACGCCAGGGACGAGCGGGGAGCGAGCCAGTGGGCCGTGCTGCGCGACCCGCACGGGGCGGCCTTCGGGATCATCCCCGTCGTTGCCGAGGAAGAGGCGTCGACGGGTTCCGGGGCGTCGGGGTCCGACGCCGCTGCGGCGGGGCGCATCGTGTGGCTCGAGCTGACGGTGCCCGACCCTTCGCTGACGTGCGACTTCTACCGGCATGTCGTGGGGTGGTCTGCGCGGGAAGTCGAGAAGCAGGACGCGAGCGGGGGCTATGCCGACTACCAGCTGCTCGGCGGTGATGGACAGCCCGCTGCGGGGATCTGCCATGCGCGCGGCGTGAATGCGGGGATGCCAGCGATCTGGATCATCCACCTCCCGGTCGGCGACCTCGCCGAGAGTCTGCGCCGCGTGCGGGAAGAAGGGGGCAGGATCCTCCAGGCGCCGGCAGGGACCAACCGAGGGAGAGCCCGCGCTGTTATGCAGGATGTCGTGGGAGCGCACGTGGCGTTGGTGCCGGGCTGACGGCCTGGAGCTCGAGGCGGTCCACGCCCGCCCGCCGATTGCATCCCCACCCGCCCCGGCTATACTGGCGCCCGGCGTGCCACCGCGCGGCAGGCGCGTTCCCAGCCCAAGGACTGCGATGGAAACCCCGAGCCCGGCGACCGACCTGCGGGAGACCGTCCCCGCGCGCTTCGCCGCCCAGGCGCGTCGGGATCCCACGCGGGTCGCGATCTGCACCCCCCACGGCAGCCAGCGCTACGGCGCGCTTGCGCAGGCGGCGGAGGCTCTCGGCCAGGCGCTGTGCGCGCGGCTCGGCGACGATCTTCGGCCGATCGCCCTCTTGCTCGGGAACGGCCCGCAGCAGGCGCGGGCGATGCTCGGCGTATGGGGGGCCGGCCGCGCCTGCGTGCCGCTCGCGCCGGACCAGCCGCCGGCGCGGCTCGCGGCGCTGCTCGAGGATGCGGGAGCCGCGCTGCTGGTGCACGACGCGGCCCACCGGGAGCGGGCGCGGGCGCTGTACGGGGAGCGCTGCCTGGCGCTGGAGGAGGTGCCGCCGGCGGAGGACGACCCGCTGCCGGGGCCGGAGCCCGACAGCCCGGCGATCATCCTCTACACCTCGGGCACGACCGGCCGTCCCAAGGGCGTTGTCCACACCCAGCGGACGCTGCTGGCCAACGCGGAGGCCTGGATCGCACGCGCGGACATCCGGCCCGAAGACCGGTTGTGCGTGCTGCACGCCTACACCATCGGGGCCAGCCTGCCGTGGACGGTCGCGGCCCTGGTCCGGGGTGCCTGCGTGCTGCCCTGCGACGTGCGGGAGCTCGGCTTCGCCGGCCTGGCGGCGTGGCTGACGCGCGAGCGGGTGACGATCCTGCTGTGTTTCACGACCCTGTTCCGGCACTTCGTCGACGCGCTGCCGGACGGCGCGACCTTCCCCGCCCTGCGGCTGCTGCGCGCGGGCGGCGACCCGGTGTTTCCGGCGGACGTCGTCCGCTTCCGCCGCGTCTTCCCTGCCACCGCGCGGCTGGTCAACACCTTCGGCACGACCGAGACCCTGGCCCTGTGCTCCTGCTTCATCGGGCCGGACACGCCGCTGGCCGGCGACCACGTCCCGGTCGGCAGGCCGGGGGAGGGGGTGCGCGTCCGGGTGCTCGGGCCCGACGACGCGGAGCTCCCGGACGGGGAGGCGGGCGAGCTGGTCGTCGAGGGGCGGGCCTTCGCGTCGGGCTACTGGCGCCGGCCGGAGCTGAGCGCGCGGGCCTTCACGCCGCTGGCCGACGGCTGGCGTCGCTACCGGACGGGGGATGGGGGGAAGCGGCTCGCGGACGGGCGCTTCGTGCACCTCGGGCGGGTCGACGACCAGGTCAAGCTGCGCGGCCACCGGGTCGAGCCCGCGGAGGTCGAGGCCGCGCTGCTCGCGCACCCGGAGGTGCGCGAGGCGGCGGCCGCGGGGCGCACTCTGCCGGGCTCGGGGGAGACCCGGCTGGCGGCCTGGGTGGTCGGGGAGGTCGACCTCGCGGCGCTGCGCGGCTTCCTGACGGAGCGGCTGCCGGGCTGGATGGTGCCGGCGGAGCTCGCGCGCGTGCCGGCGCTGCCGCTCCTGCCCGGCGGCAAGCTCGACCGCCGGGCGCTGCTGGCGCGTCGCGCGGGGGAGGCGGCGCCGCGATTCCCGGCACAGGCCACGCCTGCAGGGGGCCCGGAAGCTCCGCGCGGGACGCCCGCGCAGCCGCCGGAGTTGCCCCGCGGGGAGCCTGCTTCGCCGCCGGAAGCTCCTGGCGCCAGCCTGGAGCAGGAGCTCTGCGCCTTCTTCGCCGAGCTGCTGGAAGTTCCGCGCTACGGCCCGGACGACGACTTCTTCGCCGCGGGCGGCGACTCGCTCTCCGCCCTGCGGATCTGCGCCGCTCTGCCCGGGCGCTTCGGGGTGCGGCTGCCCCTCGAGGTGCTCGCCCGGGAGCGCACGGTCGCGCGCCTCCTCCCGCGGCTGCGCGCGGCCGGAGCGGAGGCCGACGCCGCCCCCTGGGTGCCCGATCCGACGGCGCGCTCCGCGCCCTTCCCGCTGACCGACGTGCAACAGGCCTACCTGGTCGGCCGGGGCGGGGCCTTCGCCCTCGGCAACGTCGCGACCCACGCCTACCGGGAGTACGACCTCGAGGGCGTCGAGCTCCCGCGCCTCGAGCGCGCGCTGCAGCGCCTGATCGCGCGCCACGGCATGCTGCGCGCGGTGTTCCTCGAGGACGGCACGCAGCGAGTGCTCGCGGAGCTCCCTCCGTACCGCATCGCCGTCCGCGACCTGTCCGGGCTGCCCGCCGCGGAGGTCGAGGCCGCGCTGGGCCGGGTGCGCGAGGAGATGTCCCACCAGGTGCTGCCGGCCGACCGGGCGCCCCTGTTCGAGGTGCGCGCGAGCCGCCTCGACGCGGACCGCGTGCGCCTGCATCTCAGCATCGACGCGCTGATCATGGACGCCTGGAGCCGCGGCGCGGTGTTCTTCGCCGAGTGGCGGCGCCTGTACGAGGAGCCGGAGGCCGCGCTTCCGCCGCTCGCCCTCAGCTTCCGCGACTGCGTGCTCGCCACTGTTCAGGCCCGGAAGGGCCCGGCCCACGAGCGCGCCTGGGCGTATTGGCAGGACCGTCTGGCCAGCCTGCCGCCGGCCCCGGAGCTGCCCCTGGCCCGCGCCCCGGAGAGTGTCGCCCGGCCGCGCTTCCGCTGCCGGCGCCTGGGCCTGGAGCCGGAGGCCTGGCGGCGCTTCCGGGCCTCCTCCAGCGCCGCGGGGCTGACGCCCTCGGGCGCCCTGCTCGCCGCCTACGCTGCGGCGCTCGCGGCCTGGAGCCGGGGGCCGCGCTTCACCCTCAACCTCACCCTGTTCCAGCGCCCGGCGCGGCATCCGGAGGTCGACCGGGTGCTCGGGGACTTCACCTCGCTGGTGCTGGTCGCCGCCCGGGCGCCCGGGCGCGACCCCTTCGGAGCCTGGGCGAAGGAGCTGCAGGAGCAGCTGTGGCGCGACCTCGAGCACAGCCTGGTCAGCGCGGTCCGCGTCCTGCGCGCGCTGTCCGCCGCGCGGGGCCGCCGGGTCGCGATGCCGGTCGTCTTCACCAGCGGCCTGCTGCGGGGGATGCCGAGGGAACCCTGGCCGGGGGAGCCGGGCTTCGCGGTGATGCAGACGCCGCAGGTGGTGATGGACCTGATCGTGCAGGCAGAGCGGGGCGCCCTCGTCGCGCACCTCAACACCGTCGACGCGCTCTTCCCGCCCGGCCTGCCCGACGCCTTCGCGGGCGCCCTCGGCCGGCTGCTCGAGGTGCTCGCGGCCGATGCGGAAGCCTGGGAGGCGCCGCTGCCCCGCCTCCTGCCCGCCGCCCAGCGGGCGCGCCGACCCGCGCCGCCGCCGGCGCCCGCGCCGGAGCTCCTGTACGCGCCGCTGCTCGCCCGCGCCGCGGAGCGTCCGGAGGCGGTCGCGGTGATCGGCGCGCGCACGCTCACGTACGGCGAGCTGCTCGGCCGGGCCAGCGCCCTGGCGGCCGCGCTGCGCGACGCCGGGGCCGGTCCGGGCGCGCGGGCCGCCGTCGTGATGCAGAAGGGCTGGGAAGAGGTCGTCGCGGTCCTCGGCATCGCCCTGAGCGGCGCTGCCTTCGTGCCCCTCGACGCCTCGACGCCGCCCGCCCGCCTCGAGCGGATGCTGCGGGCGGCCGGGGTCGCGCTCGCGGTCACCCAGCCCTGCCAACGGGCCGCCGTCGCGTGGCCGGCCGAGGTGACCCCGCTGGTCGTTGCCGAAGAGTGGACCCCGCGCGTCTTCACGCCGCCGCCGCAGGCGGTCGACAGCCTCGCCTACGTGATCTTCACCTCCGGCTCGACCGGCAGCCCCAAGGGCGTGATGCTCGCGCACGCGGCCGCCAGCCGCACGGTGCAGGCGGTCAACCAGCGGTTGGCCGTCGGCCCCGGGGACGCGCTGCTCGGCCTGTCGGCCCTGAGCTTCGACCTCGCGGTCTACGACATCTTCGGCCCGCTCGCGGCGGGGGGCCGGCTGGTGTTGCCGGAGGCGGCGGCGACCCGCGATCCCGCGGCGTGGAGCGGGCTGCTCGAGGAGCATGAGATCAGCCTGTGGAACTCCGTGCCGGCGCTGATGGAGGTGCTGGTCGACTTCCTCGAAGACCGCGGGCGCAACTTCCCGGACAGCCTGCGCGCGGTGCTGCTCTCCGGCGACTGGATCCCGGTCACGCTGCCTGCCCGCATCCGCCGCCGCTCCGCCGCCGCGCTACTCAGCCTGGGGGGAGCGACCGAGGCCGCGATCTGGTCGGTCTGGCACCCGATCGGCGAGGTTCCGCCGCAGGCCCGGAGCATCCTCTACGGCCGCGCCCTGCCTGGCCAGAGCGCAGCGGTCCTCGACGATTGCCTGCAGCCGCGGCCGGACTTCGTGCCCGGGGAGCTGTACGTCGGCGGGGAGGGGCTGGCCGTCGGCTACCTCGACGACCCGGAGCAGACGGCGGCGCGCTTCGTGATCGACGCCTCCGGCGCGCGCCTGTACCGCACGGGCGACTGGGCGCGCACCCTGCCCGACGGCAACCTCGAGCTGCTCGGCCGGGAGGACGGCCAGGTCAAGATCCAGGGCTTCCGGGTCGAGCTCGGCGAGCTCGAGGCGACCCTCTGCCGCCACCCCGGCGTCGTCGCGGCGGCCGCGGTCGCGACCGGAGAGCCGGGAGGACGGCGGGGGCTCGCCGCCTTCTTCGTCGCCCGGGATGTGACCCTGTCCGAGGCGGGCTTGGCCGCCTGGCTGGCCGACGAGCTGCCGCGCTACCTGCGGCCGGCGAGCCTGATGCGCCTCGACGGCCTGCCGCTGACCGCCAACGGCAAGGTCGACCGCGGCGCCCTGCGCGCCCGGGCGCAGGCCGGGGAGAGCGCCGCGCCGCGGGCGCCGGCCGGCAGCCGGGCGCGGCGCGTCGCCGACTGGGCGGGGGAGCTGCTCGACCAGGAGATCGGGCCGGACGACCACCTCCTGCGCCGCGGCGGGACCTCGATCGAGCTGATCCGCCTCGCCAACCGGATCGAGCACGAGCTCGGGGTGCGGCCGGAGCTCGGGGCGATGTTCGAAGAGCCGACGCCGCGCGCGATCGCCGCGCTGCTCGGGCCGGTCCCCGACGCGGCTCCAGCGCCCGCCCTCGCCACGCCCGCCGAGCGCGAGGCCTTCCGCGCGGGCGAGCCCGGTCTGCGCCGCGACCTCGCCGGGCGTCCGGCGATCGCCCTGGTCGGGCCAGAGGAGGAGCCTGCCGACGCGCGCCGCTCCCGGCGCCGCTTCGGGCTCGAGCCCCTCGGCCTCGAGGTCCTCGGGCGCTGGCTGGCGGGGCTGGCCCGGCGGGAGACACCGGCCGGGCCGCGTTACCGCTACGCCTCCGCGGGCGGGCTCTACGCGGTGCAGGTCTACCTGTACGCGAAGGCGGGCCGCATCGCCGGCGTGGCGGAGGGCGCCTACCTGTACGAGCGGGCGGCGGCGCGGCTGGTTCCCCTCGCGCCCGGAGAGCGCCTCGCCGATCGGGCCTGGGGTCCGGCCAATGCGCCGATCGCGGAGGAGGCGGGCTTCGCCGTGTTCCTCGTCGCCGACCTCGCCGCAATGACGCCCCTGTATCCGACGGCCGCGCGGCGCTTCGCGACCCTGGAGGCCGGGGCGATGGCCCACCTGCTCGAGGTCGCCAGCCCGCCCCTCGGCATCGCCCTGTGTCCGGTCGCGAGCCCGGCACGCAGCGCGCTGGCCGGGCTGCTCGAGCTCGGCCCGGACCACGAGCCCCTGCACGCGCTGCTCGGTGGTCCGCGGGAGCCTGAACCGGAGCCCGATGGGGAGCCCCTGGAGCGGCTGCTGCAGCGGGTCTCCGCGCTGTCGCCGGAGCAGGCGCGGGCGCTGCTCGAGGCGCGGGGGGAGGCCGATGGCTGAGCCTGGGGAGCCGGAGGCGGAAGCCCCCTCGCTGCGGGCCCGGCTCGCCGGCCTGTCGCCGGCCCAGCGCGCGCTGTTCGAGGCGCTCGCCGCCGAGAGCGGGGTGCTGCCCGCGCGCGGCGGGCCGGAGCAGGGGAAGCGCAGCGCGCACGAAGCTGACGCGGGAAGCGAGGTCGCGCGCGGAGCGGATCCGGCGAGCACCACAGCCGCGGGCGGGCCAGAAACCCGGGTTGGCAACACGGAGGCGGGGACGGCGCGCGGGGCGCGCACGGGAAGCAAGGCAGCAGCAACGGGTGCCACGCGCGGCGCCGAAAGCGACGGGGTGGTCACAGCGCGCGGCGCAGCGCACCGCGAAGCCCGCGGCGTGCCGAGGACCGCGCGACGTCCGCTCTCCTACGCCCAGGAGCGCGCCTGGGTCGGGGATGTCCTCGGCCACCGCGCGCATCCGATCGCGGCCGCCTTCCGGGTGCGGGGCCCCCTCGACCTGGACAGCCTGACGCGCGCCCGCGACCTCGTCGACGCGCGCCACGACAGCCTGCGCACGGTCTACGGCCAGCAGGGCGGCGCGCCCTGGCAGGAGGTGCGTCCCGCGCGGCCGCGCGCGCTGCCCCTGGAACCCTGTCCGCCGGCTGCGTTGGAAGAGCGGCTCGCGGCCTTCCGACGCTCCACCATCGACCTCGCGCGCGGTCCGGTGTGGTCCTTGCGGCTGTTGCGCCTGGCGCCGGAGGAGCACGCCCTGTTGCTCGCGGTGCACCCGATCGTCGCCGACGGCGTCGCGCTCGGCATCCTCCTCCGCGAGCTCGGCCAGGCCTACGCCGCCTGCCGGGCGGGTGTCGCCCCGTGGCCGCCCCTGTCGCGCCAGGTGCCGGAGCTCGCCGCCAGGGAGCGCGCGCGCGCCCTGCACGACACCGACCGCGCCTGGTGGCGGGGCCGCCTCGCGCCGCCGCTGCCGGGGGACGGTCTCGCGCGCCGGACGCGGACCCGCCGGTCGGGGGCGATGCGCCGCCAGGCCTGGGCGCTGCCCGCGGACGCCGCCGCTCGTCTGCGCGGCCGCGCCTGCGAGGCCGGGGTGACACCCTTTGTCGCGCTGCTCGCCGGCTTCGCCGCGTTGCTCCAGCGCTGGTCCGGACAGCCGGAGCTCGTCGTCGGAACCAGCATCGCCCTGCGCACCGAGCGGGCGAGCGAAGGTCTGATCGGCAACTTCGCCAACGACCTGGTGCTGCGCCTCGACGCCGCGGGCGATCCGCGCTTCGAGGCCTGGCTGACGCGGGTCGCGGCGGTCTGCCGGGAGGCATTCGCCCACAGCGCGTTGCCCTTCCAGGAGGTCGTGAAGAGCGCCGGCGGTCCGCGCGATCCCCGCCGCGCGCCGCTCTTCCAGACCCTGTTCGTCGTCCGCGACCGGCCCGCGGCAGCGCTCTCCCTCGAAGGTCTCGGGCTCGAGCGCCTTACCCTGCCCCCCGGGCCGAGCCCCTACGAGCTGGTCGTCGAGCTCGTCGCTCCCGCCGCGGGCCCGATGCACGGGGAGCTGAAGTACGCCGAGGAGCTGTTCGCCGCGCCGACGATCAGCGCTCTGGCCGAGCAGCTCACGAAGTTGTTGACCGAAGCCGCGGAGCGGCCGGAGACGCGGCTGTCCGCCTTTGCCCTGGCCGGGCCACCGCCGGCCAGGCCAGAGGCGAAGGAGGAGGCCCGCCGTTCGCACAGCCCCCCGACGCCGGACGATCCCCGCCAGGGGGAGCTGCTCGCCCTGTGGCGACGGGTGCTGGGGCGCAGGAACGAGGACGGGGGGACGGACCGCTCCGAGGGAGGGGCGGGATCGACCCCCGGTCGCGCCGAGACCGGGCCGACGCACCGCCCCGGGGGAGGGGCGGGGTTCACCCGGTTCACCCCCGCCCGTCCGGCCGGGCGAACCGGCGTTCGGCCCCCAGGCTCGACCCCAGCCCACGCCCTCGACGAGGACTTCTTCGCCGCCGGCGGCAGCTCCCTGCAGCTCGCCGAGCTGCTGATCCGCGTCGAGGAGCGCTTCGGCGTCGAGGTGCCCGTGTCCGACTTCTACGAGGATCCGACGCCGGGCCTCCTCCTGCGCTGCCTGACCGGCCCGGCGCGGGCGCTGCCCGGCTGCGTCGTGCCCCTGCAGCCGGAGGGCGCGGGGAGGCCCTTCTTCTTCCTGCACGCCGGCGACGGCTTCGCCCTGCTCGGCCTCGAGCTGGCCCGCGCTCTCGGGGCAGAGCGGCCGGTCTACGGCCTGCGCTCTCCGGGGCTGGACGGCCGGACGGAGCCGCTCGCCAGCATGCCCGCCATCGCCGCGGCCTATCTCGAGGCGCTGCGCGCGGTGCAACCGCACGGCCCGCTGTCCTTCGGGGGCTGGTGCATGGGCGCGCTGCTCGCCCTGGAGATGGCCTGCCAGCTCGAGGAGCGCGGGGACGGGCCTGGCACCGTCGCGGTGATCAGCACCGATGCGTACTGGAAGCGCATCGGCGGCCTGCGCGACCAGCTCGAGCTGCACCGCCGCGAGCTCGCCGGACGCGGCCTCGCCGGCGCCGCGGGCTACGTGCTCGAGCGCTTGTCCTACCGCCGCCACCGGCTGCTCTGCCGGCTCGCCCGCCGGGTCCGGCCGCTGTTCGCGGCGGCCGGTCGCAGGCCGCCGCCAGGGCTGGTGCGCGCCGCGGTCGCGGAGCAGAACTTCCGCGCGAGCCTCTCCTACACCCCGCGGCGCTTCGGCGGGCGGCTGGTCTACTTCCAGGGTGACGGCGATGTCCTGCGCGACCCGCGCCCCTTCTGGGAGCCGCTGGTCGGCGAGCTCACCATCGTGCGGGTGCCGGGCGCCCACGGTGGGCTCCTGCGCGCGCCGCACGTCACCGGCCTGGCGGAGGCGCTCGGGGCGGAGCTGGCGTAGCTGCCGGCGTCATCGGGCAGACCAGCTCCGAGCGCCCGCAGGCGCAGTGGAAGCCGCAGGGGGCGACGTCGGGCAGCACGGCGCGGGCGCTCGTGGCCTGGACCTGGCCGACGTAGAACATCGGCTCGCCGCAGCAGCCCGGCAGCGTCCGATGTTGCCACCAGGGGGCGCGGCCCCGGAGGCGACCGATGATCGCGACGAGATCCCGGTGCATCAGCCGGGTCAGGCGCGCGGCTCGATCCGGTTCCGTCCGGCGGCCTTCGCGCGGTAGAGCTGACGATCGGCGGCTTCGCGCAACGCGTCGGGCGTGCTGTCGGGGGTCGGTTTCGCCGCCGCCACGCCTCCGCTGACGGTCAGGACGCCCGCCTCGCTGGACGCGTGCGGGATCGACTCGGCCTCGATGGCTGCGCGGATGTACTCGGCGACCCGCGCCGCTCCGGCAAGATCGACCCCGCTGAGGACGACGACGAACTCCTCGCCGCCGCAGCGGGCGACGAAGTCCCGCGCCCGCCGCAGCAGCCGACGCAGGACGCTGCCCACCGTGCGGAGCGCCTCGTCCCCGGCTCCGTGCCCATAGTGGTCGTTGTAGCTCTTGAAGTTGTCGAGGTCGAGCGCGATCAGCCCGAGGGACGAGCCCGTGCGGCAGCACGCCCGCCACTCCCGGTCGAGGACCTCGTCGAGCTGGCGGCGGTTCGGCAATCTCGTCAGGGCGTCGAGCATCGCCAGGCTGCGGAGGTGGTCCGCCTGTGCCTTCAGGGCGAGGTGGGTCTTGATCCGCGCGCGGACGACCTGGGGGTTGAGAGGCTTGGCGACGAAGTCTACCGCCCCGAGCTCGAGCGCGGTCGACTCGTCGGTCGGTGTGTTGCGGTTGGTGATGAAGATCACCGGGATCGACCGTGTCTCCGGCTCTGCCTTGAGCTGCCGGCAGACCTCGAAGCCGTCGAGACCCGGCATCAGGACATCGAGGAGGATGAGGTCGGGATCCACCGTGCGGCTGAGCTCCAACCCTTGGCTCCCATCGGTGGCGATGAACATCTCATAGGCGTCGCCGAGGATCTTGTGGAGGATGCGGATGTTGACAACCTGGTCGTCGACGATCAGCAGGCGCGGACGGCGTCCGGGACTCCAGGTGGCGGAGCTCAAGCTTCCCTCCTTCGCAGCGCCGAGGCGATCCTGGAGGCCGTGCCAAAGTCCAGGCGCTCCAGGGCGTCGGCGAGTCGTTCCGCAGCCACGGGGTCGGCGCGCTCTATGGCTGCGCGGGCCTGGGCGTGCACGTCCAGCGCGCGCATGTTGTGCATTTTGAGCAGGTCGCAGAGCTCGTGAAGGCGCCGGTCCAGATCTTCGATCTCGACGGGAGCGCTTCCGGTCGCGTCCTCGTCGGCGGTCGGGTGGCGTGCCAGCTCACCCTCCAGCGCGGCGAGAGCCTCGTCGAGCGCGAGCCCGAGCCGATCGATGTCCGGGTCCAACGCGTCCGCATCGAGCCGCCGAACGCCGCGCGCGACGGCCTCGAGCGCCTTGGCCTGGACCGCAAGACGTGTCGCTCCGAACGTGCCGGCGAGCCCGCCGAAGGCATGCAGGGCGCGCGCGACGTGCTCGGGACTCTCCATCCGCAGCTGCTGCCGCAGCGTGTCGGGAAAGTGACGGTACATGTCGCAGAACTCCCGGGCCTGGGTCGCGAAGAGAGAGGTATCGCCGCCGAAACGGTCGAGGGCCTCTGCGAGGTCGAGGGCTTCGCGATCTTCGTCTGCCGAGGGTTGCGCGGGAGGCGGGAGAGCGACCTGTGGGGCCAGGGTGTGCTTCAACACGCAGGCGACCAGGTCGTCGAGGCGGTACGGCTTGGACAAGAGGTCGTCCATGCCTGCGAGCCGCCACTCGGCGCTATCCTTCTGGGTCGCGTCGGCGGTCAGCGCGATGACAGGCAGCTCGGTCAGGCCGAGCTCGTCCCGGATGATCGCGGTGGCCTCCAGGCCGTCCCGACGAGGCATCTGCAGGTCCATGAGCACGAGCCCGTAGCCGTTCGGCGAGGCGCGGAGCGCGGCGACGGCTTCGTCGCCGACGG
>JAUIEM010000265.1 GCA_030428695.1 bacterium
CCTGGTAGATAATGATCGGCTGGGCGTAGTGGCCAAAGGCGCCGACCGGCCCCGGGTCGATCTTGATGCCGACCATGCGGAAGTAGCCGACCTCCCGCCCCGCGCGGATCGATCCCTTGACCCATCCGAGTCTCACCTTGTCGTAACGACGAAGTTCGCCGAGCACCCCGCGCAGACTGTGCCACTCGTAGTTCTTGATCAGCATCAAGAGGCTGTTGCGATGGTTGAAGTAGATCTTCCAGAAGGAGTTGCGCTTCAGACTCGCGCCCCCGACGTGGTAGACGACGGCGTCGGGGACGTAGACGATCCGGTAGCCTCGCAGGTGGATGCGCCAGGCGAGGTCGATCTCCTCCATGTGCATGAAGAAGTCCTCGTCGATCGGCCCGGTCTCGAAGAAGACCTCCTTGCGCAGCGCCATCGCGGTGCCGGTGGCCCAGAAGATGTCCATCGGCGTGTCGTACTGGCCCTCGTCCTTCTCGACCGTCTCGAACAGCCGGCCGCGGCAGAAGGGGTAGCCGTACTTGTCGAGGAAGCCGCCGGCGGCCCCGGCGTAGTCGAAGGCGCTCCGGTCCTTCAGCGACCGCAGCTTCGGCGCGGCGGCGCCGATACGTGGATCCTCGAAGGCCTCGACGAGCGGCTCGAGCCAGCCGGCGTCGACCTCGGTGTCGTTGTTGAGGAGCACGACGAGCTCGCCGCGCGCGGCCCGGATCCCGATGTTCGAGGCCTTCGCGAAGCCGTAGTTCTTCGCGTTCCGCACGATCCTGACGGACGGGAAGCGCTCGCGCACGAGGGCGCGGCTCTGGTCCTGCGAATTGTTGTCGACGAGCACCACCTCGAGCGGCCGGTAGCTCGTCTCCGCGAGGGAGCGGAGGCAGGCTTCGAGGATGGCTTCGCCCCGGTGATGGGGGATGACGACTGAAACCAGGGGGCGGTACATGGGGTCTCGAAGGGGATGGCGCAGGACCGGGCGGCTACCCTACCCGATCGCCGGGCGTGGGAGAAGGGAAAAGGCCCCCGTACGGCGGGAACAGGCGACGGAAGCCGTGCAGGAGAACGACGACGAGGAACAGCGGCGCGCGCAACAGCAGCGCGGGCCAGAACAGCCGGAGCGGCCCCGGCCGCTCGGGCGCGCTCCCGTCGCCGGGGAAGGTCCGCGCGAGGCGCCCCGCGAGGCGCCGCATCCAGGGCACGGAGCGCGGCCACTCCCACAGCCCGGCGAGCCAGTCGGCGGGCAGCCCCGCGGCGCCGACGGTCGCTCCGGCCAGGGCGCCGACGATCGCGCCGCTGGTGTCCGCGTCGCCGCCGAGGGCGATCACCGCCGCGAGCGCGGCGCGGAAGTCGCCCGGATGGCGCAACCAGCCGTAGAGGGCGACCGGGACGGTGTGATTGATGTAGCCGCTGACGCCCCGCTCCAGGCCGAGGGCCGCGGCGTAGGCGGCGGCGCTCTCGCCGCCTTCGAGGCCGGCCCGGGCCCGCTCGAGATGGCCGGCCAGCTCTTCCCCCTCCACCCCTTCGCGCAGGCTGTCCAGGGCAGCCAGGGGGTCGAGCCCGGGCCCCTCGCGCGCGCCGAGGCGCGCGGCGCGCGCG
This sequence comes from bacterium, assembly GCA_030428695.1. Next base: position 1,588 of record JAUIEM010000265.1, read on the forward strand.
ACCAGGAGCGCCCCCTCCGTCGCCTTCGGGTCGGTGTGCGTCAGCCGCGTCGCCGCCTCGACCAGCGCGCGCAGCCTCGCCCCGTCGGCGACCAGGCCGAGCAGCGCGCTGCGCATCGCCGGGCCGTTGCCGGCGGAGAAGACCCCGGAGCGTTGCGGCGGGAAGCCGAGCCACAGCTTGCACAGCGCGCGCAGGGTCGCGAGGCCGACCCCCGCCGGCAGCCCGAGCAGCCAGCCGCGCAGGCGCCAGCCGAGGGAGCGGGCGAAGGCGGAAGGGTCGTCCGGGGCGGCGAGCAGGGCCTGCCCGACCAGGCAGGTGTGCTCGGTGTCGTCGCTGACCATGCCGCGGCCGAACAGGAAGCGATGCCGCAGCTCCGTGCCGAACAGGCGCCGGGCCCGGCCCGGACGCAGGCCCTCGCGCGGCAGGCCGAGGGCGTCGCCGAGCGCCGTGCCGAGCAGGACCCCGGCGAACAGGTCGCCGCGCTCGCGGGGGCGGGGAGGTTCGGGGGCAGCGTGCATCGTCGCTCCGGGGCTTTGGGCATATCCTGGCGCCGTGGGGCAGCGTCCACAAGCCGGGAGCGGAGAACTTTGAAACACCTGCCGCTTCGCAGGCGTCAGAGGAAGGACCCGAACCCGGAGACCCCGATGCGCCTCTGCCTCCTCTTCGCCCTGGCCCTCGTCGCCGCAGCCCAGGACAAGCCCGACCCGACCGTGCTCTACGCCGACGAGAGCTGGACCCACATCGGCGACGGGAACTTCGCGGCCGACTCGAACGCGGCCGGCGACATGACCTTCGCCGTCGAAGGCGGCGCCCTCGAGCTGCGCTTCGCGATCGCCCCGGAGAGCCGCGCCCTGCTCGCCGACACCACCTGGACCTGCGTCGAGCTGAGCGGCGAGGTGATCGGCAACGACGTCGCCCGCCTCGACACCGTCCAGCCCACGCGGGTGCTGCTCGACGGCAAGCAGGTCGGCACGATCACCGCGAGCGGCGCGTTCCGCATCCAGATCCCCCTCACCGCCTTCGCCCCCGAGCTCGAGGAGCACCTCCTGCGCATCGAGAGCGGCGAGAACGGCGAGCACGACCGCGACGACCAGGAGCTCGGCATGTTCACCCTGCGCCTCAGTCGGGAGCCTCTGCCCGCGCCGAAAGAGGAACCCGAAGCCCCCGACGAGTAGCCCACGGAGCTGGAACGGGGGGCAGGCCCGGCGTAGGCTGGAGGTCCCGGAGGCCCTGCCGATGTCCGTACGTGTCTTCGTCGAGCCCGAGAAGATCCGCAACGTCGCGGGAGAGCCGCTGCGCGGAGAGGTCATCGTCGAGGTCGATGCGGCCTGCCGCTGCAAGAACCTGTCGGTCAAGCTCTTCTGGCAGGCCGGCGAGGGCCGACTCGTCCGCGACACGGGCGGCCTGCTCGCGCGGCGCCTGCACAAGGGCTCCTGGAAACCCGGCCGCCACGCGTTCCGGTTCGAGTTCCCCACCCCCTTCGACGGCCCCTGGGTCTACGACGGCCGGAAGTTCTCGCTCGAGTGGATCGTCGAGGCCCACGCCGACCTCGAGCGCGGCGAGGACGTCACGACGCGGCGGGCGGTGATGCTGAGTCCCCCACCGCTGCGCCTCGATCCAGGTCCGTTCTGCAGCCCCGAGCCGCGGATCGCGCCCGCCTACGACGGCGATCCCCCCTGGCTGCTGCGCGGTCTGGCGATCTTCTGCGCGGCGCTCGTCGTCGGCTTCGTCGTCGATCTCGTCTGGTTCAGGGGCAAGGGTGGATTCTGCCTCGGTCTGCCCGTCGCCGGTCTGGTCGCCTGGGCCACGGGCAAGGAGTGGCTGCGACAACGTTCGCAGACGGTCATGGGGGTAGAGGCCTTCTCGGTCCAGCCACTGACGACCCACGCCGGCGGTGCGGTGACGGTCCACCTGCGCCTGCGCCCGCGGCGGGACCTCAAGGTGCGGTCGATCCGCGTGATGCTGCGTCGCTTCGAGCAGTTCCGGGTCCCGGAAGGGCGCCGGCGCATTCAGATGCGGAAGGGAGCGCCGCAGGTCCGCCAGTACGTGACCAAACGCGAGCAGGTCTTCGAGCTGGCCGAGGAGGTCAAGAAGGGGGGCTGGATCGGCGCCGGAGAGCCCTATGAGCTCACCCACACGCTGACCGTGCCCGCGGACGCCGGCTACAGCTTCACGGCGAAGAACAACAGCGTGGTCTGGGCTGCCGGAGTCGACTTCGCCCTCGACAAGACGGGCTGGTCACGCTGGCAGCCCATCCGCCTGGTGCCCGCGTCCCCTCCGCCGCCGTCTGTCGAGCAGCCCGGGTAGACCGCGGGCTCAGCCTCGGGGCCCGGAAAAGAACAGGTCGAGCACCGAGGGTACGGATGCGGCAGGAATTACGCCGCAGGCGCGCCCGAATGCCTGACTTATTCTTTTTCGGGTCCTTTGCTGCGCACCCGCGCGACCGCGTCCTGCCAGGCGGCGTAGAGCTCGTCGCGCGGCATCTCCTGGGGCTCGAAGATGGTCGGCGCGGGGAGGAGCTTCTCGATCTCCCCCCAGTCCTTCCAGAAGCCGACCTGCAGCCCGGCCAGGTAGGCCGCGCCCGCGGCGGTCACCTCGACGTTCGCGGGACGCCGCACCGGCACGCCGAGCAGGTCGGACTGGAACTGCATCAGGAAGTCGTTCTTCGTCATCCCGCCATCGACCCGCAGCTCGGCGAGCTGCTCGCCCGTGTCTTTGGCGATCGCCTCGAGCAGGTCGCGGGTCTGGAAGGCGACCGCCTCGAGCGCCGCCCGCACGATGTGGGCGCGGGAAGTGCCGCGGGTGAGGCCGAGGATCGCGCCGCGCGCGTCGGAGTCCCAGTACGGCGCGCCGAGCCCGACGAAGGCAGGGACGATGGTCACCCCCGCGGTGTCGGACACCGAGCGGGCCAGCCCCTCGCTCTCCGGCGCGGAGGCGAGCAGCCCGAGGCCGTCGCGCAGCCACTGCACGAGCGCCCCGGCGACGAACACGCTGCCCTCCTGGGCGTAGGCGGGCCCGCCGACCGCGTCGCAGGCCATCGTGCTCAGCAGGCCCGACTTCGAGGGCTTGAGCTCCTGACCGGTGCTGAACAAGAGGAAGCAGCCGGTGCCGTAGGTGTTCTTCGCGCCCCCCGCCTCGACCACGCCGTGGCCGAACAGCGCGGACTGCTGGTCGCCGCACACGCCGGTGATCGGGATCGGCGCTCCGGTGATCGCCTCCGCGGTCTCGCCGAAGTCGCTCGCCGAGGGCTGCACGCCGGGCAGCATCACCAGCGGCACCCCGAGGATCTCGCACAGATCCGGATCCCAGGTGCGGTCCTCGAGGTTGTACAGGAGGGTGCGCGAGGCGTTGGAGTGATCGGTCAGGTGGCTGGTGCCGCCGGTCAGGCGCCACAGCAGGTAGCTGTCGACGGTGCCGAACAAGAGCTCGCCGCGCTCGGCCCGCTCGCGCGCGCCCTCGACCGCGTCGAGGATCCAGCCGAGCTTGGTGCCGGAGAAGTAGGCGTCGAGCACCAGGCCCGTGCGCGTGCGGAACAGCTCCTCGTGCCCGTCGGCCTTGAGCTGCTGGCAGCGACCGGCGGTGCGTCGGCATTGCCAGACGATCGCCCGGTGGATCGGACGGGAGGTGTCGCGCTCCCAGACCACGGTGGTCTCGCGCTGGTTGGTGATGCCGATGGCGGCGACGCCCGCGGCCCCACCACAGGACGCGACGGCCTCGCCGAGCAGACGCAGGGTGGTCGTCCAGATCTCCTCGGCGTCGTGCTCGACGTGACCCGGCTGCGGATAGTACTGGGGGAACTCGCTGTAGAAGTGCTTGCCGGGCAAGCCATTCTGGCCGAAACACAAGACCGTGATGCCGGTCGTACCGGCGTCGATGGCGATGATGGAGCGGGACACGGGGCGACTCCTCGGCTTGAACCCGTTTGATTTTCCGGGACTCCTGCGGCGGCCCGGAGGCCGTAGATCTCGGGCGCTTCGAGCCTTCTGCGCTGCTCGGCTCCGCTGCTCGAAGACTCGAGGCGCGCGACCTCAAGCGGCCTTCGGGCCCTCGCGACGAAATCCCGGTGAATCGACCGGGCTGAAAGGCGTCAGTGTGCCGCCTGGGCACACACGATGCAAGCGCTCGCAGGTCGGCCCGGGAGGCGCGCCGACCCGACCACGGTCGGGTTCAGCTCGCGAGCAGCGCCGCGGTGTCGCGGGCGATCATGCGCTCCTCGTCGGTCGGCACGACAAGCAGCCGGACCGGCGAGTCGTCCGTCGCGATGTCGCCCTCTTCGGGGGCGGCGCGGTTCCTGTCGCGGTCGAGCGCGATGCCGAGCCCCGTCAGGTCGGCGAGCACGCGCTCGCGCATCGCGACGCCGTGCTCTCCGATGCCGCCGGTCAGCACGATCGCGTCGGCGCCGTCGAGCACTGCGTGGAATGCGCCGATGTAGCGGCGGGCGCGATGGGCGAAGACGGCCAGGGCGAGCCGGGCGCGCGCGTCGCCTGCCGCGGCCTTCTCCTCGAGATCGCGCAGGTCGTGGCTGTGCCCCGAGAGCCCGAGCAGCCCGCTCTGGCGGTTCAGCATCGTCTCGAGCGCCTCGTCGTCGAGGCCTTCGACGCGCTTGATGTAGAGCAGCGTGCCGGGGTCGACGTCCCCGGGCCGGGTGCCCATCACGAGCCCGGGCAGGGGCGTCAAGCCCATGCTGGTGTCTACGCTGCGGCCGCCCCGGATCGCGGTCGCCGAGCACCCGTTGCCGAGGTGCAGGGTGATCAGCGCCAGCTCTTCGAGCGGTCGGCCGAGAAGCTCGGCGGCGCGGGCCGCGACGTAGCGGTGGCTGGTGCCGTGGAAGCCGTAGCGCCGCACGCCCTGCTCTTCGTACAGCCGGTACGGCAGGGCGTAGAGAAAGGCCTCTTGCGGGATGCTCTGATGGAAGGCGGTGTCGAACACGGCGACCTGCGGAGTCCCCGGGAAGAGCGCGGTCGCCGCGCGGATCCCGGCGAGGTTGGCCGGGTTGTGCAGGGGCGCGAGGCGCGCGTGCGCTTCGATCGCCCGCTCGACATCGGGTCCGATCACCACCGCATCGCTGAATGCTTCGCCGCCGTGGACGACACGGTGCCCCACCGCAGAGATGTCCTCCGCCGCCACGCCGGTCTGCTCGAGGATGCGGGCGAGGGCCTCACGGACGTCCGCCACCGGCCCGGGGCTGCGGACCTCCTCCCCGTCGCGGGTGAAGCGGAGCGCGGCCTCGGGGCCGCCGAGCCGCTCGTAGTTTCCGGCCAGCAGCCGCCGCTCTTCGGGCATCGCGAAAACCGAGAACTTCAGCGAGGAGCTGCCGGCGTTGACGGTAAAGACCCTCCTCATCATCGGGCCTCCGTCGCCGCTTCCGCGATCTGGCGGGCCTGCAGGGCCGTGATCGCGATGGTGTAGATGATGTCCTCGACCAGGGAACCGCGGCTGAGATCGTTCACCGGCTTCTTCAGTCCCTGCAGGACCGGACCGACAGCGATCGCGTCCGCCGAGCGCTGCACCGCCTTGTAGGTGGTGTTGCCGGCGTTCAGGTCGGGGAAGATCAGCACGGTCGCGTGCCCGGCCACCGGGCTGTCCGGCGCCTTCTGGGCCGCGACGTCGACGACCGCCGCGGCGTCGTACTGCAGGGGCCCGTCGATCACCAGCGTGGGGTCGAGCGCCCGTGCCCGCGCGGTGGCTTTGCGCACCTTCTCGACCTCGCGCCCGGAGCCGGACGTGCCCGTCGAGTAGGACAGCATCGCGACCTTGGGCTCGACGCCGAAGGCCCGCGCGGTGCGCGCGCTCTGGATCGCGATCTCGGCGAGCTGCTCGGCGCTCGGGTCGGGATTGACCGCGCAGTCGCCATACACCAGCACCCGGTCCCGCAGGCACATGAAGAACACGCTCGACACGACCGAGTAGCCTGGCGAGGTCTTGATGATCTCGAAGGCCGGCCGGATGGTGTGGGCGGTCGTGTGGACCGCGCCGGACACGAGGCCGTCGGCGAGGTCGTTGTGGACCATCATCGTGCCGAAGTAGACCGTGTCGAGCATCAGGTCGAGGGCGTGCGGAAGCGTCATGCCCTTGTGCGCGCGCAATGCGGTGTACTCCTCGGCGAAGCGCTGCCGCAGCTCGCTCCGGGCCGGGTCGATCAGCTCGGCGCCAGCGATCTCGGCGCCCGCCTTCTGGGCTGCGGCCCGGATCTTCTCCACGTCTCCGAGCAGGATCAGCCGCGCGAGCCTGTGCTCGAGGACATAGCCAGCGGCCGCCAGCGTGCGTGGCTCATCCCCTTCGGGAAGGACGATACAGCGGTCCGCCGCGATCGCCTCGCGGGCGATGCGGAAGCGAAAGGCCGCGGGGGACAGGCGCTGCTCGGGTTCGGCCGCGAGCGCCTCGAGCAGCACCTCGCGCGCCAGCCCCTCGGCGATCACGCGCATCGCCAGCTGGGCTTTGTCCGTGTCGTCGACCTCGAGGCAGGACCGGTAGGAGCGCACCCGTGCAGCGGTCTCGTAGGTGTCGAAGGGCACGGAGAGGACCGGCAGCGTCTCGGTGTCGACGGCCTCGATCAGACGCAGCGTGTCCGGCGAGGGCCTCAGCCCTCCGCTCAGGACGAGCCCACTCAACGGTCCGCGGTCGGCGGCTATGCCCCAGGCGGCGGCCGCGAGCACGATGTCGTCGCGGTCGCCCCCGGTGATCAGGAGTGAGTGGTCTTCGACCACGGCCAGCGCGTTGGCGACCGTCATCGCCGCGATCTGGGAGCGCCGGACGCGCCGTCCGAGGCCCCCCTCGCCCGCGATCACCGACGCGTCCAGATGTCGCATCAGGTCGACGACCCGCGGCTCGGTCAGCGCCTCGACGAAGGGGAAGCAGCCGAGCAGCTGGAACGGGCCGAGCCGGCTGCCCGGCGCCCGCAACCGTTCTTCGGGCACGCAGTTGAGAAACACTCCGAGGATGTCGAGCCCTGCGGCCCGGTACGGCTTGCAGAACAGCTCGAGCGCTTCGAGCACGTCCTCGTCGGGGAGCTCGCCGACGTTCTGCAGGACGGCGATCGAGGGAGCCAGGCAGCCCGCGATGGTCTGGTTCAGCTCGTGGGCGAGGGTGGCGTCATCATCGAGGACCCCCTCGATGATGATCGTGTCGGCCCTGCCCGACAGCTCCTCGTAGCGCTCGAGCAGCCAGGCCTCGAGCTCGGATTCCCGCTCGGTGGTGCACAGATCCTCTGCGCGGTCGCGCGGCAGCGGCTCGACGGACGGAACATCGGCCTGGTGTCGGGCGACGAGGGCGCAGCTGCGGTCGGCACTGCAGGTGCCGGAGCCGCGGTGCGCGTTCTTGGCGCGCGCGATCGGCTTGAAGTAGGCGACGCGCACGCCCTGGCGGTCGAGTGCGTGCAGCAGGCCGAGGCTGAGCATCGAGAGGCTCTTCGCTTCGGTGGAGAGCAACAAGAGGGCGCGGGTCATTCGGGCTCCTTGCGGTGCGAGAGGGCCGATCCGGCGTCGACATGGCGACAGGGTAAGACCCTCGGCCGATCGGCGCAAGGAGCAAACCATACATTTGAATGTTTTTCTCTGCTCCAGTCTGGACGACGCGGCCGGCTTCTGGCATGCTGCTGCCTTCGGAGACCGACGCCGCATGTCTGGAGCGCCATGATGGACCGACCCGTCGAGCAATTCCGCGCCGCACTGGCCGAGGCCAGACGGGTCGTCGTGCTGACCGGCGCCGGGGTATCGGCGGAGTCGGGGATTCCGACCTTCCGTGGAGCGGGCGGCCTGTGGCGAAGGTTCTCGGCGACCGACCTCGCGACCCCTCGGGCCTGGAGCCGCGACCCCGGCCTGGTCTGGGAGTTCTACAACTACCGCCGCGCGCTGATGCGCGACAAGCAGCCGAACCCCGCGCACCGCGCGCTGGTCTGCCTGGAGCAGCGGTGCGCCGACGCGCGCCGCGACTTTGTGCTGATCACTCAGAACATCGACGGGCTCCACGGCATCGCCGGGTCGCGGAATGTCCTCCCACTGCACGGCTCGCTGTGGCTGATCCGCTGCCTCGACTGCGGGACGGTGGTCGAGAGCCGCGAGGTCCCGATCACGCCGGCCTTCGCGGGCAGCGGCTCGCCCGATCCCGACTTCGAGGCGCGCAGCTTCACGCGCGACGAGCTTCCCCACTGTTCGTGCGGGGGGATCCAGCGTCCGCACGTCGTCTGGTTCGGCGAGCCTCTGGATATGTCGATCCTCAGCCAGGCACAAGAGGCCGCAACGCGGTGCGACCTGCTGCTCGTGGTCGGGACCTCGGCCCAGGTCTACCCCGCCGCGAGCATGATCCCGATCGCCCGCCGCGCAGGAGCGACCACCGTCGAGGTCAACCTCGAGGCCACATCGGCGACGGACAGCGTCGATCTGCACTTCCAGGGCAAGGCCGGCGAGGTCCTGCCCGCCCTGCTGGCTGGCCTTCCCCCCGTCGACTCCACGCCCAACACCTGAACCGACCGGAGGCCACCATGCCGACCCTGATCTCCTCCCCGACCCGTGTCACCGCTGCCGGCACGCCACCGAAGACGATCGAGGAGTACGTCGGACGCGTCAACAACGCCGAAAAGCGCCTGAGCATCGCCCACATGCGCTCGCCGTCGGGCTGGGTCGAGCCCGGGCAGACCCCCGGCTTCGACGAGTATACGCTGGTCCTGCGCGGGGCGCTCCATGTCGAGCACAAAGACGGCACGCTGCGCGTCGGCGCCGGGCAGGCGGTGCTGACGCGCGCCGGCGAGTGGGTGCGCTACGCGAGCCCCGAGGCCGACGGCGCGGAGTACATCGCCGTCTGCCTGCCCGCGTTCTCGCCCGACACGGTCCATCGCGATGACGAATAGCGTGCACATTCCGGAAACGGATCGATGCGCGGGACCAACACTTCCGGCGGTCACACAGTAGAACACTGCACACACCCTCCTGAGGAGAACACACAGTGCGTTCGATCACGATCTGCTTGAGCCTGGTCCTCGTCGGCCTGACCGGCTGCCAGCTCCGCTACCGCCACGAGGTCGAGCCGACCGGCACCGCCAGCCAGTACGCGCTCGGCATGGGCGACTTCGTCCGCTACGACGGCTACGACGCCGGCACGACCGCGACCGCGGGCGACCTGCACCTCGCGACCGTGACCTACACCCGCGAGCGCGACAGCGCCGAGGTGATCCTGGTCGCCGGCTTCCCGATGGCCGACGCGAGCTACTTCGCCGCCGTCAACGAGCTGCTCGCCGACCGCGAGCAGGTCTTGTACGAAGAGCCCATCCTCGAGAACGATCAGGGCGGCAGCTACTTCGACGCGCCCGCCGCGCTGCTCGGGCTGCAAGGCAACCAGTCCCTGCTCGACCTCGACGCCGACCACTGGGTGTCCTGCGACATGCTCGCCGACAGCCCGATGATGCAGGAGATGCTGCCCCTCGACGAGCTCGGCATTCCCGACCTGCCCCTGCCGAGCCCCGACCAGGTCGAGAGCTTCGCCGAGCTCGCCTTCCAGGTGCAGCAGACCCAGCGCTTGACCGACTTCGCCAAGCACCGCGCCGCGGTCGAGCTGGCGAACAGCCCCTCCGGGATCCCGACCGAGCGCCTCGGCTCGTGGATGGACCGGCTGGTCGAGCTGATCGACGGCGTGCGCCTCTACCTGCGCAAGGAAGAAGACCGCAAGCAGGCCGAGGACTTCGTGCAGCAGATCGACAGCGTGAAGAAGATGATGCCCTTCTTCGCCGGCATCCTGATCGAGCAGCGCAACGCCTACGTCTCGGTGAAGGTCGGCCAGGCGACCAACAAGGGCGTCCGCAAGCTCGCGATCTACTACAACGCCTGGCACGCCGAGGACCTCGGCAAGCGGCTCGAGAAGCGCGGCTTCGTCGCCGGTGAGCGGGTGTGGCTGCCCGCCTGGAACATGAACTCGCGGTGAGCGAGCTCGACGCTTCCCTCGACCTCTTCCCGGTGCCCTGCCCTCCGCCGGCCACCCTCGAAGAAGCCTGGATGGACGAGGCCCTCGCGCTCGCCGAGCGCGGACGCGGGCGGGCCGCGCCCAACCCCGTGGTCGGCTGCGTGCTCGTCCGTGACGGCGCGGTCGTCGCGCGCGGCTGGCACCGCGCCTTCGGCGGCCCCCACGCCGAGGTCGACGCGCTGCGCGGGCTCGAGGACGCCCGCGGCTGCACGGCGGTGGTCAGTCTCGAGCCCTGCTGCCACCACGGCAAGACCCCTCCCTGCAGTCAGGCGCTGATCGAGGCGGGCGTGCGGCGGGTGGTGATCGGCTGCGTCGATCCGAACCCGCGGGTCTCCGGGGGTGGCGTGGCGCAGCTTCAGGCGGCGGGCATCGAGGTGCTCGTCGGCGTGCGGGAGGCGGCCTGTAGACGGAAGAACGGGCCGTTCTTCCTCAACCGGCGCGGGCGGGCCTACGCGACCGCCAAGTGGGCGATGAGCCTCGACGGCAAGATCGCGACGGCGAGCGGGTCCTCCCAGTGGATCTCCAGTGAGCCCTCGCGCCGGCTGGTCCAGCACCTGCGCGACCAGGTCGACGCGATCCTGGTCGGCGGCGAGACCGCGCGCCGTGACGACCCGCGTCTGACCTGTCGCCTGCCCGGCGGACAGAGCCCGCAGCGGGTCGTGCTGAGCCGGAGCGCGGACATCCCTCTCGACGGCAGGCTGGTGCAGAGCGCACGTGAGGTGCCGGTGCTGATCTTCTGCCGCGAGGTGCCGGAAGCGCGGGCGCGGGCGCTCGAGCAGGCGGGCTGCGAGCTGGTCCGTTGCCAGGGCGCGGGCGCGATCCCTCCCGCCCAGGTGCTCGAAGAGCTGCTCCGCCGCGACCTCGGCGAGGTGTTGATCGAGGGCGGCGGCGGGGTCCTCGGCGCGTTCGCCGACGCGGGCTGCATCGATCGCTGGCTGGTCTTCGTCGCGCCGAAGATCGTCGGCGGCGCGGGGCCCTCACCGGTGGCGGGTCAGGGCGTGACGACCATAGACCGGGCCCACGCGGTCGCCGACTGGACCTGGCGCCGCTCCGGCGCCGACCAGCTCGGCATCGGCTACAGAAGAGACAACTGGGAGGAGACGCCGGCGTGCTGATACTCGACTTCGACGGAACCGTGACCGATGCGGAAGCCGAGGGCGCCCCGTTCCGGGCCGGCTACCTCGCCGACCTCGCCCTGCTCGTCGGCGTCGACGAGGACACCGTGCGGCTGCTCGCCGAGCGCATCGAGCGGGAGATTGCCGAGGACGAGCAGGCCTTCGGCTGGGTCTTCCGCGGCAGCATCGTCGCGCCCGCCAACGTCGACCCGTACCTGCGCATCATGCCGGTCGCCCGGCGCATCTTCGACCACTTCGGCTGCTTCCCCGGCGTGCTCGACCGCGAGCGGCTGTGCGACGGCATCCTCTACCGCTACAACTACGCGAAGTCGGCGACGGTGTTCCGGCCCGGGGCGCGCGAGGTGCTCGCCGGCCTCGACCGGAGCTCGACCTGGGTCGTCACCAACTCCCACGCCGATGTCGTACGCGAGAAGATCCTGCGCCTCGGCGCGAGCGAGAACGGGGAGAACGCCCTCGCCTGGCTGAGCGAGCGGGTCTTCGGCCGGGCGCAGAAGTACCTGATCGACGACGACCTGCACGCCGTGCCCGCCTCGCTGCCGGTGCCCGGCCTGCAACGGCCGGTGCTGCTGCGCCGCCGGGTCTACTTCGAGCGCCTCGACGCCCTGCGGCAGGAGCAGGGCGTCGGCTGGGAGGACGTGCTGGTGGTCGGCGACATCTTCGAGCTCGACCTCAGTCTGCCCCTCGCCCTCGGGGCCCGGGTCGCGCTGATGGCCGGGCCCTTCACCCCCGACTACGAGCGCGCCTTCGTCGCCGGCCATCCCCGCGGCCACGTGCTGCAATCTCTGGCCGAGCTCAAGGGGCTGGTCGGAGGCTGAGCCGGTGATGGTCACCCAGCTCGCCTTCGCCTTCGTCGTGGTGTTCGTCGCTCCGGGCTTCGGCGTGTGCGGGGGCATCGCCGTCGAGCGCCAGAAGCGCGGCTGGCTGTTCGGATACCTCGTCGCCAAGGGAGCGACCTGGTTCGGGCTCGGTCTGGGGGGAGGGTTCGCGAGCGTTCTGTTTCCCCACTACCCGCGCTCGGGCCCCCCGTCCTCTGCGCCGGGACGCTGCTCAGCGTGCTCGCGCTCTACCAGCTCTTCGTCTTCCCCGCGCACAAGGACCTGCCCTGGTCGGCGACCGGCGTCCGCGACGACTACCGGAGGTGGGAGCTGTTTCTGCCCGACTTCCGCTACAGGCTCAAGGCGCGGCTGAGCGAGGCAGACTTCACGGCCTGGGTCGGCAGCCCAGCTAGTTGACCATGCCCGAGGACCGGACCATGCCGAAGATTGCGCCTCCACCGCTGAAAAACGACTGTTTCGCCCTGCCGCCAGGCGTCGCCTGGACGCCGGTGGAGGACGCCCTCGCCGCCCTCCGCGCCTCCGTCGCCGCGG
>JAUIEM010000266.1 GCA_030428695.1 bacterium
TCGCGCGCCACGGGTCGACCCGGGGGAACAGCCCCGCCAGGCCGCTTGGCCTCGCGCCGCGCGCCGCCGCGAGCAGACGCGTGGACTCCCGCTCCAGCCAGTCCCAACCCGCACGCTGCGACTCCTCGCGCAACGCCTCGATCTGTTGCTGGTCTCCGGCATCCCAGAGGTCCTTCCAGTAGCTGACGACGGACGCGAAGAGCTTGCCGCACGAGTGCACGGGCTGATCTGCGTGGCCCTGGGAGATCATCGATGCAAGCTGCTCACCGACCTCGCACCAGGGCCAGCGGCCCTTCTTGCTCAGCCGTCGGACCGCCGTCGCAGCTCTCTTCAACGCTTTGCCGTCACCGCTCTTGAGCAGACAGAGAATGTGAGCGACCGCTTCGATGCCCTCCAGATGGGCGGAGCGGCCTTCCTGTTTGCGCAGCAGCTTGAGCGCCTTGTCGAGGACCGGCAGCACCGCCGCACAATCCGCCTCTCCCGCGAGCAGCTCGCAGCCGGCGCGGAGGCCCGCTCCGGGGAAGATGTCGACGGGCAGGAGCTCGCGCACGCGGCCGAGATCACCTGCCAGGAACCACGCCTGCGCGAGCACGCCCCGCGCTTCGGGCAAGCCTCTATCCAGCGGGGGATACCGACGGAAGAGCGCATCGCCGTAGGGCAGGATGTCCTGGAGACCGACCGCCGGGCCGTGGACGATGTCCGCGATCTCGACGAAGGCCAGCATGCCGAGAGAGGGATGGAGCCTCTGCATGAAGTCCTGGCGGAAGGGCAGACAGGTCGTCAGGAAGGGCCAGGACGCGCGGCAGGCGTTCCAGGCGGCGAGGCACGCTTCGGCGTCAAAGCGGTAGAGCGCGTCGCGGAAATCGCCCAACCTGGGCTTGTCGCTGAAGCGCGCCGCCACGACGCGAAGCTGTGCGTAGTACCGCTTGGCGACAGCTTCCCGGAAGATGGCGTCCCCGTGGGCGGAGGTCGGAAGCCCGTAGCGCGTCCGAGCAGGTTGGACCACGAGGCCCCGCGCCACGAGGGCGGGCAGAGGGGGAATGTGGTCCAACCTGCTGAGCGGCAGCTCGCCGCGCCTCACGTGCATGTCGAGGGCGCTGAAGGCATGGCTCTCGACGGCCCCACCCACCAGGGCAAGGAACTCGAGGATCATCTGCTCCCCGGCGTCGAGGGTTCGGTAGTCCGCGACGAAGTCGTCGAGCTGTTCGATCGTGGGGAGCGTGAGAAGACGGGGCATCGAGCTTCGCCATGGAAGGGGGGTGGAGGAAGAGTGTACCGCAACGGTGCGACATCTTCCGTCGTGTCTCGGGCCGTCGATGGGAAGAGGCGCCGCCGGCGGGGGGGAGACTCCCCAGCCGTCCGATTCCGATTCCGATTCCGATTCCGATTCCGATTCCGATTCGAGTCCGCAGAGATCCACCGAGGCCGCGGAGGAGCGCGGCCCTACGCGGGTCAACCTGGCCGGAGCAGAGGCCGCGCCCGCGCGAGCACGCGCCAGACCCGCAGCGCAGGGAGCGGCCAGCGGCGGGTGGGGAACAGCCGCCGCACGTAGTCCCCCGAGGGCCACAGCGCCCAACGCAGGAGCGGCCTCCAGAGCGGGCCCGGGGGGAAGTGCAACGGCCGACCCGACCAGGCCGCGTGGCTGAGCAGCTCCGTGGCGGCGCGGTCGAGCGTGGAGTCGGGCAGCGCGCGCAGGCCGAGGGCGACCAGTGGCGTCAGGGCGAGCCGAACCGGCGCGCGCAGCTCCGGCGGCAGCGCCTCCAGCAGGGCGGGGTCGGGCGCGAGCAGGCGCGCGGCGTCGCACAGCCAGGAGAGGCGGTGCAGGCCCGGGCTGCACAGCCCGCGCAGGGCGATGCGGGCGAGCAGATCGGCGGGCGCCAGGCGGCGGATGCCCCGGTCGGGCCAGCCCGGAGCGCGGCGGAAGAGCTCCGCGAAGGGGGGCGCCGGCAGAGGGGCGGGATGCAGCCGGCTGTGCAGGCACAGGGGCAGGCCGCTCCGGTGCACGAGGCGCCCGGCACCCGTCCGACGCCAGCCGTGCCGGGCGCACAGGGCGAGAGCCGCGGGCAGATCCTCCGGCGCGAGCAGCAGGTCGAGGTCGTGGACGTGGCGCGCCCGCGGGCGGTAGAGCGTGCCGACCAGGCCGAGGCCGTTGCTGACCAGCGCGGGCAGGCCGGCCTCGTCGAAGGCCGCGTGCAGCGCGTCGGCGACCGCCTGCACGCGCGCGGCGCGCAGCTCCTCCTTGAGGGCGGCGGCGCTGAGCAGGGGCCGCAGGACCCCGGCCTCGGCCGGCGGGATGCGGGTGGCGAGCAGGGGAAGCAGCCGCCGCAGCGCGCCGCCGGCCGCCTCCAGCCGGGCCTCCGGCGGGCCCCCGGCCAGCCACCGCGCCAGCGCTCGCCGGGCGGCCTCCGGCGGGGCGAGGCAGGCGCGCAGGAGGTCGCCCTCGTCGGGGGAGGGAAAGCGCTCGGCGAACAGCTCCAGCCAGGGGCTCACCGGCCCGCCCCCTCCCGCAGGAGCGCGACCAGCTGCGCCGGGTCCTCCCCGAGCCGGAGCGTGAAGGCCGGCAGCCGCGCCGCGAGCTCGAAGCAGGCGGCGGCCGCGGCCTTCCGGGGAAAGGGCAGCTGGAACAGGCTGCTCGGCGCGAGGGCCCGGAAGGCCTCCGCCCGGCTCGCGGGCAGGAGCGCGCTCGGACCGTCGCCGATCCGCGCCAGCAGCAGCCGCCGCAGGGGGCGCTCGGCGGCGATCGGGAAGCGGTCGGGCGGAAACACGAAGGCGGTCTTCGGCACCCGGTCCGCGCCGCCGTCGACCTCCCGGCCCTCCCACACCTCGGCGCCCTGCTCCTTCAGCCGGGCGCCCAGCGCGGCGCTGCGCGCGCCGTGGCGCAGCTTCCCCGAGGCGTACAGGCAGGAGACCGTGCGCCGCGCGGGGTCGACGAGCACGTAGTCGTCGCCGAGGTAGGTCAGCCCGGCGGCGAGCGCGGTCAGGGCCGTCGTCGACTTGCCGGCGCCGCCCGGCCCGACCAGCAGGTCGACGGCCTCCCCGCCGACCGCCGCGCCGTGCATGAAGACCAGGCCGCGGGCGCACAGCCACGGGGCGAGCAGCTCCTTGCAGGGGCTGGCGATGTCCCGGGGCTCGATGAAGGCGGGGTCGAGGATCCACCAGTAGCCGGTCGCGGTCTCCTGGTCGAGCGCGCAGAGCAGGTAGCGGCTGCTGTCGAAGAAGACCTGCACCGCCGCGCTGCCCATGCCCTTGACGTCCCCGCGGGAGATCAACGAGCGGGTCATCGTCTCGACGTCGACAGCGTCCGGCCCGCGTCCCGCGCCGCACGAGAGGTGCACCCGCAGCTCCGGCTCCCCGGCGCTGGCCCGATGGGCGAGGGCGGGAAACAGCGAGGCGGCGAGGAGCGGCGGCGCGGAGAGCCGGAAACGCCGTCCGGCGACCGCGCAGTCGAGGCTCCGCGCTCCCTCGCGCAGCTGCCCGCGCGCGAGGTTCGCGAACAGCCGACGCGCCTCCGGCGTCATGCCTCCGCGCCCGGCAGGCAGGCCGGCAGCCGCGCGCCGAGCGCCGCGACGCTGTAGCGCGCCTCGACCAGGGCCCGCCCCCTGGCCGCCAGCGCGGCCTGCCGGGCGGGGTCGCGGGCGAGGGTGAGGACGGCGGCGGCCAGGGCCGGCGCGTCGTCGGCCTGGAGGAAGTCGACGCCCGGCGTCGCCTCGATGCCCTCGATGCCCTTGGCCGTGCTGAGCACCGGACAGCGGGCGGCGAAGGCCTCGAGGATCTTCAGCCGCGTGCCGCCTCCGTGGCGCAGGGGGACGATCAGCAGCGTCGCGGCGCGGAACAGCGGACGCAGATCCTCCCGCGCGCCGGTCACCTCGACGGAGGGATCTTCCGCCGCCCGCTCGCGCATCCACGGCGTCGGGCCGGACCCCGCCAGGCACAGCCGCAGGCCGGGCGCCTCCGCCCGCACCGCCGGCCAGATCTCCTCGAGCAGCCAGCGGGCCGAGACCTGGTTGGGGGGATAGCTCCAGCTCGCCGGGCACAGCACCAGGTCGGCGGCGCGCTCCTCGCTTCCCTCATAGTCGGCGGGAGCGACGACGTTCGGCACGACGTCGACCGGCGTGCCGTCGTAGACCTGGGATCGGAAGAGCGCGGCGTCCCGCGCGCTGCACACCCAGACCCGCTCGACCCGCTCCGCCGCCCGGCGCTCGACCGCCGCGACCCGGGCGGGCAGGAGCTGGCGGAAGCGGCCGCGCACGTCCCCGGACTCGACCAGGGCCCGGGCGAGGTCGGTCTCGACGTTGTGGGCGTCGAGGATCACCGGCGTGCCGTCCAGGACAGCGAGATAGCGGTGCAGGAAGAGCCCCTCGACGACCACCTGCTCCGGCCGGTAGTCCGCGACCAGCGCCGCGAGCTCGGCCGCGATGGCGGGGGAGAAGTTGCGATCGCTCGGCAGCCCGTCCTCGCGCAGCAGCCAGCGTCGGCTCTCCCGCTTGTCCTCGGTCCAGCCGGGATCCGCGCGCTCGGCCGACACGCGCCAGAAGTCGAGACCCGCGACGCCGGGCGGAGGGTCGCTCGTCAGCGCGTGGCCGTGCACCGCGAACAGCCCGACCGAGCCGAGGCCACCGAGGGCGCGGAGGGTCGCCCAGGTGCGCAGGTCCCCGCCGCCGAAGGGCGGGAAGGGCAGCCTCTCCGCCAGCACCAGGGTCCTCACGCGCCCGGTCCCGCCGCGCGCTTGCGGCGCAGGGCCTCGGCGACCAGGTCGAGGACCCCGCTCCGGCATGCGCGGGTGTGGGTGCGGGTCAGGTTCGCCGCGTGCATGCGCCGCTCGACCAGCACCGCGTCGAGCAGGGAGCCCTCCAGGCCCGCCTCCTCTGCCGCCCGGATCCACTTCGGGATGTCGAGGGTGAAGGACCCCTCGTCGAACATGCCGAAGCGCGCGCCGACCTCGCGCCGCACCATCAACGTCGACGCGACGTAGCCGGCGACCTCCCCGGCGCGCCGCTGACCGCGCAGGCGCGCTTCCTCTTCGGCGAGCTCGGGCATCCAGAAGGTGCGCAGGCGGGTGACCGACCAGGCGAGCCCGGGCCGCGCCTCGAGCTCCGCGACCTGGCGGCGCAGCTTGCCCGGCAGCCAGCGGTCGTCGGCGTCGAGGAACGCGACGTAGGCGCCCCGCGCGGCGCGCCAGCCGCGGTTGCGCACGACCGGCGGACCGGCGTTGGGAGCGCTGGAGAAGGTCGCCGCGAGCGGGTGGGCGGCGACGATGGCGGCGGTCTCATCGGTCGAGCCGTCGTCGCACACCAGCACTTCCAGGCGCGGATGTTCCTGGGCGGCGACGCTCGTCAGGGCCTCGGCGACGAAACGCGCGCTGTTGTAGGTCGTCAGCACGCAGCTGACCAACGGCGCCGCCATCTCAGGCTCCCGTCAGCTCGTCGGCGATCACCCCCGGCATCGGCGGATCGGCGGCGAGCAGCTCCTCCATGTCGGTGAAGGCGTGCAGCACCGGCGGCCCGTACGCGGACGCCGCCAGCTCCGGAGCTTCCTCCGCCTCCCGCTCGGCCTCGAGCAACAACCCCCGCTCGAGCAGCGCGGCGACGAAGGGCGCGAGCTCGGCCAGGGCGCGCTCGCGCGCGACCCCCCAGCGGTCGGCGAAGCCCGCGGCGATGTCCGCGGGCCGGTGGCCGGCGACCAGCCGCTGCCAGGCCGCGGCGCCGACGCCGTCGACGGAGAAGTAGACGCCCGTCGCGAGGTTGACCATCATCAGCTCGCCGTCGAGCATGCGTGCCTCGACATCCGCGTCGTTGCACCGGAAGCGGCGTTCAGCATCCATCCATCTGCCCCCTGCTGCGCCCCCAGTCTACCAGACGAGGGCTCGCGATCGGCCGCCCGTGCCGCGGAATCCGGTTTGCTTCCGCCGCCCGTGTGACCGTACACTCTGGCTTCCCCAAGGGAGAACAGCATGGACACCGAACGCTTTGATCCCCCGATCACCCATTTTGTCGTCTTCAGTGGCGGCGGCGGCCTGGTCGAACGCCGCGGCAGCGTCGCGCTGGCAGCCGGCGAGAGCATCCTGGCGGTCGCCGGTGTGCCCGCGAGCTTCGACCCCGACTCCTTCCTGGCCGACGTGACCGACGGCGTCGCGCTGCGCGAGATCGTCGTCAAGAAGCCGAACCGCAAGTACGTCGAGGACATCCTCGAGCGCGAGGGCACCGCCGCGCGCAAGCTGATCGACGGCTCCTCCGAGGTCGGCGGCCAGCGCTCGCAGATCATCGAGATCTGCGAGGGCATCGCCCAGCGCACCTACCTCGACGAGGAGGTCGAGCTGTCGTTGTGGCTCGAGACCGACGCCGCCCGCGAGGTGGAGATCAAGCTCTCCTACTTCATCGACGATGCCCGCTTCAGCTGGAAGCCGACGCTGACCGCCGAGCTCGGCCCCGACGACACCGTCCGGGTACGCGGCCACATCGCGATCAGCAACCAGAGCGCGCACCGCCTGCGCGACGTCGAGGTGTCGTTCGCCGACTTCGCCCGCGAGCTCGGCGACGACGCCCAGAACTTCCGGGCGCCGCCGAAGGCGCGCAAGAAGCACATGAAGAACCGCATGCTGAAGAAGATGCTCTACAAGTAGGAGGCCCGCCCGTGAAGATCAGCATCGAAGCCCGCCGCACTACGCGCGTGCCCTTCCTCGACTCCCAGGCCCGGCTCGAACGCAGCTGGAAGGCCCGGGCCGAGTACCGGACCAGCAACGTCCACGACGAGCTGACCTGGCCGGTGACGACCCGCTACTCCTTCAGCGGCCTGGAGTGCGGGTTCCCGATCCCGAGCTCGCAGCTGATCATCATGGAGGATGGGGTGCCGCTGACGACGACGGCGACCGTCGTGTCGGCGCTCAAGGACCGCTTCTCCTCCGAGGCGATCGACGATCCCTTCGTGATCATCAGCGACAAGGTCGCGGGGCTGAAGAAGTCCGACGTCACCCAGCGGCGGCTCGCCAAGGCGCTGATCGAGCGCAGCTGGCGCGAGGACATCCGGCGCAACATCAAGCTCGAGAACAAGACCGGCAAGGCCGTGCAGCTCGAGCTGACCGTGATCGACCAGCCGGCCTCCGAGCTGGTCTTCGTCGAGGCGACCCCGGCCCCCGACCGGGTGCAGCCCCCCGAGGTGGTGTTCGAGCTCGCCCTCGAGCCCGAGGCGATCGTCAACGTCGAGATCCTGCTGCGGCGCGACTGCCGCGAGACCATCCGCGCGCCGATCGCCCAGCAGCGGGGCCAGCAGGAGGCGAAGATGGCGATGAACGACATCGAGGCCTTCGCCAACTTCGAGATCGAGGAGCAGGTGCAGCAACAGCAGATCATCCCGCCGCCACAGGCGATGGGCTGAGCCTGTCCGGAATCCGGACGCTTCCTCCGCCACCTCGGCCGCCGCCTCTCCCGCCCTCTCCTCCGCGTGCCGCCTGCCGTGTGCCTCCAGGTCCTCTGGCACGGGGGGTGCTTCCGCTTCCCTCGGCTCCACGTTCCCTGGAGCCCCCGAGGAGGAAGCCCGATGGCCACGACCTGTACCCGTTCGACCGGCTCGATCTGCTCCGGACGCATCCCGACCGTCGCCGCCTCGTCGACCGCTGCCCCCGCGGTCCTGCGTATCGGCAGCGCGGGAGTCGTGCTCCCGACGGGCAGCACCCCCCCGAGCACGGCGCCGGCCGGCTCCTCCGCCGCCCTGAAGGACATCGCGCTGCCGCAGACGGACAAGGCCTTCGACGGCTTCCTGCCCCCCTCCCCCTGGGACGACAAGCCGGCGGCGAAGCCCGGCACGGCCGAGGCGATCACGCGCATCAAGCAGGCGGTCAAGATGATGACCACCCTCAAGCTCAAGCCCGGCCACAGCTCCTACGCCCACCGCAACAAGGGCGGCAGCCTCTGGGCCGGGCGCTACTGCTGGCACTACGCGTGGATGGTGTACCGCTACGCGAACATGCACTTCAAGGAAGGGCAGAACAACAGCAAGCACGACAAGCAGGGGCCCTACGGCCGCGACGTCAGCGCCAAGCGCCGCCGCAAGGAGATCGCGCCGCGCGGCTACCACGGGCTGAAACGCAAGCAGTTCTTGATCCAGAAGGCCGACGACACGCGCCTGACGAAGAAGCGCTACCGCAGCTACCGCGGCAAGTTCCTCGCCTGCCCCCGGGAGGGCATGGGGCCGTCGGCCTACGACCAGATCATGCCGGGCGACTGGCTGTACCTGTTCAACAACAACACCTCGGTCGGCGGCGCCCACAGCGTGATCTTCCTGCACTGGGGCGGCACCTACAAGGGCAAGACCTACGACGCCACCGAAGGCCGCAAGCAGCTGATCTTCACCGAGGCCTCGCAGTACACGCCCTGGCGCGGGGGCAAGGTGGTCAGCCATCAGTTCAACGACCGCCTGTGGCTGAACTACATCCTGCGCTGAAGGCGCGGGGGATTTTCCCCTCCGCTGCGTATCCTGCGGTAGACAAGCTACCGGAGGACACCTATGCGCTCTGCCTGCCTGTGCCTGCTTCTGCCTGGCCTCATCCTCGCCCAGGATCTCGGCGACACCCTCGATGAAGCGCTGCAACGCGCCAGCGGGGGCGGATTCTGGGGCAGCGTCCTGGTCGCCCGCGAGGGCGAGGTGCTGCTCGCCCGCGGCTACGGCCAGGCGGACTACCTCACCGCGCCGAACGGGACCGCGACCCTGTTCGAGCTCGCCTCCCTGAGCAAACAGATCACCGCGACCGCCGTGCTCGCCCTGGTCGAGGATGGCGAGCTCACCCTCGACACCACGCTCGGCGAGCTCTTCCGGCGGCTGCCCGAAGACAAGCGGGGCCTGACCGTCGCCCAGCTGCTGCACCACACCTCCGGCCTGTCCCCGAACATCGGCGTCGCGTACAGCTCCCCGCTCGACACCGGGCCCTGGATGGCGAGCGTGCTCGCGGCGCCGCTCGCCGCGACGCCCGGCGCGCGGTTTTCGTACAGCAACGTCGGCTACGCGCTGCTCGCCGCGATCGTCGAGAAGACGAGCGGCAAGAGCTTCGAAGCCTACTGCAAGAAGCGCCTGTTCGAGCGCGCGGGCCTCGAGCGCACCGGCTTCATCGGCGACGAGAAGCTGCTCGAGGACGAGGATGTCAGCGCCCGCCTCGCCCCCGGCGCGCCGGACTGGACCGCCGTCCGCTGGCACTACGGCTGGGGCTACCGCGGCATGGGCGGGGTGGTCAGCTGCATCGACGACCTGCTGCGCTGGGACCGCGCCCTGCGCGGCGACAAGGTGCTCGGGGAGGAAGCGCGGCGGATGCTGTTCGACCCGGAGCTCGAGGGCTACGCCGGGGGCTGGCTGGTCGAGACCACGCCGCAGGGCACCCGCAAGGCCCACCACTCCGGGAGCGTGCAAGGCTACCGGACGCTGATGCTGCGCTGGCTGGAAGAGGACGCCTGCGTCGTGCTGCTGACCAACGACCAGGGCGACATCTACGGCCTGGCGGAGGTCCTCGAGCAGCACCTGTTCCCCTCGCCGGAGCTGCGGGCGCGGCTCGACCTGGCGGGCTACGCCCTCGGCCCGGCCCGCCAGGTCGACGACGTCGCGCTCGCTTGGCGGGTGGTCGCGGGGGAGGCCGGCGTGGCGGTCGAGCTGCTCGACGCCGACGCCGACCACGCGCTCGCGACGATCACCCTGCCGGCGGGCTACGAGCGCAAGCTGCGGGCCGAGCTCTCGGCCGCGATCGAGGCGCGCCGCCGGGACGACGAAGGAGCGCCCGCCGCCTACGAAGGGGGCGTGTACCTCGGGGTGTACGGCGAGCGCACCGAGGTCGAGCTGGACGAACAGCTCGAGCTGGTGGTCTTTCCGCAGTACACGGGGATGGGCGCGGACGGCGAGCGGGTCGTCGACAAGCGCGTGACCCTGGTGCTCAAGGATCCCGTCCACCGCATGTGGCCGGTGATGGTCAAGATGAACGTCGCGGGCGCCTGGGAGCTCTTGCGCCAGCTCGGGGACTGATCAGATCAGCCCAGCGGCCGCGCCTCCAAGGCCTGCCAGGCCGTGAGGGCGGCCTCGAGGCGGGCGCTGTCCGCGCCCTGTGCGGTGGCCTCTCCGGCGGCGATGTCGACGCCGAGCGCGGGCTCGTCGCCGGCGCCGATGCGGACGACCCGCCCGAGGTCGATCGCCTGCACCGCGGCCTCGAGCAGGTCGCGCGGCAGGGCCAGGCCGCCGAGGTCGACCGCCTCCCCGCTCGCGCTCGGCAGGGTCGCGCGCAACAGCGGGCGCTCGACCTTCTGCAGCACCGGCTGGCCGTCGACCATGTTCTGGGCGAAGCCCCCCTGGGGATCGCGGTGCCAGAGGGCGATCTCCGAACCGGGCGCCTGCCCGTGCAGCCACGCGAGGGCCTTGAACACGAGCCGGTAGCTCGCTCCCTCGTAGCCGCGCAGCGGGATGCGCGCCGCGCCTGCCTCGACGCGGACCGCCGCGGGCGCCGGCAGCGCGGCGGGGTCGACGTCCCAGGGGCTGGCGACGACCTCGTCCCACAGGGCGAACACCGTCTCGAGCTGGTCGAGCGCGGGCAGCGCGACGCTGAGCTCCCCCTTGCTCGGCCGGATGATGAAGGACTGCGTCGGCGTCGCCCGGTAGTCGAGCTCGAGCCGCGCGAGGGCCGACGGCACGACCTTCAGCGCGCGGAGCAGCGCCTGGTGGATCCAGCGCGGCTGCTCGGTGCGGCAATCCGGACAGGTGTGCAGGGTCGGGGCGGGGAAGCTGTGCGAGAAGGTGCTCGTCGCGCTGCCGTCGCTCCACACCGCCTTCAGGCAGGCCGAGGGATCGGGCTCCTGCGCGCTGCCGAACAGCCAGGCCAGGCAGCGGAACACCGCCGTGTAGCTCAGCGGCGCGAGCTTCGCGATGCGCTTCTTGCTGCGGAACAGCACACGCGGCGGGCTCTCTCCCGTGATGCGCGACCAGCGCTCGAGCTGGGCGCGGATCCAGCCGTGATCTTCGGCGCGCAGCTCGAGGCCGGTGGAGGCGTCGGCGCTGACGACGTTGCCGGACTTCAGGTCGGGCAGGCTGAAGTCGCCGAACCAGTCGGAGCCTTTGTGGACCTCGGCGGCGGGCGTCTTCGCGTCGAAGTCCTCTTCCCCGTAGGCCTCGACGCTCGAGACCGAGTAGCGCGTGCTCTCCCCCTCTTCACACAGCAGCTCGTGCAGGAAGGTCAACATCGACAGGAGGTTCTTCTCCTGGAAGATCACGCGCACCCCGCCGGTCATCATCATCGCAGCTCCTCCGGGCTCAAGGGTCGCCGATCGACTTGCGCTCGATCTCTTCCCAGGCCGCCGTCGCCTCCTGACAGAAGTCCGCGTCCGAGCCGGTGACGCGGACCTTGCGCTCGACGACGAGGAACTCGAGCTCGGCCTCGCCCGTGTCGATGGACAAGAGGACGAAGCGGTCGAGGAAGGCGCAGTTGACCAGGTCGACCGCCAGGTCCTTGGGCAGCTCGAGCCCGGTGCTCTCGCAGCGCTCGTTCGGACCCGAGAAGGGCAGATCATAGCGCTCGTCGGGATTGCGCAGGAGGAAGCGCAGCGACTTGGCCTCGCCCCTGAACTGCATCAGCCAGGCGAGGCCCTTGAAGAGGAAGAAGTAGTTGACCTCGGGGTAGAGCTGCACCTCGCGGTCCTGGACGAAGTCGGCCGCCAGGGGCCGACGCAGGGCGGCTTCGAAGTTGTCGACCCAGGTCTGGATCCAGTCGGCGTCCCAGTCGGGCGCCGCGCTCGCGAGCGTCACCTTGCCCTCGGCCAGGCCGATGCTGCGCTCGAGGCTGCGCAGGGGAGGCAGCTCGAAGGTCAGGCCCCGGGCCCAGCGGATGCGCTTCTCGACGTTGTGGGCCTCTTCACCGGCGCGACCGCGGCCGACGGGACCCTCGCTGCTGAAGACCTGGTAGTTCTCCTCGATGCCTTCCTCGAGGATCAGGCGGTGCACGACCTCGAGGATCGCGTTCAGCTCGCCCCGCTCGTCGAAGCGGATCTCGGTGCGCAGCTTGGTGCGCGCCTTGCCGAGGCCTTCCAGGTCTCGCGGCTCGATGTCCCAGGGCTTCTCCTGGATCTCATCCCAGAGATCGAGAGCGCTGTCGATCTCGCCGATCTTCGTCGTCTTGATGTGGACCTTCGACTTGCCGACCCGCATCGCCGCCGTGTGGTACCCGTACTCGAGGGCGACGCGCAGGTTCTGCATGCTCTTCGCCGGATGGTCGACGAACGCGACGATGCGCTCGCACATCTTGTCGGGGAGCTTGACCTTGCAGTTCGGGCAGGGCTTGACCTTCTCGTTCGTCTTCCACTGGCGGCGTTTCGCGCCCTCGCGCCGCCAGTCGACCTGGACGTAGCTGTCGTCGTCGAGGGTCGCGACCTTGAACATCCAGTGGATCGCGCGGAACAGGCGGGCGTAGCCCGAGGTCTCGGGCTTGTCGACCTCTTCGGTGACCATGAAGGTCGCGATCGGCGGCCGGTCGAGGAAGTCGGCCCAGCGCCGGTACCAGGTCTTGATCCACTTCTTGCTCGGCGAGGTCAGCTCGACGCCGAGGGGCGACGCGGTCGCGTAGTTCCGCTCGTCGATCAGCTCGGGCAGGGTCATCGTGTCGAAGGGCGCGTCGGCGAAGGAGCGCCCGACCTCGCGGCCGTCTTCGCTGACGTCGATGTCCGTCATCATCTGGATCGTCGACGAGCTGACCGCGTACCGTTGCTTGACGCCTTCCTCCTTGACGAGACGGTGGATGAAAGCGAACAGGGCAGGGTACTCGCTCTCGTCCTTGATCGGCATGGTCGCTTGGATGCGCATGGCTCACCGGGGCAGAGGGTTTCTGGCGGGACCTCGATCGTCGGTCTGGACCGGAGGCGCGGGGGCCCCGGAATGAAGCTTCGACATGGCAGACGGGTAGAGAAGAGTAGCGTTTCTGCGCGTCCCG
Source organism: bacterium (assembly GCA_030428695.1). Next base: position 12,941 of record JAUIEM010000266.1, read on the forward strand.
CATCAAGCACTAGTGCGCTTTCCGGATCGAAATCGGCCGGGCCTCGCGCCGGCACGGAGATCCGCCTGCCCGGTCAACAACGAACACACCGGCGCCGCGGGGGCGCCGGTGTGTTTGAACCCGTTTGATTCACCGGGCTGAACGTGCGGAGCGCGCTCAGGCGTCGGCGTCGAGATCCTTCTGCCGCCGACGGCGACGCTGCCGGCGACGCTCTTCCCGGCGCTTGTCGCGATCGCTGTCGTCGTCGGACGACGCCGTGGTCTTGCTGGAACCGGGATCTTCTTCCTTCTCCGCCATCCGCTTGCGCCGCTCCTCGCGACGCCGGGCCCGGCGCTCCTCGCGGCTCTCGTCCTTGGCCCCTTCTTCGGGGTTGGACTTCAGCTTCGTGCCGGACGGGACGTCCGCGTCCTTCTCGGAGCGCTGCTCGTCCTGCTTCGCGACGTCCGGCACGTCGTCGCTCTTCTGCTGCGTGCTGCCCGGGGCGGGCTTCGCCGGCTCTCCAGGCCTGGCCGGCTCCGGCGCGGGCGCCGCCTGCTTCGGCGGAGAGGCGGGCTGCGACTGAGGCTTGGACGGCGCCGGGGCCGGGGCGGCCTGCTTGCCGGCCGGAGCACCGGGCTGCGGGCTCTGCTGGGCCTGCGGCGACGGACTGGCCTGCGACGGCGCGGAGCTGCTCGGCGCCGTCCCGGAGGTCGCTCCGGTGCTCGACGACGGCTGCGGGCTCTGCTGGGCCTGCGGCGACGGACTGGCCTGCGACGGCGCGGGGCTCGCCGGCGGCTGCTGCGGCTGGCTCTGCGAAGGAGCACCCGCCGGCGGCTGCTGCGGCTGGCTCTGCGACGGCGCCGACGCTCCCGGCGCGCCGGTCGATGGCGCCGATCCGCCCGAGGTCGCGCCGGCGCTCGACGACGGCTGCGGGCTCTGCTGGGCCTGTGGCGACGGACTGGCCTGCGACGGCGCGGGGCTCGCCGGCGGCTGCTGCGGCTGGCTCTGCGAAGGCGCACCCGCCGGCGCCGACGCGGACGGCGCGCCGGTCGACGGCGTC
>JAUIEM010000267.1 GCA_030428695.1 bacterium
TCCTCATCGCCGGTCAACACCACGATCGGCAGCTGCGGAGCGGCGGTGCGCAGGGCGCTGAAGGTGTCGAGGCCGCGGCTGTCCGGGACGTTCAGGTCGGTCAGGATCACGTCGAGCGCGTGCGGGCCGAGCAGCACCCCGAGCGCCTCTTGGAGGGTCGTGCAGGTGATCGCGCGCGCTCCCGCCTCGTTCTCGAGGTAGGCGCGGATGCGCAGCGCCTGGACGTTGTCGTCCTCCAGCAGCAGCACCGAGACCGTGTCGGGCATACCCGCCCCCCGCAGCGATCCCGTAGAACGTAGCAGATGTGGCAGGACATACCAAGCGCCCCGGACATCCGGCGACCGAAGCGCTTCCTCGGCCGCGGCGAAAACTCCGTCCAACACTCGCGGCGCTCCGGCCGTAGTGTCTGTGACAAGTTCTGCGCCGGGGTGTATGCTGCTCGATGCGGCCTGAGGAGGAATGCGGAATGGAAGCGGAAGCTGCGGGAGCCCACCCCACACCGGTCGCCGGTCACCCCCCGCCGCCGAAGAAGCGCCTGGCGCTGCCGACGTGGAACGTGCCGGGCTACCGGTTCCTGCGGCCGCTCCATCGCGGCGGCATGGGAGCGGTCTACGCCGCGAAACAGGAGCTGATGGACCGCGACGTCGCGATCAAGGTCCTCGCCCCCTCCCTCGCCCACGACGAGATCTACGTCGCCCGCTTCGAGCGCGAGGCGAAGGCCTGCGCGCAGATCACGCACCCGAACATCGTGCAGGTCTTCGACGTCGGCCGCTTCCAGGACCGCCCCTATCTGGTGATGGAGCTGATCGACGGCATCGACCTCGAGCGCCGCATCCGCATGCGCCCGCTGCTGATCATGGAGGTGCTCTCGGTCGGCATCGCGCTGGCGACCGGCCTCGAGCACGCCCACAAGAACGCGATCGTGCACCGCGACATCAAGCCCGCCAACGTGATGATCGGCCGCGACGGCTCGGTCAAGCTGACCGACCTCGGCCTGGCCAAGCGCTTCGACGAGAGCGAGGGCAGCCTGACGATGGACGGCACCTGCATGGGCTCGCCGTCGTACATGCCCCCCGAGCAGGCGCGCGACTTCAAGAACGCCGGTCCGCCCGCGGACGTCTACGCCCTCGGGGCGACGCTGTTCCATGCCCTGTACGGCCGGCCCCCCTTCCAGGGCGACTCGCCGCTCGAGATCCTGCAGCAGGTGCTGCACACGCCGGCGAGCTTCCCGCCCCTGACGCCGGAGTCTCCCTCGCAGCCGGAGGGCGAGGTCGTCACCCACGGGCTGGTCGAGCTGTTGCGGGGCTGCCTCGACAAGGACCCCGGCAAGCGCTACGCCGACGCCTCCGAGCTGCTCGCCAACCTGCACCTGGTCAACACCGGCAAGGAGCCGCGGCCCGCGCGCACCCGGGCGGCTCCGCCCTCCATCGCCCGCAAGGCCGCGGCGGCCGGCCCCCGGCGCGGCTCGCGTCGGCCCCGACGCGCGGCCCGGCCCGCGGCGAGCGCGACCCCCGTCATCGGCATGGTCGCGGCCCTGGTCTGCATGCTCGCCATCGGCCTCGGCATCGGCCTCGGCCTGCGCGACGACCCCCCGGCGCCGGACACCGCCGCCGCCGAGGCCGCCGCGGAGAGCGCGCGGGTGGCGGCGGAAGAGGCGGAGCGGGCGCGGCTCGAGGCGGAGGCCCAGGCCGCCGAAGAGGCGCGGGTCCGGAGGGAGCGCGAAGAGCGGGTGCGCAGCCTGCGCGCCGACATCCAGGACGCCGCCGAGCGCGGCGCCCTCGCCGACGTCGAGGCGCTGATCGCGGAGCTCGAGGCCCTCGACCCCGCGCTCTCCGCCGGGGCGGTCGCCGCCTGGAAGGCGATGGCGCGGGAAGCACACGCGCTGACCCTCGACGAGGCCTGGAGCGGCACGCGCCCCGAGCTGTACGACGCCTACTGGAAGGGCGGCGCCGCCTCGATGCAGGCCGTTCTCGACGGCTTCGAGAGCGCGGAGGACGGGCCGCTGCTCGCGGGCGACAAGACCTTCGTCGCCGCCCTGCAGGGCTTCGCCGACGCCGGCCTCGCCGCGCTCGCTGGGCGGGTCGGCGGACCCGTGTCCCTGCAGCTGCGCGACGGCACCGAGCAGACCGGCGTGCTGCAGGGCTCGATCGCGGGCGAGCTCGCCTTCGACTCGACCACCGTCGCCTTCGCCGAGCTCGCCTTCGACGAGCAGCTGCGCTGGGCCGAGCCGGGCTTCGAGCCGCTCCGCCTGCGGGCCTTGCACGACGCTCGCGGCACCCGCACGCTGGTCGATCCCCGCGCCGACGAGGCGCTGTGGGACTGGGTCGAGCTCTGCTACGAGGCCGAGGCGGCCCGCCTGATCGCGGGCGCCTTCGCGGCCACCGACCGCGACACGCGCTGGCAGCTGCTCGCCGCGCTCGAGGGCTACCGCGACACGGACATCTTCCGCGCCGCGGACATCGACTCCGAGGTCACCCGGGCCCAGGCCTGGCTGATCGCCGAGCAGGCCCGCGTCGACACGCCCGCCCCCGAGCCCGAGCCGGAGCCCCCCGCCGTCGTGGAGGAACAGCCCGAGCCGCCGGCCGAGCCGGAGAAGACCGTGCAGGAGCGCATCCTCCATGCGCTCGAGCTGATGCTGGCCGGCGAGGTCGAAGCCCTGGAGGAAGAGGGCCGCTTCGCGGTCAGCTACGCCTTCGAAGACGCGGCCGAGCGGGCCGACTGGACCGTCCAGACCCCGCCCGGGGCCGACCGCATGGAGCGCCTGCGCTGGGACCAGCCCCTGCCCGAGGAGCTGAAGGAGCTCGACGCCTGGGAGACCATCGCGGTCAAACGCGACGTGCTGCTCTTCGGCAAGGAGTGGTCGCGGCTGCAGTGGCGCGACCTGCCGCTGGTCGCGCCGCTCGCCGTCGAGGCGGAGATGCAGAGCCTCGACGGACACAACTTCGCGGTCGGGCTGGCCAGCGGCGGGCGGGTGCTGTGGGCGGTCGAGGAGTTCCAGCTGCCGCCGGTCGACCCCGGCGTCCGCAACATGCGCTGGCTCGAGGAGTTCCTCGAGACCTACCTGCCGCACAGCGAGGAAGCCAAGCACGCCCTGGTCTGGGAGCGCAACTTCACCTACGAGCTGCTCGATGAGGGCGACCGGAAGCTGGCCGACGACGCCCGCACCGTGCGCCTGCGCACCGAGGTCGAGGGCGACGAGACCACCGTGACCCTCGAGGACGTGCGGCGCTCGAAGGCGAAGACCCTGGCCGAGGACGAGATCGAGAACCTCGTCCGCCCGCGCGTGATGCTCGGCACCTTCGGCAGCTTCGTCGCCTACAACAAGGTGCGCATCGAGTTCGGCATCGACGAGGCCGGGCTGATCCAGCTCGAGCGCCAGCTCAACATCCCGCGGTGATGCCCGCGCGCCCCGGTCCGATCCGGAGCGCGCGTGGGTCGTTCTTCCACCGGACCGGCCCCGCGCCCGGGATGTGCCACTGTACCGCATTCCGCCCCTGACGTGATAGCGCGGGCCGGTATCCTCCCCGCCTGACCGGACGGGCCAAGCGCTTGTCCCCCCCCGGATGACGGGATACAGTGGCCGCGCCCGACGCCACGGAGGTCCCGATGCATCCCTGCGATCCCCTGCTGCTCAGCCCGGCCTACCTCGACGCGATGTACGCCGAGTTCTGCGCCGACCCCTCCTCGGTCGACCCGGAGTGGGCCGAGCTGTTCCGCGCCTCGGAGCAATCGGAGGTCGAACGCGCCCGGCCGCCCGCGGCGCCGGGTTTCACCCCGAACCATGTCGCGCGGTCGGGGCTGCCGGTCTACGGCCTGGTGCAGACCTTCCGCACCTTCGGCCACCTGATCGCGGACATCGACCCCCTCGGCCGCAGCGAGCGCCACCACCCCTACCTCGAGCTCGAGCAGTTCGGCTTCGAGCAGGCCGACCAGGACCGCCTGGTGCAGTGCCCGAGCTACCGGGGATTCCAGGGCCGCACGACCCTGCGCGAGACCATCGAGGCGCTGCGCGAGACCTACTGCGGGCCCCTCGGCGTCGAGTACGTCGAGCTGCCCGACAAGGCCGAGCGCGACTGGCTGGAAGAGCGCATGGAGCCGGCGCGGAACCGGCCGAAGCTCAGCCGCCAGGAGAAGCTCGAGGTGCTGCGCAACCTGATCGCCGCCGACACCTTCGAGGAGACCCTGCAGCGGCTCTACCCGGGCTCGAAGCGCTTCTCCCTCGAGGGCGGCACCACCCTGATCACGTTGCTGCAGACCCTGGTCCAGGAGTCCCTCGAGTACCGGGTCAACGACATCGTGATCGGCATGGCGCACCGCGGCCGGCTCAACGTGATGACCCACGTGATGGAGAAGCCCCTCGAGTACATCCTCGCCGAGTTCGAGGGCCGGCCGATGGCCTCGGAGGTGCAGGGCTACGGCGACGTCAAGTACCACCTCGGCTACTCGGCCGACTACGGCTCCTACGGGCGCAAGGTGCACCTGTCGATGGCCTTCAACCCGAGCCACCTCGAGACCGTCAACCCGGTCGTCGAGGGCATCTGCCGGGCGAAGCAGTCCAACCTCGGGGAGCACGGCAAGGAGCGGGTCGTGCCGGTGCTGATCCACGGCGATGCGGCCTTCGCCGGCCAGGGCGTGGTCGCCGAGACCCTGACCCTCGCCGGGCTCGAGGGCTACGCGACCGGCGGCACCGTGCACGTGATCGTCAACAACCAGATCGGCTTCACCGCCGAGCCCCACGAGTCGCGCTCGACCCGCTACCCGACCGAGATCGCCAAGCTCGCCGGCGCCCCGATCTTCCACGTCAACGCCGACCACCCCGAGCTGGTCGTGCTCGTCACCCGGCTCGCCCTCGCCTTCCGCCAGAAGTTCGCCAAGGACGTCGTCATCGACCTCGTCTGCTTCCGCCGCCACGGCCACAACGAGCAGGACGACGCGAGCTTCACCCAGCCGCTGATGGCCGGGCTGATCGACGGGCACGACGCGGTCTCGCGCATCTACGCGCACAAGCTCGGCCTGGCCGGGGTCGTCCAGGCCGACAGGGTGCGGGCCTACGAGGATGAGTACAAGCACCGCATGCGCGAGGCCCAGCGCACCGCCCGGCGCATGCCCGAGCAGGTCACCCAGATCTTCGGCGGGCGCTGGACCGGGCTCGGCCCGGCCGGCGAAGACTGGTCCGCCGAGACCGCGGTGCCCCGCGAGCAGCTCGAGGCGATCGCCCGGGCGCTGCTGGTCGTGCCCGAGGGCTTCCACTGGCATCGGCGCCTCGAGAAGCTGATGCGGAAGCGCGTCGCGCAGGTGCTCGAAGACCGCGTCGTCGACTGGGGCTGCGGCGAGGCCCTCGCGATCGGCAGCCTGCTGCTCGAAGACCGGCGCGTGCGCCTCTCCGGCCAGGACGCCGGTCGCGGCACCTTCAGCCACCGGCACGCGATCTACACCGACATGCAGTCCGGTGAGCGCTATATTCCGCTCGACCATGTCGCCGGGGAGCAGGCCTGCTTCGAGGTGATCAACAGCCCCCTGTCCGAGGAGGCGGTGCTCGGCTTCGAGTACGGCTACTCGACCAGCGACCCCTGGCAGCTGGTGATCTGGGAGGCCCAGTTCGGCGACTTCGCGAACGGCGCCCAGATCATCATCGACCAGCTGATCGCGAGCGCCGAGTACAAGTGGGGGCGCATGTCCGGCCTGGTGATGCTGCTGCCCCACGGCCAGGAAGGCCAGGGTCCGGAGCACTCCAGCGCGCGGCTCGAGCGTTTCCTCGAGCTGTGTGGCGAGAGCAACCTGCAGATCTGCAACCTGACGACCCCGGCGCAGTTCTTCCACGCCCTCCGCCGCCAGCTGCACCGCGCCTTCCGCAAGCCGCTGGTGGTGATGGCCCCGAAGAGCCTGCTGCGCCACCCGCTGGCGGTCTCGCCCCTCGAGGACTTCGAGCAGGGCGGCTTCGAGCCGGTGCTCGACGACCCCGACCTCGACGAGGATGCGGCGGCCGGGGTCACGCGCGTGCTGTTGTGCTCGGGCAAGATCTTCTACCCGCTGCTCGAGGCGCGGCGGGAGAAGGACCGCACGGACGTCGCGATCGTCCGCCTCGAGCAGCTGTACCCCTACCCGATGGAGGCGATGCGCGCCTGCCTCGCGCGCTATCCCGGCATCAAAGAGCTGGTGTGGGTACAGGAGGAGCCGCGCAACATGGGCGCCTGGCGCAACCTCTCCCACCGCTTCCGGCGCAGCGTCGGGCCCGATGTGCCCGCCGTCTATGCGGGGCGCGACTCGCGGGCGGTGCCGGCCTCCGGCTCCCTCGCCCAGCACAAGCGCGAGGAGGGCGAGCTGGTCGAGGCGGTGTTCGGCGAGGACTTCCGCCAGTTCGTCGTGCGCCGCGAGGACTTCGTCGCGACGTCGGTCGGCTCGGGACGGTAGGAGGGCTCCGGAGCCGCGCCGCGCCTGGTGTTCGCAGCATCGCACACGCCGCGCCCGGTCGACCGGGCGCGGCGTGCGTCGGGCGAAGCCCGGAGCGGGGGATCAGACGTCGAAGCTCTCGTCCGCGTTGAGGTAGTGCTGGTTCTGGGAGAGGAAGCTGCCGCCGAAGCGGAACCCGCCGGAACGCAGGCCGGTCTTGAGGCGCAGCGCGGCGCGGGGGTCGGTGGTCTCGACGGGGGTCGTGAGGCTGGGCAGGCGCATGGTGTCACTCCTTGTGCTGTTGTCGGGAGAGAAGGGAGCAAGGACCGTGCCGAAAAGGCTCCGAAACTCCTCAGACCGCCTTCCCAGGAGCCTCGGGGGGAAGTGCCCGCGCGAGTGCTCCGGGCAGCCCTCCACCGCCAGTGGAGGGATGGGCCGACGAGGCCTCCACTCGCAGTGGAGGGATGGCTGCGCTAGAATGCGCGCAACCCTCGGAGGTCCGCCGATGCCCGAAGACGCCGCGCGCGAGGTCCGGATCGATCGGCTCGCGCCGACCCGCCGCCCGGCGCGCCGGCTCGCCGGCCACCAGACCTGGCGCGACCTGTTGTTCGTGCACTGGGAGGTGCCGGTCGAAGCGGTGCGGGAGAAGCTCCCGGACGGCCTCGAGCCCGACCTCTTCGAGGGGCGCATGCTGGTCGGGCTCGTGCCCTTCCGGATGAACGACGTGCGACCCTGGTGGCTGCCGCGCCCGTTCGCGTTCAACTTCCTCGAGACGAACTTGCGCACCTACGTGACCTGCAAGGGCGAGCCGGGGGTGTACTTCTTCTCCCTCGACGCCGCCTCCTGGCTGGCGGTCAAGGCCGCCCGCCTCGGCTGGGGCCTGCCCTACTTCCACGCGAACATGAGCGTGCTCTGCGAGCCCGGCGACGCCTGGGCGCGCACCCTCTCGCGCCCGCCGGACACCCGCTTCGAGTACGAGAGCCGGCGCCGCGACGGGGTCGGGCTCGAGGCGCGCTGGACGGTCGGGGAGGCGCTCGGGAGCTCGGAGCCGGGCAGCCTGGAGTTCTTCCTGCTCGAGCGCTACCTGTTGTTCGTCGAGCGCAAGGGGACGATCCTGCGCGGGCAGGTCCACCACGCCCCCTACCCCGCCCACGCCGCCCACCTCGATGCGCTGTCTACCGACCTGGGCCAGGCGGCCGGGCTGCCCGCCTTCGGGGAGCCCGCCTGCGTCCACTTCTCCCCGGGGGTCGAGGTCGAGATCTTCGCCCTCGAGGCGATCGCTTGAGCGGACGCGCGCTGGTCCTCGTCTGCGCGCTCGCCGCGGCCCTGCCGGCCCAGGACGGTCCCGCCTGGGCGCTGCAGCCGGGGACGAGGGTGCCGGCACGGCTCGAGCTCCTCGACGAGGACGCGGTCCGCATCGTGCCGGAGGGCGTCGGCTCGGCGCCGTGGACCCTGCAGGTCGTGCACGCTCCGCATCGCCTGGCCCGCCAGCGGCGCTACTTCCTGCGCTTCGCCGCGCGCGCCGACAGGCCCCGGGAGGTGGTGATCGGCGTCGGCAAGGCGACGGGCAGACGGACCCATCTCGGCCTGCACAGGAAGCTGGAGCTCGAGCCGGAGTGGAAGGAGTACTCCTTCGAGTTCGAATCGGCGAAGTCCACGGAGCTCGGCCTGATCTACGTCCTCCTCGGCCAGGACTCCAGCGCCGTCGAGCTGACGACGCCGACCCTCGACCCGGTCGCCGCGGCGGCCGGCCCTCCCGAGCTTCCGCCGCCGCCTCCCCCGCAAGCCGAGGAGCTGCTGGTCGTCGGCTCGCTGCTCCTCCTGTTCGGCGTGCTGGTCTGGCGCCAGGTGCGCCAGCCCTGACGTCGAGCCGCGAAGCTGGACCGCGCCCCGTGCGCCGCTACAATGCCCGACCCGTCGCCGCCCGAGGCCCCGATGCCCGACTTCGCCCGTCCGCCTCTGTCCGCCCTGGAGACGCAGCTCAAGCCCCTGCTCGCCTGGCGTTTCCTGACCAGCCCCCGCTTCTTCGGCCTCGAGCACGTGCCGCGCGCCGGCCCCGCCCTGTTCGTCGGCAACCACACCCTCTACGGCGTCTTCGATCCGCCGCTCCTGTGGCTGGAGCTGTACCGGGAGAAGGACGTCTACCTGCGCTTCCTCGGCGACCACATCCACTTCAAGCTGCCCTTCTGGGGGAGCTTCCTCGAACGCTACGGGGTCGTCGACGGCACCCGGGAGAACTGCAGCCGGCTGCTCGACGCGGGCGAGGCGGTCGCGGTCTTCCCCGGCGGCGGTCGTGAGGTCGCCAAGCGCCACGGCGAGCGCTACAAGCTGATCTGGAAGGAGCGCCTCGGCTTCGCGAAGATGGCGATCAAACACCGCTGTCCGCTCGTCCCCTTCGCCTCCATCGGCGCCGAGGAGGCGCTCGACATCCTGGTCGACGCCGACCAGCTCCTCGCCTCGCCGCTCGGCCCGGCGATCCGTGCCCTCGACCTGCGGGCGGACGTGCTGCTGCCGATCTGCCGCGGCCTCGGCCCGACCCCCCTGCCCCGCCCCGAGCGCTTCTACTTCGCCTTCGCCCCGGCCATCGACACGCGCCGCTGGGCGGGCCGCGAGGACGACATCGAGGCCTGCAGGGAGCTGCGCGACGAGGCCCGGGCGGCGGTCGAAGGGAAGATCGCCGAGCTGCTCGCGGTGCGGGACGAGGACCCACTGCGCGGGCTGGCCGCGCGGCTGAAGTCCCTCGCGCGGCGGCGCTGGACCGGCGATGGAGCGTGAGCGCTACCCCTCGAGCAGCAGGTCACGCGCGAGCGAACGGTGGCAGCGCTCCTCGTCGGCGCAGTAGCACAGTAACGTGAGGGTCTCCCCCGCGACGCTGCGGTCGCGGAGGGCGGCGAGGGCCGCCGTAGCGGGCGGCGCCTGCATCTCCTCGCGGTAGCGGGCGGCGAACTCCTCCCAGGGCAGGGGCGGCAGCCCACGGGCGACGACCCTTCCACCCTCCCGGCGCTTGCCGAAGGCGGCGTCGAGCAGGGCGACGCTCGGGGCGAGGCGCTTGTCCCACTCTGCCCAGCTCTCCTCGCCCTTGCGTACGAAACGCGGACGGTAGCGGGTGATCAGGACGCGCCTTCCGTCGTCGGCCCGAGGCGCTGCGGACAGGGCGCGGATGCGGATCATCGGAAGCTCCTCCATCGTCACCGTTCGAATCAACGGGATCACTGTGAGAGCTCCCGCGCCTCCTGTCCAGCCGGAGGATCCGCCGCGCCTCCGGCCGGCCGACCGCGGTCGGGCCTTCTCCTGGCTCCCGGCGCGCGTTAGACTGCGGGGTCGCACGGTGGAAGTCGGGGAGGAGACATATGGAGCAGGGTCCGGAGCCGGGGCTGTACGAGCGCGCGGTGCTGACGCTGGTCGCGCGTGGCGGCGCCGACCTCGACGTGCTCAGCCTGTCCCCGCACGGAGCCCTGCTCGGGCACAAAGGCCGCCTGGGCAGGAAGACGCTGGTCGCGGTCCTCCGCGCCGTGCCTTCCTCCCCCGAAGCGCTCGACGCGCGGCTGAAGAAGCTCGCCGAGCTGTCGAGGCGCGAGCGCATCGACCTCCTGCTGGTCGGCGGTCGGGCGGAATCCTGGGAGGCGCTGCGCCGCCACCGGCCCTTCTACCGCCGCCGCCTCGGTATCGCCCACCTCGACGAGCGCGGGGCCCTGCAGCAGGCGTCCTGCGCGGTGCTCGGGAAGCTGTTCGACAGCGAGGCCGCCGCCCGCTGCCTGCAGCCGCTGCCGGACGAGGAGCCCGACTGGCGCACCCTGCTCGCCCGCGGCGCGAGCCTGGCGGCCGAGCTCGAGGCAGAACAGCGGGAGTACGGCATCTGGGTCGATGTGATCCGGAGCCGGCGGCCGTGGGCGACCATCGGCCTGCTCGCGCTGAACGCGCTGATCTTCCTGGTCGTGCTCGCCCTCGGCCGGGGCGCGATCCTGGCGCCGGTGCTCGGCCGCGCCGGGGCCCTGATCCCGGCGCGGGTGGTCGAGCAGGGCGAGTGGTGGCGGCTGTTGTCGTGTACCTTCCTGCACGCGGGCTGGATCCACCTGCTGATGAACGGCTACGTGCTGTACCTGCTCGGCAGCTTCCTCGAGCGCATCGTCGGCCCGTCCCGGTTCCTGTGCCTGTACGTGCTGGCCGCGATCGGCGGCAGCCTCGGTTCGTCGCTGTTTCTCGGCGAGATCATGAGCGTCGGCGCCTCCGGCGCGATCTGGGGGCTGCTCGGGGCCCACGCGGTGCTCGCCTACCGCGACCGCGGGCTCCTGCCGCGGGCCCTGGTCCCCGGAGCGCGGGCCGCCGCGCGCACCAACACCGTGATCAACATAGCCATCTCCTTCCTGCCCTTCGTCGATATGTGGGCCCACTTCGCCGGCGGCGCGACCGGCGCCCTGGTGATGCTGTCCGGCGTCCTGACCCGGGGGCTGGCGCCACTCGGCCGGCGCGAGGGCGGGAAGATCGACGCGGAGCGCGCCGCGATCCCGACCTCCCTCGGCCTGCGCGGCGCGGCCGTGCTGTTGCTCGCGCTGCTGCTCACCGGGCCGCTGCTCGCCTTCCTGCCCGGGGCCGCGCTCTGGCAGCTCCACGCCGCGCCCGCGCGCGTCCCCTACCGGCTCGAGGCGCTCGGCCTGGAGGTCGACGCGCTGCCCGGGCTGCGCGTCCGCGAGGACGGTGAAGCGCGCGGGCTGGTGATCCTCGGCTCCGAACAGTACGACCCGCTGGTCGCCTACATCGCCCACGCCCCGGCGCTGCCCTCCGAGGAGTTCCCCGTCGAGGCCCGACTCGAACGCTTCGCGACCGCCCCGGAGCTCGAGCTCGAGGAGGTCGGCGCGCCGATGCGCTTCAGCGGCCCGGGCTACCACGGCGTGCAGCGCACCTTCCAGAGCGGCGACATGTTCGAGGACCGGGTGCGGCTCGCCCGCGGCGGCGCCCTGCTCGACGTCACGGTCGTCCGCTTCGACGGCCTCGGCTTCCACGACGAGGCCCGCCGCGTCGCGGCCAGCGCCCGCCCGCTACGGTAAGCATCCGCACCGCCGCACGAGGGCGGGAGACGGCGGCCGACCCGGAGTGCTTCCGCGCGACGGCGCCAACGACCAAAGAGGCGCTCCGGGCGCGGTCCCGCACACCGGTTTGACAGGCGCACGCCCGGCGCATTGAATGGGTTCGTACCGAGACTCCGGGGGATGCGATGACGGGCTATCCACCAGGCCAGGGTTACCCGCCCCAGGGCCATCCGCAGGGCCAGCCGGGCGGCTATCCGCAGGGCCAGCCGGGCTACCCGCAAGGACAGCCCCAGGGCTACCCGCAGCGAGGCTACCCGCAACAGGGCCATCCCCAGGGCGGCTACCCCCCACAGGGACACCCTCAAGGCGGCTACCCCCCACAGGGACACCCCCAGGGCGGCTACCCGCAACAGGGCCATCCCCAGGGCGGCTACCCCCCACAGGGAAACCCCCAGGGCGGCTACCCCCCACAGGGACACCCCCAGGGCGGCTATCCCCCGCAGGGCCACCCGGGCGGCTACCCGCAGGGCCCGGGCGGCCCGCCCAAGGAGCGGCCGAAGGCCTCCTTCAACCTGATGTGGTTCGCGATCGGGCTGATGGTGATGCTCTGCATGCGCGGCTGCGTGCAGGTCTACGTCGAGCTCGCGGTGCGCGGCAGCGACGAGGCCCACGGCGCCGGCACCCTCGAGCCCGAGGATGAGGCGCGCATCGAGGAGCTCGAGACCCAGCTCGATGCCCAGCGCGGCCAGCTCGTCGCGGCCCGCAACGACCGCGACGAGAAGCAGCTCGACCTGCGCCAGCTCGAGACCCGGCCCGAGGACGACCCGGTCGCCAAGGCCGAGCTCGAGGCCGAGCTCGACGCCCTCGAGCTCAAGGTCCAGGAGCTCTCCGCCGCGACCCAGGAGACCCAGAGAGAGCTCGGCGAGCTGCAGGCCCGGGTGCTCGGCGAAGAGATCGAGCAGGGCATGGGGGAGATGGGGGATGCGTTCAGCGCGGGCGTCGCCTTCATCCTCGCCTACATGGTGCTCGCCCCCTTCTGCTACTTCCTCGGCGGGCTGATCGTCGCCTGGCGCTCCCCCGGGCGCACGTTCGTCGAGCCCGCCCTGGCCGCGGTGGTCACCGTGATCCTGCTCGGCGTGTGGGAGGTGATCCGCTACCAGCTCGAGGGCGGGCTGAACTTCCCCTGCATCGCCTGCTCGAGCATCTTCTCCTTCCTGCTCGCCCTCGCCGGCGCGCTGGTCGGCGAGAAGATCCAGGCACCGGAAGGCTAGAAGCGTGGCCCGAAACCTCGCCACGCGGCTTTCGGGCCAAGCTTCTAGAAGCCTGGCCGGTCCGGCTCGTCGACCCGTCCGGGGGCTCCCCGGGCTCCCGTTCCCCGCACCCCCGGAGGTAGCATGGCCGAGGACCCGCTCCCCGAGCTGCTCGCCCGCTCGCCCGCAGCCCTGCGCTGGGTGTGCGAGCAGCTCGCCGACGCCGACCGGATCGCGCTGGACACCGAGTTCTTCCGCGACCACCTCTACTCTCCCGAAGTCTGCCTGCTCCAGGTCGCCAGCGACGGCCTGATCGCGCTGCTCGATCCGCAGCAGGTCGGGGACCTGGAGCCGTTCGCGGCCCTGCTCGCCGACCCCGCGCGGACCTGGGTCCTGCACGCCGCCAAGGGCGACCTCGAGGTGCTCGACTGCACGGGCCTGCCCCTGCCGGCGCGGCTCTTCGACACCCAGCTCGCCGCGGGCTTCTGCGGCTGGCCGCACCACGTCTCCTACGCGAACCTCGTCGAGGACCTGTGCGGCGTCGCCCTCGCCAAGGGCGCGACCCGCACCGATTGGCGGCGGCGGCCCCTGCGCCCGAAGCAGCTGCGCTACGCGGTCGACGACGTCCGCTTCCTGCTGCCGATGGCGCGGGTGCTCGAGGCACGGCTGGACGCCGGCGGCTGGGCCGAGTGCCTGGCGGAGGAATGCGAACGCCTGCTCGACCCGAAGCTGTGGCGCGTCGAGGCTCCGGACGCCTGGCGCAAGGTCAAGGCCTGGCGCAGCCTGCGCGGCCGCTCGCTGGTGCGCTTGCAGGAGCTCGCCCGGGCCCGGGAAGAGCTCGCCCAGCAGCTCGACCGCCCGGTCCCTTGGCTCGGGGATGACCGCCGCCTGGTCGGTTGGGCCCAGGGCGGGAATGGCCTGGACGAGGCGCGTTTCCCCCAGCTCAGCGGCGCAGAGGCCGGCCGCGTGCGGCGGGGCCTGCAGGCGGCCCTCGACGGGGCACCTGCGATCGCGCAGCCGCGCTTCGCCGCCCGCAAACGGCGCCTGCAGCCGGCCGAGCGCGACCGCGCCGACCGGCTGGCGAAGGTGCTGCGCGAGGCCGCATCCGCCCAGGGCATCGCCAGCGAGCTGGTGATCACCAAGCGGGTTGCCAAGGAGATGGTCCGGGCCCGCCCCCAGCGCCGCCGCGACCTCGCCTCCATCCCCGGCTGGCAGGGCTGGCGCCAGCGACGCTTCGGCGAGCACGCCTGGGAAGCGCTGCGCGAGTCCTGAGCCCGGCCGGCCGGA
>JAUIEM010000268.1 GCA_030428695.1 bacterium
CGGGCACGCCGCCAGCACCTGGTCGCCGACGGCGTGCCCGTGGGTGTCGTTGACCCGCTTGAACAGGTCGATGTCGCACAGACACAGCGACACCGGCTGCTCGTAGCGGCGCCGCGTGTACAGGGCCCGCGCGATCTCGCGGTCGAGGTGCCCGCGGTTGACGAGGCCGGTCAGGGCGTCGCTGCGGGCCTCGGAGCGCAGACGCTCCTCGAGCTGTTTGCGGACCGTGATGTCGCGGCCGATCGCGATCAGGCCGCGGCGCCGTCCGTCCGCGTGGAACAGCGGCGCCTTGATCACCTCGATCACCCGGCGCCCGGCCCCGGTCGCCGGCGTCTCGAGCTCTTCCCGCACCAGCTCCCGCTCGGCGAAGGCCCGCTCGTCGCTCGCCGAGAGCTGGCGCAGGCACTCGGCGAGGGCCGCGGTGGGGTGCGCGTGCACCCCGGGCAGGAGCGCGCCGAGCTCCTCGGCGCTGCGCCCCTCGTAGGGGACGCCCTGCAGCTGGAAGAGCTCGAGCGCGACCGCGTTCGCGCGCGTCCAGCGGCCGTCGGCGTCGACCGACCAGACCGCGTCGGGCAGGGCGGAGAACAGCGCGTGCAGCTCTTCGTTGCGCTCGGCGAGGGCCGCCTGGGAGGTCAGCACGCGGCGCCCGGCCGCCAGCCGGCTGCGCAGCTCCTCGGCCTGGACCGGCTTGCTGAGGAAGTCGTCCGCGCCCGCATCGAGGCCCGCGACGATCGACTGCTTGCCGGTCTTGCTGGTGACGAGGATGGTGTACACCTGCGGCAGCAGCCCCTCCTCCTTGAGCCGCGCGCAGACCTCCAGGCCGGTCATGCCGGGCATCATCCAGTCGAGCAGGGCCAGCTTCGGCGCCTGCTCGCCCCGCAGCAGCTCCCAGGCCTCCGCGCCGTCACGCGCCTGCACGGCGGTGTAGCCCCAGTCGGCGACCAGGGCCGAGAGCAGGAAGCGGGTCGCGCTCGAGTCGTCGGCGACCAGGATCTTCATCGCGCTTCCTCCTCGACCCGCGCCCAGTCACAGCGCGCGACCGCGTGCTGCAGCGCGGCGAAGGCGGCGTGCAGCTGCGGAACCAGCGCCGCGCGCGCGGCGCGGTCGTCGATCACCCGCTCGAGGCCCTGGGCGAGCGCGCGGACCCGCTCGGCCCCGATGTGGGCGGCGTCGCCCTTCAGGGTGTGGACGATCCGCCGCAGCTCGTCGAGCCGGTCGCCCGCGTCGGCTGCGTCGAGCTCCCGAAGCCGGCCGGCGCCCTCCTCGAGCACCAGGCGCGCCAGCTGGCGCAGGCGCGGCACGTCGCCTCCGGTGGTGCCGAGGCCGCGCTCCGGCGCGAACACCGGCTGCTCGTCCGGCGCGGGCTCGGCCCGGGCCGGAGGCCCGACCGCGACGCCGCACAGGACGCGGGCCATCGCCTCCGGACGCATCGGCTTGGGGAGAAAGTCGTCCATGCCGGCCGCGAGGTAGCGCTCGCGGTCTTCTTCCCGCGACTTTGCGGTCATCGCGACGATGCGGGTGCGCGTGGGACCTTCCTCCGCGCGGAAGCGGCGCGTGGTCTCGTAGCCGTCCATCTCGGGCATCTCGATGTCCATCAGCACCACATCGTAGCGATGCGATCGCAATTGCTCCAGCGCGTGTCTCCCGTGGCGGGCGATCTCGACCTCGCAGGCCATCTCCTCGAGGTAGCCGAGGGCGACCATCAGGTTGATCGGGTTGTCCTCGACCAGCAGCACCTTCAGCCCCAGGCGCGGCAGCAGGGTGGTGCCGCGGCGTGCGGCAGGGGGCGCGCTGGCCAGCGCGTCTGCGGAGGCTTCGCGGAAGGCGACCTGCAGGCTGAACACCGAGCCCTCGCCGACCGTGCTGCGGACGGCGATGCTTCCTCCCATCATCGCGACCAGACCCCGGCTGATCGACAGGCCGAGCCCGGTGCCGCCGTGGCGTCGCGTGGTCGAGATGTCGGCCTGGGCGAACTGGTCGAAGATGCGGGAGAGCTGCCCGGCGGGGATCCCGATCCCGGTATCCCGCACGTCGATCGCGAGCTGCACGACGCTGTCGGTGCGCGCGATGCAGCGGGCGGCGAGCACGACCTCGCCGGCGTCGGTGAACTTGACCGCGTTGCCGACGAGGTTGACGAGCACCTGGCGCAGGCGGACCGGGTCGGCGAGGACGACGCGCGGCACATCCGCCGCCATCTCGACGCGCAGCGCGACCCGCTTGTTCTCCGCGGCGAAGCGCAGCAGCTCGACGATGTCCTCGAACAGGCCGGACAGGTCGACCGGCGTCTCCTCGAGCTCGAGCCGGCCCGCCTCGATCTTCGAGAAGTCGAGGATGTCGTCGATCACGCGCAGGAGGGCATCCGCAGAGCGCCGGATCGCCTCGACGTAGCCGCTCGGTTTCTCATCGAGGCCGGCGCGGAGCAGGAGCTCGGCCATGCCGAGCACACCGTGCATCGGCGTGCGGATCTCGTGGCTCATGTGGGCGAGGAAGGTGCTCTTGGCGTGGGTCGCCTGCTCGGCGGCCTCCTTCGCTTCGCGCAGCTCGCGCTCCATGCGCTTGCTGTCCGTCACGTCGCGGATGGCGACGACGCCGAGCTCGCGTCCTTCGTCCTGCAAGCGGCGCGTGCGCATCTCCCCGACGTAGCGGCTCTCGTCGCGGCGCAGGCCGACGAACTCGAAGGGCTCTCCCGCGCGGTCGGCGAGGCGGCTCTCGACCAGCCCGCGGGAAGGCGCGGCGATCAGCTCGAGCAGCGGGCGTCCGACCAGCTCTTCGCGCCGCGCGGCGCAGATGCGGGTGAAGGCAGGGTTGGCGTCGACGATCTGCCCGTCCTCGAGCACGACGATGCCCTCGAAGGCGGCCTGGGACAGGCGGCGGAAGCGGGCCTCGCTCTTCTCGAGCGCGCGCGCCTGCTTCTCGAGGAACTCGTTCTCCATGCGCATGCGGTCGCGCTCGGCGCGCGCAGCGATGGCGCGGGCGTTGGTGATCGAGATCGCGGCCTGCGTCGCGATCAGCCGCACCATCTGCACGCGCTCCGCGGTGAAGCTGCCCGGCGTCAGGTTGTTCTCGAGGTAGACGATGCCGAGCGTGCGGCCCTGGTGGCTGAGCGGCGCGCACAGGATGGAGCGCGGCCGATGCGCGGTGATGTACGCGCTGTCGGAGAGCTGCCGGTCGCGCATCGCGTCGGCGCAGACGAAGCTCTCCCCGCTCTTGAACACCAGCCCGACGATGTCCGGCGGGACCAGCTGCCGGCCCTCGAAGGTCGCGTCGACCGCGACCCCGGGCACGGTGCGGATGGTGTCGAGCTCCCCTGCCGCCTCGATGCGAAGACCGCCCTGCTCGGCGAGCACGAGGCAGGCGCGCTGCGCGCCGGCGTTCTCGAGCACGATCCCGAGCAGGCGCTCGAGCAGCCGCCCGAGCTCGAGCTCGCCGGACAGGGCCTGCGAGGCCGACAGCACGCTCGGGATGTCGAGCAGCCGCTGGGAGCGGCCCATGCTCCCCGTCCCGGGCTCCACGGTTGGCTCCCATACCGGCCGCAGCAGGGTCCCGAAGCGCTCCTCGAGCTCCCGCACCTTGGCCTCGGCCCCCCAACGCCGGTACGCGTCCCGGGCCTCGGCGAGGTAGTGGCCGGTCAGATGTCCCCGGCCGCGGGCCGCGAACATCCGCCCGGCGCGTTCGAAGGCGAGCGCCTCGCACAGCACGTGATGGCTCGCCCGGGCCTCGTCGATCGCCCGGTCGAAGCCGAGCCGCGCGCGCGCCTCGTCGCCCTCGAGCGCCGCCAGCGAGGCGCCGAGCAGCAGGTGGAGGCCGCCGAATCGGGCCGGCGCCTGCGCCCGGCAGCGCGCGACCCGGTCGAGGAGGCGCTGGCCGCGGGCGAGGGCCGCGCGGCGCTCGGCGGGGGTGTCCCGCCCGATGGCGAGCTCGAGCAGGCAGTCGAAGCCGGGCAGGGAAGGCGGAGTGGAGCTGGACGGCGCGGGCTCCTGGTCGGGGAACAACAGCGCGCACAGGCGCTCATCGAAGCCGGGGCGCAGCGAGGGGCTCGCCCGCGCCGGGATGCGGCCGGATGACGTGCGCGGCCCCGCCTCCCCGGGCTCGTCGGGCGCTCCGACCAGCGTCTCGAGCAGGCGGCGGGCCCGGGCGAGCAGGGCGTCCGGTCGCGGCTGGCCGGCGCGGGTCAGGGCCTGGCGGGCGGCGCGCACGGTGCGGTCTGTGTCGTCGAGGGGCAGGCCGAGGAAGAGCTGGCGCTCGAGCAGGGCGTTGAGGGCGTAGAAGGCGTACTCGAGGTCTCCCCGGCCCAGGCAGCGCTCGAAGTCCTCCCGCAGGGGCTCGAGCGTCGCGGTCAGCGGGTCGAGTGCAGCGGGCTTGGCCGATGCGGGGAGCCAGAAGCGCAGGAAGATGTCGAACAGGGTCTGCGTCCGGGCGATCTCCCGTGGATCTTCCCCTGCCTCCGCCAGCGCGAGGGCTTTGCGGCCGAGGACCAGCCCGCGCGGCGCGACGACCGACAGGGCGTACCACATCAGCACCGTCGGCCGCTCCTTCGCGTCCCTGCAGGCCGCCGCCCGCTCCAGGGCGAGCGAGAGCAGCCCGCCGAGGCGCTCCGGCGCGGCGCAGAAGGCCGCGGGCAGCAGCGCCGCGAGCAGCCGCACCGGGGCGGCCTGCTCCGGGTCCGGCTCGCGCCGCGCCGGGTCCCACTCCCCCGGCCGCACCCGCGCGCGCAGCCACAGCGCGCGCCAGCGCTTGCGCCAGGGGCCGCTGGGCGCGGGCGGGTGCAGGCCGAGGAGCGCGAGCCCGGCCTCCCCTTCGGCGAGCGCCGCGGCGGGGCGTCCGGCCGCGGCGAGCGAGCGCACGCTCAGCTCGTGGGCCCGCAGCTTGTCGAGGGGCGCCCGGGCCCGGGCGGCGAGAGTGCGGCAGAGGCGCGCCCGCGCGGATTCCTTCCCGCACAGCCCCGCGGCCTCGGCGGCTTCCGCGGCGAGCCGGGCGCAGAGGGCGTTGTCCGCGCCGTCCCAGCCCCCGTCCCCGAGCAGCCGCAGACCGGCGCCGAACAGGTTGTAGGCGAGCTCGAAGCCGCCGCTCAGCCGCGCCTGCCGGCCGACCTCGAGGTTGAGCCGGGCGAGCTCGAGCCGTTCCTCCGGCTTCTCGAGCAGGCGCGCCCCGCGGTTGAGGTGTTTGACGACATCGAACAGCCGGTGTCCGGACTCGGTGCTCTTCAGGGAGGCGCGCCAGTGGCGCCCGAGTCGCAGGTGCAGGGCCGCCCGCCGCGCGCGGGGCAGACGCCGGTAGGACGCCTCCCGCACCCGCTCGTGGACGAACTTGTAGCCCCCCTCCCCTCGTCCGCGGCGCGGCCGCACGAGCCCTTCCCGCACCGCCTCGGCGAGCACCTGCTCGCAGCTCGCGGCGGTGGACACGTCGGTCAGGAAGGCGAGGGTGCGGGTCCGGAAGCGGGTGCCGACCACCGCCGCGACGGTGACGAGCTCCAGGCACGGGGCGGAGAGTGTGGAGAGCCGCGCGGCGAGCATGTCGACGACGTTGTCGGTGATCGTGCGTGCGGCGATCGCGGCGAGGTCCCAGGACCAGCGCCCGCGAGAGAAGCGGATCAGCTCCTCGCCGACGACATCCTGCAGGAACTGGCGCAGGAAGAAGGGGTTGCCCTCGGTCTTCGCGCGGCAGATCTCCGCGAGCGGCCCGAGCCGCCGGGCCGAGCCGCCGAGGGCGGCGCTGAGCAGCGCGACCAGGTCGCCCTCCCGCAGGGGCCGGGGGACGATGCCAGCGATCGGTGTGCCGTTGTGCTCGAGGAAGTCGAGCAGCTCGCGGACGGGGTGCCCGGCGCCGACCTCGCGGTCCCGGTAGGCGGCGATGATCAGCAACCGGTCGGCGAGGCCGTCGACCGCGAGCCGCTCGAGCATCTGCAGGGAGAGCGGATCGGCCGCGTGCAGGTCGTCGAGGGCGAGCACGCACGGCTGGCCGGGCCCGGAGAAGCCGGCGATGCAGTGCAGGAAGGCGCGGTGGAAGCGGCTCTGCGACTCGCTCGGGCTCAGCTCCGGCACCTCCGGCTGGGGACCGAGCAGCTCGACGATCTCGGGCAGGGCCTGGGCGACGACGGCCGCGTTCCGACCGAGCCGGGCGCGCAGCCGGGCGCGGACGGTCTCCCGCCGCGCCTCCGGGCCCGCCCCCAGCCGCACGATCAGCTTCTGCAGCGCCTCGATCCAGACCGCGAGCGGCAGCCGGCGGTGGGGATCGCAGGTCGCGCAGGCGAACAGCCCGCCGGCGCTCTCGACCGGTCCGCGCAGGCCGTTGAGCAGCGCGGTCTTGCCGATCCCGAGGTAGCCGCGCACCGTCACGACCTCGACGCCGCCCTCGCACACCCGGGCGAACGCGAGCTGCAGGGCGTCGAGCTCGGCCTCGCGCCCGAACAGACGCTCGGGGAAGGTGAACCGCGGCGAGGTGTCGTCGCGGCCGAGGGGGAAGCGCGGGACCGCCCGCTGCTCGCGCCAGCGCCAGGCGCACTCGAGCAGGTCGCGCTTCAGCCCTGCCGCGGTCTGGTAGCGCAGGGCGGGGTCCTTCTCGAGCAGCTTGGCGATCAGCGCGGACAGGCCCTCGGGGAGGCCCGGGTTGAGCTCGTGCGGGGGCGGCGGGACGACCGCGAGGTGGCTGTGGACGAGCTTGCGCGGGTCCGCCTCCTCGAAGGGCAGCCGTCCGGTCAGGAGCTGGTAGCAGGTCGCGCCGAGGGCGTACAGGTCGGAGCGGCGGTCGACCGCGTGCTCCGTGCGCCCGGTCTGCTCCGGGGAGATGTACGCGAGCTCGCCGTCGAGCTCGCCCGGCAGCGCGAGCTCGTCGTCCTCGGCGAGGGTGGCGCCGCCGAAGCCGAGCAGGGTGAGCTCTTCGCTCTCCGGGTCCCAGGCCAGGGCCGCGGGCTGCAGGTCGCGGTGCAGGCTGCCGCGCGCGTGCAGCGCTTCGAGCAGGTCGCAGGTCGCGGTCGCGATCGCGAAGAAGGCGGGCAGCTCGTCGAGCGGCAGCTGCAGGCTCAGGGGCCGGCCGCGGAAGCCCTCGAGGACGAGCACCGGGCCCGCGTCGCTCGCGAGCAGGTCGAGGACCCGGGGGACGCCCTCGAGCGCGAGCCGGGCGAGGACCGCGTGCTCCCGTCGCAACCGCGCCTCGGCCTCGGGTCCCGGACCGTCCGGGAAGCACAGGCACACCGCGCGGTTGTCGGCGTGGCTGCGGGCCCGGACCAGGGTCGGCGTCAGGGTCTCGAGGAGCTGGTAGCCCGGCACCCGGCGCGCGGCGCGCGGCGTGCCCACGGCGGGGTCGGACGGCGGCTCAGTCCGGTTCCGCAACGCAGCTCTTCTTCACCCACGCGACGTACCCCTCGAGGCTCGCGCCGACGTCGACCGGCAGCGCGACGATCTCGGGCAGGTCGTAGGGGTGTTGGTCGACGATCGCCGCGCGCAGCGCGGGGAGGCGCTCCGCGGAGGTCTTGATCAGCAGCGTGATCTCGTCGTCCTCACACAGCTTCCCCTCCCAGCTGTACACGCTGCGCACCCCCGGCAGCAGATTGACGCAGGCCGCCAGGCGCTGCTCGACCAGGGAGCGCGCGAGCGTCCGGGCCGTGTCGTCGGCGGCGGGGCAGTTGCACAGGACCACGAACATCCGTCTCCTCCTCGTCGGGCCGCGCATCGGACGGGCCGCGATTGCGACTTGTGAAAGCGCGTCGCTTTCCTATCATACCTGCTCGCCGAGACAGTGCGCACGTAGCGGAGCCAGGCCGTGAAGGACAGACGCGTCGAAGTCGCCGCGCTCGCCCGCGAGGGACCGAGCTCCGAAGCCCCGATCTGCCGGGTCGGCGAGGGCATGTTGGCCAAGCTGCGCAGCGCACCGGGCGACCTCGTCGAGATCCGCGGGCGCCGCTCGGCGGCCGCCAAGCTCGTGCTGGTCCAGGGGCTGGGGGACGGCGTCTGCGAGGTCGACCCGCAGCGCCTGGCCCAGGCCGGCATCGAAGGGGAAGCCTCGGTGCGGCTGGCGGCGACCCCGCGGCGCTACGCGCGGCGGGTGATCCTCAGCCCCGACACCGCCGTCCTCGACATGATCGCGCTCGAAGACGGCGACCCTTCGCTCGTCGGCCTGCCGGTCGTGCGCGGCTCGACGCTGCACAACCCGGTGACCGGCAAGACCGCCTTCGTGATCCGCGAGACCTTCCCCTCCGGCGTCGTGTGCCTCGGGCCGAACACCCACTACTCGATCATCAAGCCGGGCAAGGCCGAGAAGAGCCGCCAGGTCTCCAGCCTCGACCTCGGGGGCATGCGCCACGAGATCCACCGGCTGCGCGACCTGTTCGAGCTCGCGCTGCGCAAGCCCGAGGTGTTCGACAACCTCGGCCTGGACGGGCCGAAGGTGTTCCTGCTCAGCGGACCGGCCGGCGCGGGCAAGAGCGTGCTGGTCGAGGCCCTCGCGTTCGAGGTCAAGGCCTCGAAGCTCGTGCTCTCCTTCCCGCGCATCGCGATGGCGACCAAGGAGCGCCCGGCCAGCGTCTTCGCCCGCACCCTCGAGGAGGCGAAGCGCAACCTGCCCGCCCTGCTCGTGCTCGAGGACGTCGACGCCGACCTCGGGGGCGAGGCCGTCGAGGCGGCCTGCTCCCTGCTCGCAGAGGTGCGGTCCCGGGCGCGGATGGCGGCGGTGCTGACCTGCCGGGCGCCGGAGAAGCTGTCGCGGGCGCTCGCGGGCCAGTGCGAGGACGTCACCGCCCTGCCGCTGCCCGATCTCGCCGAGCGGGAGGAGATCCTGCGGGTGGCCGCCCGCCACATCGCGATGCAGGACGTCGCCTTCGACGACATCGCGGCGGCGACCTCGGGCGCGGTCGCCGGCGACCTGATCGGGCTGCTCAAGGAGGCCGTGCTGGTCGCCTACCAGGAGGCGGTCGACGAGGCGCGCCCCGAGACCAGCCTGGTGCTCTCCTCCGAGCACTTCGCGGTCGCCCTGCGACGCTTCGTGCCGAGCGGCCGCGAGCTCGCGCCGTCCTGCCTGTCCCTCCCGGGAGGCTTCGCCGCCGTCCTGGCCGACGGCGCGGTGCTCGACCACGCCCGCAACCTGCTGCTCAACCTCGACGCGCCGCGGCCCCGGGGGGTCCTGCTCAGCGGGCCGGCGGGGTCCGGCAAGTCGACCTTCGTCGCCGGGCTGGCCTTCGAGCTGATCGGGCCCCTCCCCTGCCTCAAGGCCTCCCCCCTCGTTCCCTTCGAGGACGGGCTGCGGGCCCTCAAACAGCGCCTGGCGCGCGGCGAGGGGGGGATGTTCTGCATCGAGGACGCCGACCGCCTCGGGCGCGACGAGCGGGAGCTCCTGCGCGCCTTCCTGTTCGCCTCCGACCCGCGCTGGCAGGCGCTGGTGACGGCGCGCGAGCCGGCCGCTCTCGGTGGGCTGCTCGCGCCGGGCTGTCTGGAAGCCGAGCTCGCCCTCGCGCCGCCGGATGCGGGCCAACGCGAGCGCTTCTTCTCCCAGCTCTTCGCCGGGCTCGAGCTCAAGCGCGGCCTGAGCCACGGCTCGATGGCGGGCGCGACGGAGGGCCTCTGGCCCGAACAGCTCGCCCGGGTCGCGAAGAAGGCGGTCGAGCTGTGTCTGGCGGAGGCGGGCGAGGACCTCCCCCGGCTCGGCAACAAGACCTTCAAGGCGGCGCTCGCGGCGGTGACCGGGAACCCGTGAGCGACGGCCGCCCCGCCGTCCACAGGAGACAGTGCGCCATCGAGAAGACGACCGCCGCTGAGGCGGTCGTCTCTTGTGTTCGCTGCGTGCGCTCTACGCGCGCTGCGTGGCGGGCCGGCGCCGGCGCGCGAGCACCAGCAGGCCGACACCGAGCAGCCAGGTCCAGGCGGCGCCGTCGGGAGCGCTGCCCATCGCGCAGCCGCCACCCCCGCCACCGCCCCCGCCCTCAGCCGAGGCGCCCGGTGCGGGGTTGCTCGGGGCTGGGTTCGGCGTCGGCGTCGGCGGAGGCGGCGCTCCGTCCGACGTGAAGGAGAAGCCGTTGAAGGTCGCGTCCTGCCCATTCGGGTGGATCACGGTGACCAGGACCGAGCCTTGGGCATGGCTCGGCGTCTGGGTGACCAGACGGGTCGGGGAAGCGAGCTGGACGTTCTCGGCGAGGGTGTCTCCGTACAAGACCTTGCAGCCGTCGACAAAGTCCTCGCCGTCGATGAAGACCTGGGTCCCCCCGCCGCCCGGGCCGTCGCTCGGGCTCAGGCCGGTGATCGTCGGGCCGGGACGCATCACCTCGAAGCCGCCGGTCAGGATCGCGAGGTTGTCACCCCCCGCGTTCCGCACGATCACCGATCGCAGGCCGGGCATCGCGAACGGCTGCACGTACAGCGTCGCGATCACCTGGTTGCCGTTGAACAGGGCGTTGTTGACCTGCACGTCGCCGTTGTCGTTGCCGACCTCGAGGATGCTCCCGGGGAACAGTCCGTTGCCCCCGAACGAGACCGTGATGGTCTTGCCGAGGTTGCCGACCCCCATGTTGCCCTGGTTGACGCTGGTCAGGTTGTACTTCTGCCCGGACGGATCGGGCAGCGCGACCAGCGCGCCGAGGTCGAGGATCTCGCCGGCGGCGAGGAAGATGTCGCTCGGGCTGCTGTTGCCCCCGACGAAGGTGGTCGTGAAGCTCGTCGTCGGGTTGGAGATCTGGAACATGTTCGCGTCGGTCACCGGCCCGTCCAGAGGCTCGACGTAGACCTCGTAGGTCCCGAAGGCGAGGCCGCTGATCGCGAAGCTCCCGTCCGCTGCGGTCAGGGTGGACGAGGCCGGGATCCCGTTCTGGTCGATCGCGACGACGTGGCCTGCGACGATCGGGTTGCCGCCGACCGTCCACGAACCGGTCAGGCTTCCGGTGCCGCTCGCGACCGGATACAGCGAGCGCGCGCCGGCGATGTCGTCGGCCTGCAGCGAGCGCTGGGTCTTCGAGTTCGAGAAGGTGAAGGGCACCATCGTGCAACCCCACACCGGGCTGTGGTCGAGCCCGAGCAGGTGTCCGATCTCGTGGGTGGCGACGGCCTGGATGTCGAAGGTCGAGCCCCCGGGGTTGGCGGTCGGCGTCGAGAAGGTGAAGTCGCGGCCGTTGAAGATGATGTCCGCGTCGACGATCTGGTTGCCGACGAACTCGACCGGCGTGATCGCGACCAGCCCGCTGCTGGCCGTGCCGAAGAAGCCGGTCTCGTTGTTCTCGTCGAAGGTGATCATGTGGACGCCGTTGTCGGTGTAGTCGGACGACGGCCGATCGCGGTCGGGGCCGAGATCCTCGTAGAAGCTGATCCCGGAGCCGGTGACCTCCTCCCAGGCGGCGAAGGCGAGCCGGATCGCGGCGTCCTCGCTCTCGTCGGGGATATCGTCCGAGCCGGCGCGCCGGATCACGTACGGGATGAGCGGGGCGTTGCCCGCCCAGGTCATCCCGCCCGCTTCCTGGTTGAGGCGGACGAAAGCGTAGGTCGTGTACGAGCACAACGTCACGCCGAGGAGCGCGACCGCCAGACCGGACACGATGAGCGCGCGCCTGGTCACGGTCACGGCAGGGCAGCGCAGCTCGGATTCACAGGACATCGGCAACCCTCCGGTGCTCCGGACCTGGAAGACAACTGCTCGGCTTCGCGGGCCCTCGCCGCCGCTGGCTGCGCCGCTCGTCGCTCGCATAGAGCGCGTGTGCGAGCTCCTCGCTCCTTGCCATCGACGACGATCCCTCACGGAGAACGAGCATGTGTTCCCTTCCCGTCCCTTAGCGGCCTTCTCCAGCGGTCTTCCTGGCGCGGTAGTGTTCGCGGACGTAGTCGAGCAGCTCCGGCTCGGGGGTCTCGTCCATCTCTCCCTCGCGATGCTCACCCGTCATCTCGTCGACCAGCTCGAGGCCGGCCATCTCGCGGCGGGCGCGTCCGTCTTTCAGGCTGTACTTGCCTTGCGCGAGGCCGACGCAGAACCGGGCCGGCGCGTCGGGGGCCTGCTCGACCGCGACGAGCACGCGCTCGCCGAGCTCGAAGCTCGACGTCCCGTGGATCATCAGTTTGCGCTCCCCGAGCTGGCCGCCCCAGCGCCGGAAGGTGAAGATCCCGTCGGCGAACTGGTACGTCTCACCGATCTTCTCGACCTCGGAGCTGAAGAAGCACTCTTCGACGCGAAGGGAGATCTCGGTGTAGATCACGCCGTCCTCGGTCTCGCCGGCTTCGATGGCGACGACTTCGCCGAGCACCGTCGTGCTCGCCCGCTCGAGGACCTGGTCGGCGCTCATCGCGACCACGGTGGTCGCCAGGGCCGGACCGGCGCAGACAGTCAGGAGGAGGCAGAGGCCGATTCGTTGCATCGCTTGCTCCGGTGTCAGTCGCTGCTGGACGCGAGGGTGGTGACGAGCTCGTTGACCTCGTCCGCGAGCGGCAGCAGCTGGTCGCCCTGGCGGAGCCGGACGGAGCCGGACACGCGCCCCTCTTCACGGTAGGTCGTGTGGACCTCGCGGATCGAGGTCTGGATGCGGTACGCGGCTCCGAGCAGCCGGTGCCAGTGGACGACGCAGTAGATCGCCAGCCCGATCGATCCGAAGCTGAGCAGGGTCGTCACGATGCCGAGCATGTACAGGCTGCCGAGGCCGATCTGCCCGGAGTCGCCGGTCATCAGGGCGGGGAAGGCAGTGTAGGCGAAGAAGCCGAACAGGATCAGGTTGACCGTGGCGAGGGCCCAGATCAGCTTGTAGCCGAGCAGGACGCTGCGGTCGGCGACGAAGGCCTTGCGGCGGTTCGGGGTCACGGGTGTGCTCCTCGGTAGGACCCTGACGCGGACGGGCGGAGCTGGATGCATGCAACCAGGTCGCTGCGCACACGGCGGAGGGTGTTTCATGCTAGCAGATAGTAGCGTGCAACGGGTGGGGCGGCTAGACCTATTTGCAGTTGAGGGACCCGAAGCGATCCTCGCGCCGGAACGAATGACAACGACATACGAGACAGTGGGACGCCGCCGGGCCGCATACGAAACCCAATGCGACGAATGGTGCGTCCAGCTTCCCGTTTTTGGTCGCCCAACGCCGCCGGTCAGTCCGCGTACCACCGCCGTCCCTTTCGGACCCGAGCGGGCCGCAGCAGCCGCTGTCGCTCGTGCGCACGAGATTTCGCCGTTGCTCCCGCGTGCCGGACGCGCTATGAATAGCTTCCACAACCGCAGACCGTTCAGGCCTCGACCTGTGAAGGAGTTGTCATGAGTTTGATGCGCCGGATGTCCCTCGAACGCTTCGAGGAAGTGATGGCGGAGCTGGGCGTGCAGTTCACCCCGCTCGGCGAAAACCACTACGCCGCCAAGCACGGTTCGACCGTGGTCGAGATCAAGGCCGAGCCCTGGAAGGCCCGGGACCTGCTGGTCCAGGTGTCTGCGACCGTGGTCGAGGGAGGCGCCTTCTCCGAGGAGCTCGGCAGAAAGCTCCTCGACCTCAACGTCAGCCATCCGTTCGGAAGCTTCGGCCTCGACGCTGCGGGCAATGTGATCTTCCGTCACTGCCTGGTCGGCTCCACGCTCGACGTCAAGGAGCTGAAGACGTCCTTCCAGTCGGTCGCCGAGACCGCCGATGAGTGGGATGACAAGCTGGTCGAGCTGGCGGGCGGGACCCGCGCGAGCGAATCCGAGCGCTGGGCCTCCGTCGAGTGGAAGGGTGGCGAAGCCCCCGCCGAAAGTGCCGACAGCTGATCCGTCGCACCTCTAGCTGCCCGACAGCCTTCGACCAGGAGCTCCCCGATGAGCCCGTTTGATTCACCCGGATGCCCGCTGCGGACCCGGATGCCGCAGATCTCTCCCTCGCGACGCGACCCCGGTGCATCGACCGGGATGAGAGTCCTGAGCATCCTGTTGCTCGTCGTGTTCTGCGCCGCGCCGTCCATCGCCTGTGAACAACCCGCCCTCGAGACCATCACCGCCGCCGAGATCCAGGCCCATGTCGACGTCCTGGCAGGACCTGCGA
>JAUIEM010000269.1 GCA_030428695.1 bacterium
GAAGACCGCGGGCGCGGTGCGGACGGCGACCGAGTCCGCCGCCGCGCGCCCGGCCCGGGTGACCTCCTCGTCGACCCGCGCGAGCATCTTACGGAGCTCCGCCGCGCGCGCCCCGCAGGCTTCCGCCAGCGCCTCGACGAAGCGGTACGTCGTCCGCACCCGGCGCTCGTAGGGGGCGTAGGCGTAGGCCTCGGAGAGCACGGTCGGCCGGTTCCGCAGCCCGCCGTAGTGGGTGCTGTAGCGCGGCAGGGGCGGATAGGTGGTCCAGCGCGTGTGTTCCTCGGCGAAGTTGCCGTACAGGAACAGGGTGTCGCCGACCGCCTCGAGCGCCGCTTCCGCCGCCGGCAGCAGCTCGTCCCGGGTGAAGCGCACGATGTCCGGGTGCGAGGCCGGATGGCGCGGACCGTCGTGGGTCAGCGGGTAGCGGTGCAGCGAGCCGTTGGTCGTGTGGGTGTCGACGATCAGCGCCGGATCCCACTCCTCGAGCAGCTGCACCAGACCGCGGGTCGCCGGCGCGGCGAGCTTCCCGAAGTCGCGGTTGAGGTTGAGGTCGAGGGCGTTGCGGCGCGTGCCCATGCCCCGCGCCGGGCCGTCCTGGCCGGGCCGGTTGTCGAGCCGCACGCGCTCGTTGCCGTCGGCGTTGAAGACCGGCGCGAACAGCAGCACGACCCGCTCGAGCAGAGCGGGCTCTTCCGCCAGCGCGACGTCCCGGGCGAGCATCAGCAGCGCCTCCTTGCCGCACACCTCGCCGGCGTGGATCGCCCCGAAGGCGAACACCACCACCCGCTCGCCGACATCCTCCGGCGTCGCGACCGGCGGATCGGCGACGATCAAGAGCGGCAGCGCGCGGCCTTCCGCGGTCTGGCCCATCGTCCCGAGGCTCACCCGCGCCGAGCGCACCGCGAGCCGCTCGGCGAAGCTCTGCACCGCGTCGTAGCGGGTGGTGTCGGTGAAGCCGCTCGCCTCGGCGGCGGTCAAGAGGTCGTCCTGGGCGGCGGCGAGGCCGGCGAGCAGGCACAAGAGGAGCGGGATGCGCATCGGGAAGCTCCGGGGTCGGGAGCGGCTCGGAGGGAGCGCTCGGAGGAGGGATTCTACCGGATCGCGGGCGGGGCGTGCGAGGGGGATGGGATCGGTTGGGCGGGAGCCGAGCCGGGGGCGACGGAGGGAACCTCAGCTCAGCTGAACCTTCTTCGGCACGGTGCGAAACACTGGGCGGCGTGAGCTTCTTTCCTGCAGCGCGCTGCTTCCCCGGCCCGGGCAACTCGGGGCCGATCTAACTCAACGCCGGCTCCGCGCTGAGGATGCGCGACACCGCGGCGGCGAGGCTGTCGGCGACGAAGGCCGCCGGGCCGCTGCCGCTCTTCTCCTCGTCGCGCCCCTTGCCGGTGCGCACGAGCACGCCGCGGACGCCGGCGTTGACCCCGGCCTGCACGTCGCTCCACTTGTCGCCGATCATCCAGCTGCGGGCGAGGTCGACGTTGTGCACCTTCGCGGCGTGGGTGATCAGGCGCGGCTTCGGCTTGCGGCAGGCGCAGTCGACCTTGAACTTGCTGATCACGCCCTCGGGGTGGTGCGGGCAGAAGTACCAGCCGGCCACGCGCACGCCCTGCTTGGCGAGGCTCTGGGCCATGAAGCGGTGGACGTTCTCGACATCCTCGGGGCCGAAGTAGCCGCGGGCGATGCCGGACTGGTTGGTCACGACCACCAGCCGGTACTGGTGATGCAGCAGCTGCCGCAGCGCCTCGATCGCGCCGGGCAGGAAGGCGACGTCCTCGATGTGGCGCAGGAAGTGCACGTCCTCGATGATCGTCCCGTCGCGGTCGAGGAACACCGCCGGACGCAGCTCGCCCTTCGTCGGCCGCGGCGTCGGCTTGCCCGGAGTCGGTCGCGCGCTCGTCGGCAGCTCGGGCGGACGACCGGGCCGCGGAGTCGGCTGGCTGGGGGTCGGCCGCTTGGGGGGCGGCAGCGCACCGCGCCCGGGAGCGGAGCCCAGGGGCGTGTCGGTCGGGCGGGCGAGCGGCTTGTCCGGGGTCGGCCGGCGGCCGGCGGGACGCGGCGGCGTGAAGCGGCCGACACTGCTGTCCGGGGCCGGCGGGACACGCGGCAGTCCGGCCGCTCCGCCAGGGGTCGGGCGGATCAGCACGGTCGGCTCGAACTCGGCGTCGCGGATAACGACGGTCGGCTCGCGCTCGGCATCGCGGATGACGACGGTCGGCTCCCGCTCGGCGTCGCGGATGACGACGGTCGGCTCGTGCTCGGTGTCGCGGATGATCACCGTCGGCTCGACCCCCGGCTCGGTGCGCGGCACCTCGGGCGGGTGCGGCGGCGCCGGCGGCAGGGGCGGAGTCGGCGGGCCGGAGGTCGGGTCGCGCGGGCTCGGGCGCCCGGTCGGCGTCGGCATGCGCGGACCGCTGTTCGCGGCGGGGGGCATGCGGCCCGAGGGCGGGCGCGGGCGGGCGCCGCCGACCCGGCCGGAGCCCGGGCGCAGCGGGGTGCGCCGCTGGGTCACCGAGCGCGGCGGCGGCGGGCCGTCCTTGCGCCAGGTCGTGTCGCGCGGCGCCTGGCCGGTCGGGAGCGCGGGGGGCAGCGGCGGCGGGACGCCCGGCCGTTTCGGGCGGGGGGTGCTTTCCTTCGAGGGCAGGGCGGCCGCGCGGATCGCCTGGTCGATCGGCGGCTCGCCGCTGCCCCAGCTCGCGAAGTTCTTGGTCAGGACCGCCCGGCCGTGCTTGCTGAGCAGATCGAGGGCCTCGCCCTGCAGCCGGTCTTCCTCCTGGACCTGCTCGAGCAGGTCGTTCTCGAGCTTCGCGATCTTCTCCCGGGTGCGGACCCGCTCCTGCTCGATCGCCTCGCGGCGCGCGACGATCTCCTCGAGCTTGGCGAGCGCCTCGGTCTGGCGCCGCTTCTTGCGCGCGGCGTCGAGCTCGCCCTTGGCCTCGCGGGCGTGGGCGGCCAGGCTGTCGAGGCGGATGTCGGGGAAGCGGTGGAGCAGGTTCCCCCGGACCACGGCCCGCCCGATCTCGACCCACAGGTCGGTGCGGCGGGACTGGGTGCCGACCGAGCCGTCCTCCTGCCCGCGCAGGGTGGCGATCTCGCCCTGCAGCACCTCGAGCCGGGCCTCGAGCTTCGGGATGCCGACCTCGAGCGGCTCCATCTTCATCAGCGCCTGCTCGGGGACGGCGAGCGCCTCGCTGAGGGCCCGGTCGTCCTCGGCGATGGCGAGGAAGTCGGGGGCGACGAACACCAGCTTGCCGATCTCCTGCAGGGCCTTGCGCCGGTCCTCCTCGTCGTCGCTGGGCCGGCGCGAGCCGCCGACCAGCTTCTTGAAGAAGCCCTTCTTCTTCTCCTCCTCGGCCTTCTTCTTGCGCTCCTTCTCGAAGGCGATCAGCGGCTGGTAGTACTCGTCGAAGGCCTGGCGCTTGACCGGGTCGAGGGCTTCGATCAAGGCGGCGGCGGCCTCGCCGATCGGCAGGTAGGCGGCCTCGATCGCGCGCCGCAGCTCGAGCAGCTCTTCGCGCTTCGCGGGCAGCTCGCGCTCGATGCCGCTCTTCTCGTCGAGCAGGCCGTCGAGCTGGCGGCGGTTGTCGGTCACGCGCTGGCAGCCGTCGCGGATGTCGGCCAGCTCGGCGAGCAGGGCATCGACGCCAGCCTCGCCACACTCGGTCACGCCGCCGACATCGAGGGCCTGGCCGACCGACGACAGCGCGGCTTCCAATTTGCTCTCGAGCTTGCTAAGCTCCGCGTCGAGCCGCTTCAACTCTTCCGGGGCGGAGGCCATCACTGCTCCTGGTGTCACACGCCGGGACAGAGGAACCGCAGAGGATCGGAGAAGGCAATCCACTCCACAGTAGCACACTCTGGCTCCGAGGCCAAACCGGTGGCGGTGGTGTGGTCTCCGGCCCGCAACGGGCCTGCCCGGCGGGTCGGAGCGGAGCGATGCTGATCCTGGCCGCGCTCGGCGTCCTGCTTCCCCTGCTCGCCATCGCCTACCGCCAGAACGCGAAGCGTCTGCTCGGGCTCTTCTACCCCGTCAGCCTCGGCCTGTGCGCGGCCGTGCTCTGGACCGAGCTCTGGCCCGCCGCGCCGCTCCTGACCGGGTTGATCGCCGCGCTCCTGCTCTTCGGGCCCGGCCTGGCCTTCGCGGTCGTGGTGATCGACATGCGCTGGGGGGTGTTCGCGACCCAGACCTTCTACCTGATGGCGGTGCCGATCCTGACCTGCCCGCTGCTGATGCTGCTGTGCATCGCGCTGCGCGCCTGGAGCCTCGCGCGATGAAGCTGATGCTGTCCGCCCTCGAGCCTTCCGGTTGCGCCCTCGCGGCGGGGCTGGTGCGTCGCCTGAAGGAGCTGCGGCCGGACTGGCGCTGCTTCGGCCTCGGCGACGAGGCGATGGCCGAGGCGGGCGTCGAGCTCCTCGACATCCGCCAGCCGGAGGCCTCGATCTGGCTGTTCTCGGTGCTCGCCAAGGCGCCGCGCTTCCTGCGTCTGATCGGTGACTGCACCCGCGCCCTGGCGCGCGAGAAGCCCGACGGCCTGGTCGTGGTCGACAGCTCGGGCTTCCACTTCTACCTCGCCAAGGCCGCCGCGCGCCTGGGGATTCCCGTCATCTACTACGTCAGCCCGCAGATCTGGGCCTACAACAGCCAGCGCATCCACAAGATCCGGCGCTGGGTCGCGAAGCTGCTCGTGCTCTATCCCTTCGAGGAGGAATACTACCGCGCGCGCGGCGTCGAGGCGGCCTACGTCGGCCACCCCCTGTTCAACGCCCCGGAGGTGACCAGCCCGCCCACGGTCGACCTCTCCGGCGAGGGGCGGCTGATCGGCATCCTGCCCGGCAGCCGGCGCGGCGAGATCGCCAAGCTGCTGCCGATGTTCGTCGAGGTCGCGCACGGCCTGCGCGCGGAGCATCCCGACCTGCGCTTCGCGGTCTCGGTCGCGCGCCCGGCCTTCCGGGAAGACATCGAGAAGCACGTGGCGGAGCTTCCCTGCACCCTGCTCGACGGCGGCACGGCGGACATCTTCAAGCAGGCGCGGGTGGTGCTGCTCAAGTCCGGCACCACGACCCTCGAGGCGCTGATCCACACCACGCCCGCGGTCGTCGGCTACCGCATCTCGCTGTTCGAGTCGCTGATCGCGCGACCCTGGATCGAGGCGCCCTACATCGCCCTGCCGAACCTGTTCGCGGGCGAGGAGATCCTGCCGGAGTTCCTGCTCCACAGCGCCGACAGCCGGCCCCTGCTCGAGGCCGCCCGCCGGCTGCTCGGCTCCGACGAGGCGTGGCAGACCGTGCGCGACAAGCTCGCGGCGCTGCGCGGTCCCTTCGAGACGAAGAGCGACGCTTCGCTGGAAGCGGCCCGCGAGGTGATCGCGACGCTGGAAGCGACCCCTCAGGAAAAGTAGCGCCTGATCGCGGCGACGACCCGGTCCTGCTCGGCCTCGCTGATCTCGTAGTACATCGGCAGGCGCAGGAGGCGGCGGCTGGTCGCCTCGGTGATCGGCAGATCTTCGGCCGTATAGCCGAAGGTCTTGCCCATCGGCGAGGAGTGCAGCGGGACGTAGTGGAAGACCGCGTGGATGTCCTCGTCGCGCAGCGCCAGCCGCAGCCCCTCCCGCGTCTCGAAGTCGGCGAGCAGGATGTAGAGCATGTGGTAGCTGCTGACGCAGTCCTCGGGGATGACCGGCAGCCGCAGGTGCCCGGCCGCGGCGAGGGGCTCGAGCAGCGCGATGTAGCGGTCGTGGATCGCCTTGCGCCGGGTCGCGATGGTGTCGAGGGACTCGAGCTGGGCGAGCAGGAAGGCGCTCGTGATCTCGCTCGGGACGTACGACGAGCCGACGTCGACCCAGGTGTACTTGTCGACCTCCCCGCGCCGGAAGCTCGCGCGGTTGGTGCCCTTGTCGCGGAAGATCTCCGCCCGCTCGATCAGCTTCGGGTCGTTGATGCACAGGGCGCCGCCCTCGCCGCAGATGCAGTTCTTGGTCTCGTGGAAGCTGTACGTGCCGAGCGTGCCGATCGAGCCGAGGGCGCGGCCCTTGTACCAGGAGTTGACGCCCTGGGCGGCGTCTTCGACCACCGCCAGGCCATGCTTCTCGGCGATCGCGCCGATCGCGTCCATGTCGCAGGCGACGCCGGCGTAGTGGACCGGGAAGATCGCCCGGGTGCGGGGCGTGATCGCGGCCTCGATCTTGGCCGGGTCGATGTTGAGGGTCTGCGGGTCGAGATCGACGAAGACCGGCTTCGCGCCGCGCAGCACGAAGGCGTTCGCCGTCGAGACGAAGGTGAAGGAGGGCACGATCACCTCGTCCCCGGGGCCGAGCTCGAGCAGCAGGGCGGCCATCTCGAGGGCGGCGGTGCAGGAGGGCGTCAGCAACACCTTGCCGATGCCGAAGCGCTCCTGCAGCAGGGCCGCGCAGCGCTTGGTGAAGTGGCCGTCGCCCGCGAGCCAGTTGTAGGTGACGGCCTGGGCGATATAGAACAGCTCCTTGCCGACGACGAACGGACGGTTGAAGGGGATGGTTGCCACGGTCTGCCTCCGCAAGGCGGGCTGAGCCTGGGAGTCTAGAAGAGCGCAGGGCACCTTTCAAACCGGGTCGCCGCCGGAAGCCGGGCGCCGTTTGTCCAAAGCCCGCGCGGGCTGCTATATTGATCTCAGTGGAGGTCCTGTCCCGGTCCGGCGGGCGGGGGTAGACCCCGCCCCTACAGGGTCATCGAGCGCTCGTCTGACACCATGTAGGGGAGGGGTTCACCCCCTCCCGTCGTTCGTTTGGGAGAAACCTCGCTTCGCCGCAAAAACTTCCGCTGAGGTCTATCACTCCGGCACGACTTCGCGAGGGACCCGATGCCCCAGCCCCACATTTCCGTGGTCACCCCGGTCTACGGCTGTCCGGAGAGCCTGGACGAGCTCTATACCCGCCTCGCAGCCTCGCTCGGCGAGCTCTGCGAGGAGTGGGAGATCGTGATGGTCAACGACGCGAGCCCGGACGACTCCTGGCAGCGCATCCAACGTCTCGCGGCCCTCGATCCGCGGGTGCGCGGCGTCAACCTGTCGCGGAACTTCGGCCAGCACTACGCGATCACCGCCGGCATCGACATCGCGCGCGGCGACTGGGTGGTCGTGATGGACTGCGACCTGCAGGACCGGCCGGAGGAGATTCCCAAACTCTACGCCAAGGCCCAGGAAGGCTACCAGGTCGTGGTCGGGCGCAGGGCCCAGCGCCGGGACTCGTTCCTGAAGCGCGCGAGCTCCCGCCTGTTCGGCATCGCCTTCCGCTTCTTCACCCGCACGAAGGTCGACCACAGCGTCGGCAACTTCGGCATCTACGGGCGGGACGTGATCGACGGCGTGTGCCGGATGCGGGAGCAGAACCGCTCCTTCGCCCTGTTCGCGCACTGGGTCGGGTTCCGCCGCACCGCCATCGACGTCGAGCACTCCCAGCGCCCCCGCGGCTCTTCGAGCTACACCCTGCGCAAGCTCCTGCGGCTGGCCTTCGACAGCATCGTGTCGCACTCGAACCGGCTCTTGTGGCTGTCGGTCGTCCTCGGCTTCGGGCTCGCCCTCGTGTCGCTGCTCGGCGGGTTGTGGCTGGTGATCCGCTACCTCACCTGGGGAATCTCGGTCGTCGGCTGGACCAGCCTGATCGTGTCGGTGTTCTTCTCGACCGGGCTCCTGATCTGCAACATCGGCGTGGTCGGCCTGTACGTCGGCAAAATCTTCGACGAGGTCAAGCGCCGGCCGCTGTACCTGGTCGGGGAGACGACCTTCGGGCGGGCCGGCGAGCCTCCGCCCAGCCGCGGCAGCGGGACGCCAGGAGCCTCCAGACGCTGATGTCTAGCCGCCGCCGCCCGCGGCGCCGTGGTTGCGCCGGTCCCGACGGACGGCTATCATCCACAGGCTGCGCCTGCCCTGCCCGCCAACGTGGCGCCGGCGGCGGCGAGACCCCCTTCGATGCACCCGGGAAGTGGATGAGAGTCCTCGTCGAGACCACCCCCGCCGACACGGCCGCGGCCCTGCGCGAGGCCTGGCAGGCCGCGCCCAGCTTCGCCCTGCTGACGGCGCGCAGCGTCTGGACCGAGGACCAGGCCCTGGAAGCGCTCGGAGCCCTGCCCGCGCGGCTGCACACCGACCACTTCGCCCTCCTGACCTCGGGCAGCACCGGCGAGCCGAAGCTGGTGGTCGGCTGCCGTCGCCGCGCCGAACGGCTGGTCGACGTCCTGCACGACGCCCAGCACAGCGATCCCTGCGCCGAGACCGTGCTCGCGCTGCCCCTCGCCTACTGCTACGCCTTCGTCAACCAGTGGCTGTGGAGCGCCCGGAAAGAGCGTGCGCTGCGGACCACCACCGGCATGTCCGATCCCGCCGCGCTCCAGACCTCCCTCACCGCCGCCGAGGACGCGATGCTGTGCCTGGTCGGCCGCCAGGTGCCGCTCCTGCGCAGCTACTTCGGCGCGCGCAGCTTCCCCGGGATCATCCGCCTGCACTTCGCCGGCGGCCGCTTCCCCGAGGCCGAGCTGCCCTACCTGACCCGCGCCTTTCCCCGCGCCCGCATCTTCAACAACTTCGGCTGCGCCGAGGCCCTGCCCCGGCTGACTTTGCGCGAGGTCGCCGCGGGCGACGCGGACATCGACATCGGCGCGCCGCTGCCCGGCGTCGCGCTGCGCGTCCGGGAGGGCATGCTCGAGTTCCAGAGCCCCTACCGGGCGGTCGCCTTCGCCGGCGCGGAGGGAGTGCGCCTGATCGCCGACGAGGACTGGATCCCGACCGGCGACCGGGCGGAGCGCGAGGGCGCGATCTGGCGGCTGCTCGGGCGCAACGACGAGGTCTTCAAGCGCTACGGGGAGAAGATCTCGCTGCCGGCGGCCAGCCGCGTGGTGCAGGCCCACTGCGACGGGCAGGTCGCCCTCTACGTCGACCGCGACGGCGCGGGCGAGCCGGGCTACTGCGTCGTGCTCAGCCCGCCGGCCGAGGCGGCGACGGTGCGCGCGATCCTGCAGGCCTTCCGCAAGACCTTCCGGCGTCCCCACTGGCCGCTGCGCATCGAGGGGGCGGACGCCCTGCCCGTCCTGCCCAACGGCAAGACCGACCGCCAGGCCTTGCGGGGCCTGCCGGACAAGGTCCAACTCTGGCGTCAGAGGATCTAGCATGTCGCACCGCGAGCAGCTCAAACAGCTCCTGCTCGACGTCTTCCTGCTCAGCGAGGAGGAGTTCTCCTTCGAGCTGCGCCGCTCCGAGGTCGAGACCTGGGACTCCCTCGGGGTGGTGTCGCTGGCGGTCGGGGTCCACGAGACCTTCGGCTACCACTTCACCCCCGAGGAGGCGATGGGCATAGGCTCGGTGGCGGACGTCATCGCCCTGCTGAAGGAGCGGGGGGCCTGGGAGGAATGAGCGTCGCGCTGCTCCCCGCCGACCAGGTCGCGGCCCTCGATCCGGCCGCGACCCGGCTGTGGTGCAGCCCGCGGCTGCTCGACAGGGTGCGCGCGCGCTTCCCCTTCCCGACGCTCTCCTCCCTGGAACCGCTGCCACCAGAGGTCACGACGCTGGTCGCCGTCGGGGGCGGCACGCGGCTGGACGCGGTCAAGCTGTGGCGCTTCGAGCAGGGCGCGCGCTGGCGCCTGATCGCCGTGCCGTCGCGCTGGGGAAGCGGCGCCGAGGTCTCGCCGATCGCGGTCAGCACCCGCGAGGGGAAGAAGCACATCGTCGTCGACCCCGGCCTGCTGCCCGACGGCCGCGTCGTGCTCCCCGAGCTGGTCGAGACGCTGTCGGATGCGCAGCTGCGCTGGGCCTGCGGGGACGCCTGGTCGCACGCCCTCGAGGGCTTCCTCTCGCCGCTCGCCGAGGACGCGCTGCGGGCCGAGCTCGCGGCGCTGATGAAGGACATGATCGCGCGCGGCGTCGGCCGGGATCCGGCCTGGTTCGAGCTGAGCGCGCGGGCCTGCGAGGGCCAGGCGCGGTCGAGCGTCGGCCTGGTGCACGGCATCGCCCACGTGCTCGAGCCGCGGCTCGAGGGGATGGGCCACGCGCGGCTGTGCGCCACCCTGCTGCTGCCGGTGTTCCGCTTCGACAGCGCCCGCCAGGGCTGGGAGGAGCTGTGGCGCGGCCACGGCCTCGAGCCGGCGGAGGTCGAGGCCGTCCTGCAGGGCCTGTTCGACCCGGAGGACTACGCCCGGCTGCGGCCCCTGATCGTCGAGCACTGGAAGACCATCCTGCGCGACCGCTGCACCCGGACCAACTGCGTGCTCGTCCGCCCGGCCAGCCGCGCGCACTTCGAGGCGGCGTGATGGAGCTGCTGGAGGCGCCGCCGTACGGCCCACGGGACGACGAGGCCTTCGTCGACGCGATGCTCGCCCTGCACCGCCACCATCTGGCGGGCTGCGCCCCCTACCGCGCGCTGTTCGGGGACTGGGAGGAAGACCGCGCGCTCGACGCCTATCCCTACCTGCACGTCGGGCTGTTCAAGTCCCTCGAGCTGGTCACCGAGGGAGCGGGCCGCCGGGGCCGCACGCTACGCTCCTCCGGCACCAGCGGCAGCGCGAGCCGGGTGGTGCTCGACGCGGAGAGCTCGGCCCGGCAGGCGCGGAGCTCCTCCGCCATTCTGCGCGACTTCGTCGGCGAAGAGGCGCGCCCGCTGCTGATCCTCGACAGCGCGCGCTCGCTGATGTCGCGGGAGATGTCCGCGCGGGTCGCCGCGGCCCTCAGCCTGAAGCCGCTGTCGACCCAGCTGTCCTTCCTGCTCGCGTCCGCCGCCGACGCCGCCAGCCTCGACGAGGCGAAGCTGCGCGGGATCCTCGCCGGCGCGGACAGCTTCCTGGTCTACGGCTTCACCTCCTTCCTGTGGTTCGCCTGGGCGGCCCGGGAGTGGGAAGCGGAGACGCGCGCCCTGCTCGCGACGAAGCGCTTCGCCTTCGTCCACTCCGGCGGCTGGAAGACCCTCGAGGCGCAGAGCATCGGCCGGGCTCAGCTCGACGCCAGGCTCCTGGCCGGGGTCGCGGCGGGCTCGTGCGTGGTCGACTACTACGGGCTGGTCGAGCAGGTCGGCGTCGTTTATCCCTTGTGCCCGGAGGGCTTCCGCCACGTGCCGGTGTGGGGCGCGGTGCGCATCCGCTGCCCGTACACCGGCCGGGCCCTGCGCGAGGGCCGCGGGCAGATCCAGCTGCTGAACACCCTGCCCCTCGGCTCGCCCTGCCACAGCGTGCTGACCGAGGACCAGGGGCGCATCGAGCCGGGCCCCTGCCCGTGCGGGCGCAGCGGGACGCGCTTCGTGCTCGAGGGCCGCCTGCCGCGGGCCGAGCGCCGGGGGTGCGCCGATGCCTGAGCTGCCGACCTACCACGCGGCCGGCGTGACCAGCGCGCTCTTGCTGCCCTTCTCCCTGCCGGAGCTGTGCGCGGCCTGGAACCAGCTGACGCGGGCGATGATCCGCGCCCGGCCCGAGGCCTTCAGCCGGGACGAGTGGGCGTACCTGCTGACCTTCCTCGCCGGCGACAGGCTGGCGGCGATCCCGACCTCGGCCCTCGGCGCGGAGGGATCCTGCGGAGCGGTGCGCTACGTGCTCCGGCCGCGGGGAGATGTCGCCGTCTGGCTGCCGAACAACGTCAGCCTGCTCGGCCCGCTGACGCTGGTCGTGCTGTCCCTGACCGGCGCGCGGCTGCGGCTGAAGGGCGGGACGCGGGGGCGCGAGCTGACCGGGGCCTTCCTCGCCTTCTGCCGGGAGCACGGCGCGCCGCCCCTGCGGGAGGCGCTCGACAGCCGCGTGCGCTACGCGGCCTTCTCCCGCGAGGACCCGCGCAACGCCGCCTGGGCCGGGGAAGCGGACGTGCGCATCGTGTTCGGCGGCGACGACACCGCCCGCGCGATCCACGCCCACGCCAAGCTCGACAGCGTCGGGCTGTCCTTCCGCCACCGGGTGTCCGAGGCGTGGCTGGACCCGGACCTGGTCGACGCGGATGTGTGCCGAGACCTGCTGCGGGTCTTCGCCGTCTACGGCCAGGCCGGCTGCACCTCCCCGCGGCGGGTGGTGCTGATCGGGGCGGATGCCGGGGCCGCCGAGGCGTTGACGGAGCGGCTCTGGAAGCTGTGGCCGGAGATCCTGCCGGGCCGGCCGCCGGTCCACGCCGCCTCGCGCAATGTCCTGTCTGCCCAGCTCGCGAAGATCGCCGGGTGGCGTCCGCGGCTGGTGGCCGACCACGCGGCCGTGCTGTGCGCGGGAGAGCTCGACCGCCCGCTCGTCGACGGTCCCTTCACCCTGCACGTCGTGTCGGGCAGCCTGGACGCGGCCTTCGCGGCGCTGCCCGCCTCCATCCAGACCATCGGCCACGTGCTCCCGCGGCCCGCAGAGCTGCTGCCGCGTCTCGCGGGCAGCGCCGTCAAGCGGCTGGTGCCCCTCGCGCGCATGCACGACTTCGGGCCGGTCTGGGATGGCCACCACATCTGGCTCGACTGTTTCGAGCGCATCGAGGTCGGTTGAATGCTGAGACGCCATGACTTCAACAGTGAGTGGTACGGATCCCCCGTCGGCCTGGTCGACGACCTCGCCCTGCTCGATCTGCCGGCAGAGGAACGGGACGCCCTGCTCGCGCCCTACGCCTTCGTCGAGCTGCGCGGCACCGGCAGCGTCGAGCGCGCCGCCCAGGCCCGCGCGGCCGGCTTCGTCCAGGTCGACCTCAACGTCGCGTTCCGCATCGGCCTCGCCCGCCTCGCCCCGACCCCCTCGGACCAGAGGCTGCGTTTCGAGACGGCGGAGGAAGCGGACCTCGCGCCGGACCTCGACCAGGTGATGCCGTTCATCCACGAGCGCTTCCTGCACCTGCCGGGGATGACCGTCGCCCGCCTCAACGAGCGCTACGCCCTGTGGAGCCGGCGGCTGCTGGAAGAGCAGCCGGCGACCTGCGTGCGCGCCCTGTCCGACGGCCGCACCCAGGGCTGGTTCCTCGCCCGCCCGCTCGGGCCGGGGAGCCTCGAGCTGACGCTGGCGATGCTGCACCGCGCGGCGACGGTCTCCGGCCAGCTGCTCTACCGCGGGGCGCTGCTTCACTTCGCGGGGAAGGGCTTCCGCCTCGGCCAGGCGAAGTTCAGCGCGACGAACACGCCGGTGCTGAACATCTACGCGCACCTCGGTGCGCGCTTCACCGGCACGACCGACTACTGGATGCGCTGGTAGGACGTCAGCCCAGCTCCGGCTTCCACTCCCGACGCCAGGCCTGGAACATCAGCACGCTCCACAGCGCGTGCGGGCGCTCCGCGTCGCCTCTGAGGTGGGCGCGCCAGACCTGCCGGATCGCCTCGGCCGCGAACACCTCCCCGAGGTCGCCGAAGAGCTCCTCGGCCCAGTCGCGCAGCGGGCCGCGCAGCCAGGCCCCCAGGGGCACCCCGAAGCCCATCTTCGGCCGCTCGAACAGGCCGCGGGGGAGGTACCGGGCGAGCACCCGGCGCAGCAGGCGTTTGCCCGGCGCGGGGCCGATGCGCTGGGCGCGGGGCAGGCGCCAGGCCAGCGCGAAGACCTCGGGATCGAGCAGGGGCACGCGCGTCTCGAGGCCGACCGCCATGGTCGCGCGGTCGACCTTGGTCAGGATGTCGTCGGGCAGGTAGCCGAGGCTGTCGACCAGCAGCATCCACGGCTGGAGGTCGTCGACGCGCACGGTCGGATCGTCGACCGGCCCCGGCGGCTCCCCGGCGCCGAGGACGAGCGCCGCCGGCCGCTGCCACAGCGAGGTCAGCGCCCGGTACAGCTCCGCGTCGCTGTCCAGCGCCGGGAGCAGCCGCGCCAGGCGGTGCAGGCGGCCGCCGGCGCGGCCCGCGCGCAGGGTCGAAGGGACGAGGGGGCCGCGGGCGAGCCCGCTCCACAGCCCGGCCGGCAGGGCGGCGAGCCCCGCGGCGAGCAGGCGGCGCGCCGGCCCGGGCAG
>JAUIEM010000270.1 GCA_030428695.1 bacterium
GCGACGTGGCGCCCGCGAGCTGCCTACTGTAGGAGCGCGGGGAGAAAGTGCAAGGTATGTCTGGAATCGGGGACCGGGGCCGGTCGGGGAGGCAGAGCAGAGCGTCGCCTGCGCTGAGGAGGCGAAAGTCGTCGGCGGCGGGAGCGGGGTGCTCGAGCGACACAAACCGCGAGGGCCAGACGGGGACCTGACCCTTCAGGCGCTCAGGCGGAGGCTTCCTCGTTCGCCTTGACGTCCTGCTTGACCTGGGTGTCCGGGAGCTGCTTCTGGGGCTTGGGGATCTCGGCCTTCTCGATGTCGTCCTCGATGCCGCGGACGCCCTTCTTGAACTCGGTCACGCCCTTGCCGAGCGAGCGCATGACCTGCGGGAGGCGGTTCCCGAACAGGAGCAGCGCGAGGACGGCGATCACCAGCAGCTCGGCTCCGGAGAGCCCACCGAACAGGGCGAGAATCATCTTTACCTCCCGGTCTGCACCGGTTTCCTGAGCGCCGTCGGGGCGCTCTGTCTGCTTCCTCCACCATAGCCGATACGGAACCCGATTTCACCGAAATCTGGAGGACAGCTCGCTACTCCTCGGCGTCACCCGCGCGCAGATCGGCGAAGGCCGGCCGCTCCCACAGCCCGGCGAACTCCTCCGAAGCGGCCTCGTGCGCCCAGCGCAGCGCGCCGCCCGGGACCCGGCCCAGGGCCTCCTTCAGCCCCCGCAGGCGCTCGAGCACGACCGCCTCCGCGACCTCTCCCGCGCCGTGGGCGCGGGCCGCCGCGCGGGCGGCGGCGAGGTGGTCCTGCGCGCGCGGCGGGCCCTCGGCCAGGACCTCTGCGAACAGGGCGCTGGCGCGGACGGGCTCGCCGAGGCGCAGCAGGTGGTGGGCGAGGTAGCGCCGCGCCTCGGGGGTCCCGGGCGGCAGCTCCCCGGCGACCAGCAGCACCTCGTCCACGCGCTGGCGGGTCGTCTCGACCATGCGCTCGAAGCGGTCGAGCTGCAGGACGTTGACCGGCCCGGCCACGGCGCGCTGGAGGGCGAGAGCCTCCTCCCCCGCGACCAGGAAGGCGAAGGGATCCCGGCCCTGGGCGTAGGCGAGCGAGGTCAGGGTGTTGGCGAGCACCCTGACGTGGCCGGAGCCGTGGACGGCGACGAGCAGCCGCGCGTAGCGCACGGCCTCCTCCTGCGCCCGCACCGCCTCCTCCTCGAGCTCGACGGAGCGGCTCCCGGCGCTCTGGCCCGACAGCGAGCGGCTGAGGTAGGCGGCCGCCTCGATCGCCTCGAGCAGGTCGCGCTCGCCCGGCGGCCCCTGGTCGACCAGCCAGCCCCAACGCGCGACGGCCTCGCGCGCGGTGTCGAGCGGGTCGGCCATCAGGAAGCGCCGGTCCAGGCCGCTCTGGCCCTGGGCGAGCAACAGCAGGATGCGGGCGCGCTCGCGGTGCAGGCGCAGCTCTTGCGGCCAGGTCTCCAGGGCTTCGTCGGCGTGGCGTCGGGCCCGCTCGAGGACGTCGACCGCCCAGCTCCGGTCGCTGTTCGAGCCGTAGCCGACGAGGAACTCCGTCGCCGCCCGCAGCCACTCGAGGCGGCGCAGCTCGCTGACCGGACCGGGACGGAGGACGACCAGCCAGTCGTGCAGGGCGTCGATGCGGCTCGTGCCGAGCCCGAGCAGATCCGCGGCCCCGGCCCGGCGGTGCAGGGTGTAGATGTCGATCAGCGCGAGGATCACGTCCGGGTCGGGACGGACCTCCCGGTACAGGGGCTCGAGCAGCGCGCGCGCCGCGTCGAGCTCGGCGGAGGCCTCGGCCTTGCGCTGGCTCGCGAGCAGCACCCGGGCCTCGCCCCGCCGCGCCCGCGCCCGGGCGAGCAGCCCCGGCGTGCCGGAGAGGAAGCCGCGCCGGAGGCAGTCGTACTGCTCGCGCCAGGCCTCCCGGGCCCGCTG
The DNA here is from genome assembly GCA_030428695.1 of bacterium. Next base: position 1,924 of record JAUIEM010000270.1, read on the forward strand.
GGCGAGCTCGGCCGGGAGGGTCAGGTCCGCCTCGCTCGCCGCCCGCGCCTGACCCTCGAGCAGGGCGAGCTCGGCCCAGGAGCCGAGCGCGAGCACCAGCTGCGCCCGCGCCTCCGGGCCGCGCTCGCGGTGCGTCCGCAACAGGCCGATCGCCTCCTCGAGGGGGCGCGAGGCCTCGGCGAGGGCGCCCGCCTCGAGGTGCACCCGCCCCAGGCGCGCGAGCAGCAGCCCCCGCGGCAGCTCGACCTCCGGGCCGCCCGTCAGCTGCTCGAGCCCGCGGCGCAGGGCCGCGGAGGCGCGCGCGTGGTCGCCGGCCATGCGCGCCGAGTCGGCGATGATCCCGAGGTTGCACGCGAGGACCAGGCGCACGGTGTCGTCCGGGGCGCTCCGCAACAGCTCCTCGCAGCGCGCGACCCGCCGCGCGCACACCGCGAGCCGCCCGCCGTCCCGCCACAGCGCCGCCTCCGCGGGCCGGGCCGGGGCCTGGACGGGCGCAGGGGGCTGCCCGGTCCGCGCCCGCTCCTGCTCGAGGGCGCGGCGGGCGCGGGCCCAGCCGAAGCCGAGGCCAGCGGCGGTCATCAGCGCGAGCACGGCGATCAGCGCGAAGATGGCGGCGCGGCCGGAGCGGCGGCCGGTCGGAGCTCCCATGGTCCACCTCGGGTCGGGGATGTCCCGTCCAGGATGCACGCTCGGCCGTCCCCGTCAACGACGTCCCCTTGTGCCCGCGAGCCGCGGGCCGTATGGTCGGCCCCCGAAAAGGAGAACGCCGATGTTTGTATTCGACCCCGACGAGCTCCACGCCTGCGTGGCCGCGGTCGTCGCGGAAAAACTGCCCCGCGCCGAGGCCTTCGACGTCCTGACGGCCCGGCTCCAGGAGCGCTACCCCGCCATCGACGCCGGGCCGCGGCGCTGGATCTTCAACAACGCCGGCGGGGCGATGGGGCAGATGTGCCTGCTCTACGCCTCCCTGCGGGAGTACCTGATCTTCTTCGGCACGCCGATCGGCACCGAGGGCCACTCGGGGCGCTACGCGACCGAGGTCTACGACTTCGTGTTCGACGGGGAGATGGAGTGCTACCTCGAGGGCGAGACCGAGCGGCGCACCTACGGCCCGGGCTCCTACGCGGTGTTGCGCAAGAACGAGGTCAAGGGCTACCGGGTCCGCGACCGGGCCTGGATGCTCGAGTACGCGCGCGGCCCCATTCCCCTGATGCTGCCCTTCGGCCTCGCCGACACCCTGTTCAGCACCATCGATGTGGTCACCGCCGGCCGCACCCTCTGGCACTACGGCCGCCACGTCGTGCAGAGCACCTTGCGCCGGCCCGCCCCCGCAGTTTCTTCCAACGTCCGCTCGGGCGCTCCGTTTTAAGGAACGACGCCCCACGAAACGGAGACATGTCCATGCTGAAGCGAACGATCGCGCTCTTCGCCCTGCTCGCACTGCTGGTGCCTGCCTGGGGACAAGACCGCGAAGAGCCCGAGGAAGTGACGAAGATCCGCGAGATGGTCCCGCGCCTGATGGAGAGCCTCGAGCAGATCCGCGGCCTGACCTTCGAGCACGACGTGACGGTCAACTACCAGACCGACGAAGAGTTCCGCGCCTACATGCGCAAGAGCATCGACGAGGAGTACCCCGCCGAGCGCGCCCACGCCGACGTGATGCTGCTCGCCGCGGTCGGCCTGCTGCCGATCGGCTACGACATCCGCGAGGAGATGATCGACGCGACCTCGTCCCAGGCTCTCGCCTACTACGAGCCGAGCCTCGGGGCCTTCTTCGTGCTGAAGACCGGCATGCCCCTCGACATGGTCGAGCCGATGGTCCTGCACGAGCTCAACCACGCCCTGCAGGACCAGCGCTTCGGGCTGGCCGAGCCGATGGAAGAGCTCGCAAGCGCCGAGGCCGCGAACGAAGACCAGGTGCTCGCCTTCCGCTTCCTCGTCGAGGGCGAGGCGACCTACACGATGACGCTGTACTCGCTCGACAAGCAGGGCGGCGCCCGCGGCATGCTCGACATGACCCTGCGCATGCAGGCGACGATGAGCCGCGAGCGCATGTCGATGATGGAGCGCACCCAGGCGCGCCTGATGGGCGAGGATGGCGCGAAGATGCTCGAGGCCCTCGACGCCCGCGACAAGCTGCCCCACTACATCTACCACGGGCTGCTCGACCCCTACCTCAAGGGCGCCTGGTTCGTGCACAACATCGTCGAAGAGGGCGGCATGGAGGCGATCGACGAGGCCTTCCGCAACCCGCCGTCCAGCACCGAGCAGGTGCTGCATCCCGAGAAGGCCATCGGCCCCGACCGCGACGAGCCGGTCAGCCTGACCCTGCCGGATGTCAGCGCCCAGCTCGGCGCCGGCGTCTCCCTGATCGGGCGCAACACCCTCGGTGAGCTCAACATGCGCGTGATCTTCAAGGAGCTCGGGGCCGGTCTGCAGGAAGCGGCCTGCGCGGGCTGGGACGGCGACCGCATCCACGCCTACGCCAGAGGTGGCGACAAGGAAGCGCAGATCGTCTGGCTGACGACCTGGGACAGCGAAGCCGACGCCGAAGAGTTCGCGGCCGCCCTGAAGAAGCACCAGAAGAAGGGTCCCGCGCCGCTCGCGGGCGCGACCGTCCAGCAGAACGGCGCCGACGTGCTGGTCCTCGGCGTCGACGAGGCCGCGGTCGACGCGGTCGCCGCGGCGGTCTGGGCCGGCGCCGAGCGCTCCGGCGAGACCACCGCCTGGTTCAAGTAGGCGCGCTGTTCCGGTCGAGGTGTTGCTGCCCTCCCCCGTCCGCCCAGGCGACCCCGCAGGCCTCGGTCGTGTAGGCGTAGCCGACGCGGCCCTGCGGGGTCAGGGCGATCACCCCGAGCAGCCCCCCCATCCCGACCACCTCCGCGAAGCTCCGGCGCAGGGCCTGCTCCAGGCTCGCGCCGTCGAGCATCCGGGTCGCGATGCGCCCGCACAGGTTCAGGTCGAGGATCTGCTCGCCGAAGCCGGTCGCCGACAGCCCGACCACCGGGCAGGCGTAGTTGCCGGCGGGGGTCGGCGTGTCGCTGACCCGCCCCGGGCGCTCGTGCCCGCGTCCGCCGGTCGAGGTGCAGGCCCACAGGCCACCCGCCGCATCGATCGCGACCGCCCCGACCGTGCCGCTGCGCTGATCCGCCGGCGGCCGCAGCGCCTCGAGGTCCTCGGGCACCGGCAGCCCCGCCGCCCGGGCCCGCTGCAGGGGCGCGTGGCCGGCGTCCCCGACCGCCGCCTCGGGGTCGGCGCTGTCGCCCTTCGCGACCAGGTCGCGCCAGCGCGCGACCGAGGCCGGCGTGCGCAGATCGGCGCTCGGCCAGCCGAGCTCGGCCATCAGCTCCCGCGCCCCGTCGCCGTCGAGGTTGCGGTCGCCGCTCGCCTGCAGCTCCGCCGCGAGCCGCGCCGGATGCAGGCAGCCCTGGACGTTGTAGATCGCCGACAGCCGGCTCTTCCGCCCGTCCATCAGCGCCGCCGACAGCCGGCAGCGGCCGTCCTGCTGCAGCTTGGAGCCGCGCCCGGCGTTGAAGGCGGGCTCCTCTTCGAGCAGGCTGATCGCGGCGAGCACCGCCTCGCGGGCGTCGGGAGCCGCGACCCCGCGCCGGGCCGCCTCGGCGAGCAGCCGTCCTCGGGCGGCGCGGCGCTCGGGGCCGATGGTCCGCAGGTAGGCGCCCGCGCCGCCGTGGACGATGATCGCGGGCGGCCGCACCGACCCGAGGACGAGCTCGTAGCCTTCGCTCATGGGACTGCTCCGTGTGGGGTACAGGCTCGGTCTACACGGTGGGAGTGCGCCTTGCCTGCCGACCAGGTGGCTGCCCTCAGACCAGCTCGAAACACCAGCCGCGCTCTCCTCGCAGCGCGTTGAAGCGCTCGAGCAGGCGCTGTTTGCGGGCCTCGCGCTCCGGCTTCTCGCCGCGGAGGAACTCGACGGCCGCGAGGTAGCGCACCTCCCCCGCCAGCCGCTTGCGACGCCCGATGCCGTCGAGGACGACGAGGAGCCGCTCGAGCCCGGCGGCGTCGGGATCGCCCGCGACGGTGTAGACGTCGACCAGCGTCTTGTCGCCGTCGAACAGGTTGAAGACCGGCGGCGGCCCGCTCGCCTCGCTGCGCGGCCGGCGGATGCGGTAGCGGAAGTAGCGCGGCGCGCCCTCTTCCTCGGCCTCGAGCACCTGGCCCATCCGCGCCCCGCGCTCGTTCAGGGGCAGCAGCTCGAGCTCCGGCAGCTGCAGGAAGCGCTGCGCGGGAGGGATGCCGCGCGTGCGGAGCTCCTTCCATCCACACAGCTCCGCGTCGAGCGGGCCATCCACCTCGGGGTCCGGGCTGGCCCAGTGCTCGACGCGCGTGCCGTCGACGAAGCGCTCGAGCTCGAAGCCGAAGGTCGGGCTGCTGACACGGGCGAGCAGCAGCTCGCCGCGGATGGTCCGGCAGATCTCCTGGGCCATCGCCGAGGAGAAGTCGCTGCCCGGCTCGAGGAGGACCGTCCACGGCCCCGCGGGGCGCGCGCCGGGGTCTTCCTCCTCCTCGTCTTCCGCCGGCGGCCGTGGAAACAGCGCGAACAGCGGACGGTCCGGATGGCCGCGCGCGGCCCGGACCCGGACCAGGGTGTCGGTCAGGCCCTGCATCGCATAGCCGCGCAGGAAGATGTGGGAGGACTGCATGCCCACGGCGTCGATCCGTCTCAGAGAGCCCGGGAGGACTATAGTCCGCGCCGGGTCGGGGAACAAGTCTGCGCCGTCCGCAGGCCGATCCGGCGGCTCCTATGCCCACGGCTCCCAGCCGAGCGCCCAGGCGACCGCGAGACCGCCGATGGAGAGCGCGTAGAGCAGCAGATACCACGCCGGGCCGCGCCAGCTGTAGGCGATCGGCTGGGCGGGCTCCGGACCGGGCCGGTAGCCGCGCACGGCGACCGCCCAGGCGGCGACGCCGAGGACCGCGCCGCTGATCGCATCGATCGCGTAGTGCTGCTTGACGTACAGCACCGAGACCGCGACCAGCGCGGCGCCGAGCAGCCCGAGCAGCCCGAACAGCGGCCGCGCCTGCCAGGCACACAGGCCGGCGAGGAAGGCGACCGCCACGTGCAGGGAGGGGCACAGGTTGGTCGCCGGGTCGAGGTAGTAGTTGAGCCGCATGCCCCACTCGTGCAGGACCCCCATGTCGAGCGTAGCGACGTCGACCCGGTAGCCCTCGACGGTCGCCGGCAGCAGCACGAAGCCGACCAGGCAGCCGCTCGCGACGAGCAGGTAGCCGACGCACACCCGCCGGAACAGGGTCTGGCAGCGCACGACGAAGATCGGGTAGAGCAGCGAGGTGTAGACCGCGGCGTAGACGTACATCCACTCCGGCCGGGCGGGGAACCAGCCGTCGACCGCCATCTCCATGTCGAGGGCGGGGTCGGGCGTGACGTTGAGGCCGACGAGGTAGTAGCCCCCGATCGTGTACAGGGCGAGGGCGGCGAGCAGGCCCGCCTTCTCCGCGGGACGGGAGGGCGCCACCAGCGAGACCGGCGCGGCGCGGGATTCCATCGCTTCCTCCGGGGTTCGCCGGAAGGTAGCCGATGGCCACGGCGGGCGGCAAGCCCGGTCGGAGAACTTCAACCTGCCTTCACGACGCTGCCATCGCCGCCGCATCGACACTTGACACCACTCCACACCTGGCCCGGCGAGCCGGACGCGAACCTTTTCCGACGCCGTCCGGGCGGTAGAATAGGAGCACACGCCCACCGGAGGGGAGCCGTGGCACAGCGCCTCAGCCAGACCGGACTCGACCTGATCAAGCACTTCGAGGGCTTCAGCGCGGTGGTCTACAAGGACACCGGCGGCCACGACACCATCGGCTTCGGCCACCTCGTGCGGCCCGGCGAGAGCTTCCCGAAGCCGATCACCCGCTCCCGCGCCGAGGCGATGCTGCGGGCGGACGTGCGCACCGCCGAGAGCGGCGTCTCGCGGCTGATCAAGGTGCCCCTCACCCAGGCGCAGTTCGACGCCCTGGTCAGCTTCACCTTCAACCTCGGCGCCGGCAACCTCGAGCGCTCGACCCTGCGCAGGAAGCTCAACGCGGGCAACTACGCGGCGGTCCCCTCCGAGCTGAACAAGTGGGTGAAGTCGAAGGGCAAGACCGTCGCCGGCCTGGTCCGCCGTCGCAAGGCCGAGGGCGCGATGTTCATGTCCGGCGGCATCCCGAGCGGCTCGAGCCTGGCGCCGCGCACCTCCCCGCGGCCCCGGCCGCGGCCTGCGAACCGCTAGCTCGGACCGGTGGCGCTGCTCGACCGGGTGCTCTCGCTGTTCCGCATCGACCTCGACATCTCGCTCGACATGCGTGAGGAGCGCTTCAGCCGCATCGCGGAAGACCTCTACCTCGGGGTCCGCCCCACCCCCGCCGACCTGCCCCGGCTGCGGGAGCTCGGCATCAGCCACGTGGTCAGCGCCCTGCACGAGAAGGAGCGCGCCAAGGTCGCGTTCCTGGAAGAGGGCTTCGCGGCGCTGTTCCTCGCGCTCCACGACGGCGTGCACGAGGACATAGGCGCGCGCTTCCCGCGGCTCTTCGCCTTCCTGCGTCGGGCGGGCGAGCGCCCGGAGGCCCGCGTCCTCATCCACTGCGAGGCGGGCGTCAGCCGCTCGGCGAGCCTCGCGATCGCCTGGATGATGCACACGGAGCGGCTGCGCTTCTTCGAGGCGTTCACCGCGGTCCGCGCCCGGCGCGTCCACATCCTGCCCAACATCGGCTTCGCCTCCGCGCTGCAGCGCCTGGAGCTCGAGCTCCACGCCGCGGACGACGGCCCGGCCTCCCTGACGCGGTACCTGCACGAGGTCTGCAACGCGCCCGTCGAGCGCGAGGTCCTCGCCTCGATGCTGCGCAGGCACGACTACGACGCCGTGCGCGCCCTGCGGGCGATCTTCGGGCCGGAGCTGCCGCGGGTGATCCAGGGCGGGTGTAGGGTCAGCCCGTTCGATTCACCGGGTTCAGCTCGCCAGGCCGGCCCCGAAGGCGTCGAGCTCGACCGGGGGCGACCACAGGAAGCCCTGGGCGTAGCGCACGCCGAGCTCGCGCAGCAGGGCCGCGTCCTCGCGGCGTTCGACGCCCTCGGCGACGACCTGGGCCTTGACCGCGTTGGCGAGGGCGACGGTGCGACGGAGCAGCTTCTCCTTGCGGAAGTCGCTCGCGGCGCGGTCGACGAGGTCGCGGTCGATCTTGACCAGGTGGGGCTCGAGCAACACCACGCTGTCGAGGGTCCCGCGGCCCTTGCCGATGTCGTCGATCGCGAGCCGGATGCCGAGCTGCTTGAGCGCGGCGACCCGGGCGAGCAGCTCCTGGGGGTCGCCGATGAACTGCTCCTCGCTCAGCTCGAGGGTGATCGCGCCGGGCGCGAAGCCGGCGAAGGTCGCCGAGCACTGCTCGACGGGCAGCTCGAGCAGGGTGCTCGGGAAGATGTTGACGTGGAACTGCAGGAAGTCGGGCAGCTTGCGCGCCGCGGACAAGGCCGCCCGCACGCACTGCAGGTCGACCCGCGTCAGGCTGCTGTGGGCACGGGCGAGGCCGAGGAAGCGCACCGGACTCTCGAAGGGACCGGCCGGGCCGCGGCTGAGCAGCTCGCAGCCGATCCAGCGCTCGTGCTCGAGCTCGACGATGGGCTGGCCGACGATGCGCAGACCGGAGCCGCGCAGGAGGCTCGAGATCGTCCCGTGCAGCTCTTCGGAGACCAGCGGCTGCGACAGCCGCGCGAAGCGCGTCAGGGTCAGCACCTCGCCGAGGGTGCAGGTGTCGAGGGGGAGCGGGGCGAGCCCGAGCGACAGCTCGAGGTCGAAGGGCACCGAGGTCTTGATCAGCGCCTTGCGGCCGACGTCGACGCGCAGGCGCTCGGCGATCATCTGCGCCTCGGCGACGCGGGTCTGGGGGAACAGGGCGAGGAAGGACGCCTCGCCGACCCGACCGAGCACGTCGATCGCCCGCATCCCTTCGGCCAGGCGGGAAGCGAGGTTCCGCAGCAGCACGTCGCCGAGCCCCAGCCCGAAGCGGTCGCGCAGGCCGGAGAAGTTGTCGAGCTCGACCAGACAGGCGACCAGCGTCGCGCCGAGGCGCCGCGCGCGCTCGAGCTCGCGGCCGAGAGCGAGCTCGAGGCCCTGGCGGTTGAGCGCCTCGGTCAGCCGATCGACGGTGGCGAGCCGCTCGAGCCGCGCGCGGGCGGCGTCGAGCTCGGTGCGCAGTCGGGCGAGCTCATCGGCCACCGCGGGCTCCCCCAGGAACAGGCCGTTCTCCACCACTTCGAGCCCTCGTACAGGAACTCCTCGCAGCATACCAGAATTGGCGCATTTTTCCTCTATAGCCCTCCGCGGAACCGCCTGGGATCGGGCCTCCCGGCCGAAGCTTCAGCGCGGGATCGAGCGCACCGGCCGGAATCCTACGTTCGGGCTCTTGCGCCCTGGATCGAGCTTGGCGCGGCGCGCCGAGCGACAATAGGACGGATCGTGGTACCAGGCTCCTCCGCGGATGACCCGCTCGACCGGACCCGTCCGCGGTCCGCGCGGATCCTCCGCCGCGGCCGCCGCGAGCAGCCCGTAGCGGTCCCAGCACCACTCGTAGGCGTTGCCGTGGGTGTCGTACAGGCCCCACGGGTTGGGCCGCAGGGAGCCGACCGGCTCGAGCGCGAGGACGTCGTCGAAGCCGCTGCCGAAGGTGCTGCGACCGAAGACCGCGGCGTCGCGCGCGAGGCTGTCACCGGTCCAGAAGGCGGTCCCGGTGCCGGCGCGGCAGAGGTACTCCCACTCCGCCTCGGTCGGCAGCCGGAAGCCATCCGCGTCGGAGTTCCAGGTGACCTCGGCGGTGTCGAGGGTGTACACAGGGGTCAGGTTCTCCGCGACGGACAGGGCGTTGCAGAAGCGCAGCGCGTCCAGCCAGGCGACGTGGACCGCCGGCTCGTCGGGGCCGACCGCGCCCTGCAGGCGCACGCCGAGCAGCTGCTCGTACTGCGCCCGGCTGACCTCGCACGCAGCGACATACAGCGCGGAGCCCAGCCGCACCTCGTGCGGGGTCTCGTCGTCGATGCGGCCCTTCTCCTCGGCCGGGGAGCCCATCGTGAAGCTGCCGGCGGGGACGAGCACGAAGCTCAGCCCTCCGTGTACCCGGACCAGCGGCTCCTGCAGGCGTCCCGCCTCGTCTTCCTGGGCCGCGCTCGGCTCCCACCACAGGGGCTCTTCGCTCGGCGGGGGCGGCGGGGGCGGCGTCGTCGGATCCTCGCCCGGCGTCGGGACCTCGCCCTGGGCCGGGGGCTGCTCGGGCGTCGGGTCCGGGGAGTCAGCGCGGGTCGCCCACCAGCCGATGCCGATCAGCAGCGCCAGGCCGACGACGATGCCGAGCGCGAGCGGCGCCCGGGACGCGGGTGCCGGGGCGGGCTCGGCCAGCGGCGTGGGGGCGCCGTGCAGGGTGGGGTCGGGCTCCGGTTCCGATTCCGATTCCGACTCCGATTCCGAAACGTGCCCGCGCCCGGTCCCCTCCGGCTCCGACTCCGGCTCCGATTCCGATTCCAATTCCAATTCCGATTCCGATTCCGACTCCGCTTTCGCTTCCACCTCCGTCACCGCCACGGCCCCCGACTCCGCCCCGGAGGCCGGCTGGGGCGCACGCACGCGGGAGTCGACGACGGTCTCCGCCTCCGGCTCCTCGAGGGCGGCGATCAGCGCGGCCGGGGTCTGGAAGCGGTCTTCGGGCGCCTTGGCGAGCAGGCGCCGGACGATCGCCACGGTGTTCTCCCCCAGCCCCGGGCGCAGCGCCTGGACGTCGGGGGGGACCTCGGCGCAGTGGGACTTCATGTAGGAGCGCAGGCCGGGGCCCTGGAAAGGCGGGCGGCCGGTCAGCATCGTGAAGAAGGTGCAGCCGACGGCGTACAGGTCCGAGCGGATGTCGACCGCGCTCGAGTCGTCCCACTGCTCCGGGGACATATAGGCCGGCGTGCCCATCACGGTGCCGGCGACCGTGAGCTGGCTCGACTCCTCGCCCTTGGCCAGACCGAAGTCCGCGATCTTGATCCGGCCCTCGGCGCTGAGCAGCAGGTTGTCCGGCTTGATGTCCCGGTGGACGATGCCGCGGGAGTGCGCCGCCGCCAGGCCACGGGCGGTCTCGAGCAGCAGCCGCCGGGCCTCGAGCTCCGGCAGCGGCGCCTTGGCGACACGCTGCTTGACCGAGCCGCCCGCCGCGTAGCCCATCACGATGTAGAAGCGCCCGTCGTTCTCGAACATGTCGTGGACGGCGACGATGTGCGGGTTGTCGAGCTGCGCCAGGGCCTGGGCCTCGCGCCGGAAGCGGCTGATCAGCCCCTCGTCGTGGCTCAGGCTCGGCGGCAGCACCTTGATCGCGACCTGGCGCGCGAGCTGCTCGTGCACGCCGAGGTAGACCGCCCCCATGCCGCCCTGCCCGAGCTTGCGCTCGATGCGGTAGTCCCGCACCGTCGCGCCGACGAGGCCGACGGTCTTCGCCTCGTCCGCGGGGGGATCCGGCGTCGGCGCGGGCGCTGGAGCCTGCCCCGCGCGCCCCGCGGCGGCCTGCAGCTCGGACTCCGAGAGCTGCATGTGGGACTGCCAGTTGGTACGAGAATCTTCTGGGGTCATGTTGCCTTCCCCGGTAGACTGGCCGCGGCGGGCGGGATGCGGGCGAGGGCCGCGCCCCGGGGACCCGGGAGGAAGCGATGGCGATCGTCCACCGTATCGGCCAGGCCGAAAACGCGAGCGAGACCAAGGCGATCCAGCACCTCGCCAAGGTTCTGCCAAAAAACTACGTCATCTTCCACAACTTTGAGGTCACCGGCGGGGGCGGCCTGCCCTATGAGTACGACATCGCCGTCGCCGGCGAGTACGGCGTCTACCACGTCGAGGTCAAGGGCTACCGCGGCCGCATCCGCGGCGACACCCGGCAGTGGACCTTCGAGAACGGCGCGGTGTTTCCCAGCCCGATCCCCCTCGCGAACAAGAAGACCAAGATCCTCGCGAGCAAGCTCAAGCGCCATCATCGCTCCCTCGGGCGGGTGTTCTGCCAGACCGTGATCCTGCTCAGCGACGCGAGCGCCCGGCCGCAGCTCAAGGACGACCAGGCCGAGCGCGTCGTGTTGCTCGACCAGGTGGCCGAGGTGCTGACCCACCCGCGCTTCCTGCCGGTCCGCACCGAGAGCATCCTGCCGCATCACGACAAGATCTGCGAGGCGCTCTTCGGCACCCGGCCCTGCACGAAGCTCAAGACGATCGGGCTGTACAACCTCGTCGAGCGCATCAACCAGACCGACACGCGCAGCGTCTTCCTCGCCGAGCACCGCTACATCAAGACCCAGCCGAAGACGATCCTCAAGGTGTTCCACTTCGACATCTACGCGAAGGAAGCCGAGAAGCAGCGCCAGATCGACGCGATCTTCCGCGACCAGAACGCCCTGCGCCTGCTCGGCCAGCACCCGAACATCATCGCGACCGGCGACTTCTTCGCCTGGGACGACAACCGCTTCGTCCTGCCGACCGAGTACATCGAGCACGCGCGGCCGCTGAAGGAGCTGCTCGACGAGGACGTGCTCAGCCGCATCCCCTGGCAGGAGAAGGCCGACCTGATCGCCAAGACCGCCCGCGGCCTGCGCCACGCCCATCGCAACGGCGTCGTGCACCGGGACGTGCGGCCCGAGAACATCGTGATCGCGCCGGGGGGCCGGGTCAAGCTGGTCAACTTCGACCTCGCCCTCCTGCCCGAGGCCCTGCTCGAGCCCGACGCGGACAGCCTGCGCCGCCGCTTCGACCCGCGCACCTCCGCCCCCGAGCTGTTCGCCCGGCCGACCGCCGCCGCGCCCCGCTCCGACCTCTACTCCCTGGGGGTGCTGTTCTTCCGGCTGTTGACCGGCCGCCACCCCTACGCCGACGTCAAGGCGCTGGTGCGCGGCGATGCGGTGCCGTTCCGCTCGACGCTGCTCGTCGACGCGCTCAAGGAGCAGACC
>JAUIEM010000656.1 GCA_030428695.1 bacterium
ACCTGCGGGGACACCGTGCCGTCGGTCCAGATCTCGAGGATCAGCTTGTCGTAGTTCGTCAGCTGCCCGATACGGGTGCTCTCGGTCTTGTAGCGCACCCGGGTGACCGGGGTGAAGACAGAGGCGATGGGGATCACGCCGATGCGCTGCTCCCCACCCGAGTTCTCGTCCGCAGTGTGATAGCCGCGACCCTTGTGTACCTCGAGCTCCATCGTGAAGGGGCGCTTCGCGGCCAGGGTGCAGATGTGCAGGGTCGGGTTCTTGATGTCGACCATCGCGTCCTTGGAGATGTCCGCGGCGGTGACCGGACCCTTCTTGTCGACCTCGATCTTGAGGGTCCGCGGCTCTTCGCAGTGCATGCTGACCAGCAGCCGCTTCACGTTGAGAACGATCTCGGTCACGTTCTCGACGACGTCGTCCATGCTGGAGAACTCGTGGAGCACGCCATCGATCTTGATGTTGGTGACCGCTGCCCCCTCGATCGAGGACAGGAGCACTCTCCGCAAGCTGTTTCCGATCGTCGCGCCGAAACCCTTCTCGAACGGCTCGGCCGTGAAGCAGCCGTAGGTGTCGCAGAAGCTGTCGTCGTCGCAGATGACCTTGGTGGGCAGCTCAAATTCGCGCCATCGCGCCCGCATGGTGTCCTCCGGATATCGTGGATATCTCGCCTGTTACGTGGGTCCGAGCCCGCCCTACTTCGCGCAGAGCTCGACGATCAGCTGATCGTTCAGCGGCACGGAGACCTCTTCGCGCTTCGGAAGGTCGATGACCTCGCCGGACAGCGCCTTGTCATCGCGGGACAGCCAGCTCGGCACGCCGCGGGTGCGGACGAGCTCGAAGTTGGTCGCGACCAGCTTCCGCGACGCTTCGCGCTCGCGGACCCCGATCTTCTGCCCCTGCTTGACCACGTACGAGGGGATGTCGACCTTCTTGCCGTCCACCTGCACGTGGCCGTGGGCGATCATCTGCTTGGCCTGCTGACGCGAGCAGGCCAGACCGAGCAGGAAGAACACGTTGTCCAACCGGCGCTCGAGGAGCTGCAGCATGTTGGCGCCCGTGTTGCCGCCCATGCGCTGGGCCTTGTCGTAGACCGTCATGAACTGACGTTCCTGGACACCGTAGGCGCGCTTGGCCTTCTGCTTCTCCCGGAACTGCAGCCCATACTCGGACAGACGGCGCCGCCGGAAGGGGTGCATGCCGGGCGGGTAGGCCCGCTTGGCGATCGCGCACTTGACGGTCTCGCAACGGGTCCCCTTCAGGAACAGCTTCTCGCCCTCACGCCGGCAGAGACGGCACTTCGGGCCGCGGTACGTAGCCATGGATGACTCCTGGTACTGAGCACCTGCATGCAGGTGTGTGTGTTGTCGTGCAGGCTCGAGGCCTGATCTGTCTCTTCCTCAGGCAGCCGCAAACGCGGGAAGGCCGAAGCCCCCTGCTAGACGCGCCTCTTCTTCTTCGGACGGCAGCCGTTGTGCGGCAGCGGCGTCACGTCTTCGATCGCCTTGATCTCGAGGTTGGCGGCCTGCAGCGCGCGGATCGCGGACTCGCGACCGGCGCCGGGACCCTTGACCCGGACCTCGACTTCCTTGATCCCGTGCTTCTTGGCCTTCTGCGCACACTGCTCGGCGGCGCGCTGGGCGGCGAAGGGCGTGCTCTTGCGGCTGCCCTTGTAACCGATGGTCCCGGCGGAGTCCCAGCAGATCGCGTTTCCGTTGCGATCGGTGATCATCACCAGCGTGTTGTTGAAGGTCGCCTTCACGTGGGCGATGCCCTTGGCGATGTTCTTCTTGACGCGTTTCTTGGTCGGCTTCGACTTGCTCATGGTTTCCTCTACGCCCGCCGCTTATCAGCGCATGGCCTTGATGGATTTCTTGACCGCGATGCCCGAGCGCTTCGGTCCCTTGCGCGTCCTGGCGTTCGTCTTGGTCCGCTGCCCGCGTGCGGGAAGCCCGCGCCGGTGGCGCAGCCCGCGATAGCAGCCGATCTCTTTCAGACGCGTGATGTGCTGCGCGACGAGGCGCCGGAGAGAACCCTCGACCACGTAGTCGTTCTCGAGCGTGTCAGCGACCCGCGCGATCTGATCTTCCGTGAGGTTCTTGGCGCGCGTCCGGTGGTCGATATTCAACTTGTCGAGAATATCCCGGCTCGACTTCTGGCCCACACCGTGGATGTAGGTCAGCGCGATGTACGCGGGTTTGTTGTTCGGTATGTCAACACCGAGAATACGTGGCATGACTCTTCCCTGATTCCTGGAGCACGAACGCCAGAGCCGTGGCTCAGCGTCCTTGCCGCTGCTTGTGTCGTGGATTCTCGCAGATCACCCGCAGGACTCTGCGCCGACGGATGAACTTGCACTTCTCGCAAATCCGCTTGACCGATGCTCTGACTTTCATGAC
>JAUIEM010000657.1 GCA_030428695.1 bacterium
CGGCCACGAGTTCGTCGGCCGGGTCGAGGAGGCGCCGGACCCGCGCTGGATCGGGCGCCGTGTGGTCGGCAGCATCAACTGTCCCTGCCGGGCCTGCGCCCTGTGCCGCGACGGCCGGGCGAACCACTGCCGGCAGCGCAGCGCCCTCGGCATCGTCGGCCGCGACGGAGCCTTCGCCGAGAGCTTCTGGCTGCCGCTCGACAACCTCCACGAGGTCCCGGAGTCGGTCCCGGACGCCGCCGCCGTGTTCTGCGAGCCGCTCGCCGCCGCCCTGCGCGTGCTCGAGCAGGTGCACGTGCGGCCGGGCTGGCGGGTCGGGGTGCTCGGGCTCGGGCGGCTCGGACGGCTGTGCGTCCAGGTGCTGACTCTCACCCCCGCGGAGGTCTGGGCCCTCGGCCGGCGGCCGGAGCAGCACGCCGACCTGCCCGCGGGCGTGCGCCCGGCCCTGGTCGAGGCGCCCGGGCTGCCGCGCTTCGACCTGCTGGTCGACGCGACCGGCAGCCCCGCCGGCCTCGAGCAGGCCGCCCGCCTGCTCGCGCCCTGCGGGCGGCTGGTGCTGAAGAGCAGCCTGCACGGCCACGGCGACCTGCCGATCGGCGGCGTCCCCTGGGTGGTCGACGAGCTGTGCCTGCTCGGCTCGCGCTGCGGGCCGCTCGACGCCGCCCTCCGCCTGCTCGCCGAGGGGCGCATCGACCCGCGCCCCCTGATCACCGCCCGCTACCCGCTGCGGGAAGCCCTGCGGGCCCTCGACCACGCCGCGCGTCCCGGTACGCTGAAGGTGCTGCTCGAGGGGGAATGAGCGCTGGGAGGAGCACCGATGGATGCCGCGACGGTACGCGCGCTGTGGACCCGCAGCCTCGGGGAGGACCCCGCCGCGACCGCCTGCTCGCCCGACGCGACCGTGCGCGCGCCCCGGCCCGCCCCCTCCGCGCCCGAGGCGCCCGACGGAGACGACTTCGCGCTGATCGAGCCGATCGGCGCGGGCGGGATGGGAAAGGTGTACCGGGCGCGGGAGCACAGCCTGCGCCGGGAGGTCGCGCTCAAGACGCTGAAGACGCCGGCCGCGGCGGACGCCCGGCGCTTCCTCGCCGAGGCGCTGATGGCCGGCCGCCTCGAGCATCCGAACATCGTGCCGGTGCACCGCCTTGGACGCCTGGCCGCGGGCGCTCCCTTCCTCGCGATGAAGCTGGTCGAGGGGGAGACCTGGGAGGCCGTGCTGCGCGGCCCCCGCGGCGCCGACCTGCCCGCCCAGCTCGGCATCTTCCTGCAGGTCGCCCAGGCGGTCGAGTTCGCCCACAGCCGAGGGGTGATCCACAACGACATCAAGCCGAGCAACGTGATGCTCGGGCCCTTCGGCGAAGTGTTGCTGATGGACTGGGGGCTCGCGGTCTGCTACTGGGAGGTCGCGCCCCCCGGCCTGCTGCACAGGAGCGCCCTGACCAGCCCCTGCGGGACCCCGCGCTACATGCCTCCCGAGCTCGCCCGCGGGGACGGCGCCGCGGTCGGCCCGGCGACCGACGTGTACCTGCTCGGCGGAGTCCTGTACCGCATCCTCGGCGGCCGCCCGCCGCGCTCGACCAACAGCTTCCTCGAGGCGGTGATCGCGGCCAGCGAGGGCCGCGTCGAGGCCCTCCCTCGGACGGTTCCCGGCGAGCTGCGCCAGATCGTCGAGCGCGCGCTCGCGCCGGCGGTCGAGGCGCGCCATCCCGACGTCGCGAGCCTGCGCGCGGAGGTCGCCGCCTGGCTCCAGCACCGCGAGAGCCTGGCCGTCGCCGCCCGCGCCGAACAGGAGCGCGCTGGCTGCGACGGCGCCGCCGCGCCCTACGAGGCCTACGCCCAGGTGATCGCGCGCTTCCGGGCCGCCCGCGAGCTGTGGCCGGCCAATCCCCGGGCCCTGCGCGGGGAGACCGAGGCGCGAACGGCCTGCGGGAAGCTCGCAGTCGCGCGCGACGACCTCGGCCTTGCCGACGCCCAGGAGCGCGCGCTGCGGGCGTTGGCGGAAGCGGCCGCGGACGCGGCGGAGGAACCCGGGGGGAGCGCTCCACGGGCAGCGGCGGAGCCCGTGGCGGGGGAGGAACCCGGGCCGACGAACGATGCCGGGGAGGGCGCGCCGCGGGCACCGGCGGAGGCGGCAGGACGGGCGAAGCGCGCGGCGGCGGAGGACGCCGGGGCGGCGAACAACGCCAGGGAAAGCGCGCCGCGGGCACCGGCGGAGGAAGCTGGGGAGAGCGCTCCGCGGGCAACGTCGGAGGCCGCGGCGGCGGAGGACGCCGGGGCGGCGAACACCACCGGGGAGAGCGCGCCGCGCGCACCGGCGGAAGCGGCAGGACAGGCGGAGCGCGCGGCGGCGGCTGCTCCCGCGCGGTCGCATCCCGGCCCGCAGGAACCGCACG
>JAUIEM010000271.1 GCA_030428695.1 bacterium
GCTTCCAGACCAGTCGCGGCATCGGCTGTGGTGGCTCCCTCGGTGGGACTTTCCAGATCGGATCGCTATCCTACCGGATACGCCCGCCGAGCGCCATCGAACAGACCGCGTCCAACGACATCAACATCGATGGTGTATAAGGAATGGAGTCCGGGGCCGAGGAGGAAGGATGTCGCGCGAATACGCGTTCGGGATCGTGATCGGAGTCCTGTTGATCGGCGGGCTCTTCCTCTACGAGATGCTCTCTGCCCCGCCCGGCGAGCCCGCGCTCACCGAGCGGCCGCGGCGCACCGACGAGCTCGAGGACGTGTGGGACTCCGACACGTCCCACATGCGCGAGGTCGCGCGCGGCGCGCCACCGGTCGAGCTCGAGACCGCGCCCGTCGAGGAGCCGATCGAGGAGGTGGAAGGCCCCGCCGAGCCCGCCCCGGAAGAAGAGGCGGAGGAACCCGGCGGGCGCATCGTCGGCCAGGTCATCGACGAGTGGGGCCTCGGCGTCCCGATCGCGCGGGTCGCGCTGAACAGCACCGAAGACCGACGCCGCGGACGCCGGCCGGCCCGGGTGGACGAGCAGGGCAACTTCGCCTTCGACGACGTCGCCGCCGGCGGCTACCGGCTGCTCGCCTATTCCGACGCCCACCTGAGCTCCGAGCCTTTCGAGCTGGTGCTCGCGCCGGAGCAGACCTTCGAGGGCGTCACCCTGATCCTGCGCCTCGGGCTGGTCGTCAGCGGCAAGGTGATCGACGCGGGCAGCTCGCTGCCGATCGCCGGCGCCGGCATCACCACCTGGGAGAACACCCGCGAGCGCCGCCAGCGCATCACCCGGCGGGCCCAGAGCGCCGACGACGGCAGCTTCACCCTCAGCGGGCTGGTCGCCAACCCATGGGGCGTGCGGGCGCAGGCCGAGGGCTACCTCGACGCGCAGACCAGCTTCGAGCTCAGCGAGACCGAGAATCCTCCGCTGCTGACCATCACGATGGTGCGCGGCGCCGACCTCGCGGGGCGGGTCCTCAACGGCCAGGGCGACCCGGTGCCGGGGGCCGGGATCTACATCATGCGGGGCGACGACTACGTGTCGCAGTCGCGCAGCGATGACGAGGGCTACTACCGCACCGACGCGATGGAGCCGGGCGCGTACACGATGTACGCCCGCAGCGACGACTACGGCCTCCTGCACACCGACGAGGTCGAGCTGGTCGATCCGGGCACCCGCCCCTACGACATCCGCCTGGAGAGCTCGGGCGGCGTGTCGGGCATCGTGCTGCTAGAGGGGACCGACACGCCGCTCCCGGCGCGGGTCTTCGTCGAAGAAGCCAACGGCCGCGTCAACCGCCGTGAGCGCGCCGGCGAGGACGGTCGCTTCGAGGTCGGCGCGCTGTACGGCGGCGAGTACATCGCCCGGGCCTGGGCCGACGGCTACGTGATCTCCGAGCCGACGCGCTTCACCATCGACCCGGGGGGTCAGGGTCCCGATCTCACTCTGCGCATCAAAGAAGGGGCGGTGCTCGAGGGCGTGGTCTACCAGGGCAACGTCGCCTACCCCAACGCGACCATCGTGCTGCGCTCGCTGACCGCGGAAGAGGGTCAGAACGGCCGCAGTCAAGCCGGCTCCAACGAGGAGGGCGCGTACCGCTTCGACGGCCTCCGCGAGGGCACCTACGAGATCTACGCCCGCTCGCGCGACTACAACTTCCTCGCCCGCCAGACGATCAACCTCGCCCACGCCGAGAGCCTGCCGATGCCGATCTACCTCGAGCCCGCGGCCCAGCTCAGCGGCGTCGTGGTGTGGAGCGGCGACGAGGCGCCGACGCGGGTGCGCGCCGAGTCCCGGCCGCTGCGCAACGTCTCCCGTCGCGCCCGGCCCGACGAGACCGGGAACTTCACCCTGAACGGGCTCTATCCGGGGCGCTACGCGGTCTGGGCCAGCCGTGGCGAAGAGACCGGGCCGGTGATCGAGGTCGTCATCGAGGCCGGCCGTCCGCCGCGTCCCGTCCAGCTGCAGTTCGAGGGCCAGAGCACGAACACGGACGACTGAGCGCGGGCGATCTCAGCTCAGTCCCCGCCTGCCGGCGGGAGCAGGCCTACCGCGTCGATCCCCGCTCGAGGTCGGCAGGCGTACCGCATCGGGCCGTGAGAGGCGCTCGACCGAACGGGCTCAGATGCCGACGATGCTGAAGCCCGCGTCGACGTGGAGGGTCTCGCCGGTCAGCCCCGACGAGTAGTCCGAGAACAGGAAGCAGGCGACGTTGCCGAGCTCGTCGAGGGTGACGTTGCGCTTGAGCGCGGCCTTCTCGGCGTTGTAGTCGAGCATCTTGCGGAAGTTCGCCACGCCGCGCGCCGACAGGGTGTTGACCGGCCCCGCCGAGATCGAGTTGACGCGGATCTGGCGCGGGCCGAGCTCGAGGGCGAGGTAGCGGGTCGCCGACTCGAGGGCGGCCTTGGCGGGACCCATCACGTTGTAGTTCTCGACCGCCCGCTCGGAGCCGAGGTAGGTCATCGAGACCGCGCTGCCACCGCTCTCGGGGAACAGCGGGGCGCAGCGCTTGAGCAGGGCGACGAGCGAGTAGGCGCTGATGTCCTGGGCGATGCTCCAGCCTTCGCGGGAGGTCTCGAGGAAGGCGCCGGACAGGTCTTCGCGGCGGGCGAAGGCGACCGAGTGCAGCACGAAGTCGAGCTGTCCGAGGGTCTCCTTCACGCCTTCGAAGAAGCCGTCCATCGAGACGTCGTCAGAGACGTCACAGATGCCGTGGGGGGCGTCGCCGACCAGCTTGAGCAGGCCCTTCAGCATGCGGTCGTTGGCGGCGCCGTAATACAGGGTCGCGCCTTCCTGGCGGGCGCGCTCGGCGATGCCCCAGGCGATCGAACGTTTGTTCGCGACGCCGAGGATCAGGCCCTTCTTTCCTTCGAGCAACATAGGGAGAGTCTCCTGTGGGGTGGGGCTGATTCTACCGGACCCGCCCCCGCAGGACCACACCCCGGCTCAGCGGCGCCCTCGCCCAGCTCAGTCAGCGAGCACGCACTTGATCGGGATCTGCACCTCGCTGTACAGCTCGAAGGCGTTGCTCAGCTTCGGCTGCTGGTACAGGAGCCGCCGCGGCGCGCCGTCGGCCTCCCACAGGTAGCCGTGCTCGTCGAGCCAGGCCTCGAGCTGCGCGACCGCCTCCCGGTAGGAGCGCAGGGAGTAGTAGCCGATCACGCCGATGCTGACGTAGCTCCGGCCCGCCAGGTCGGTGACCTCGACCTCGCCGTCGGGGCCGGCCTCGCCTTCATCGACCGCCGGGTAGAAGAAGCCCATCTGCATCGTTCCGCGCAGCTTCCGTTCGGCCTCGGCCGGGTAGTCGGCGACGATCGGCGCGGTCATCGAGATGTCCTCGCGGTCGATGTGCTCGAAGAGCGGCATGAAGCCCTTCCACAGACCGAAGTCGAAGAAGCCGCGGGCCTCGACCATCACCGCCCGGCTGGCGGGATAGGTCTGGATGCGGATCTCGCCGGGCGGAGTCGGCGCGGGAAAGCCCTCCGGCAGCGGGGCCTCGTCGGGGGCCTGCCAGGTCTCGTCGGCGGTGACGCCCAGGCACAGGCAGAGCAGGATCGGAAGCAGGCGGAGCATGGTGCAGGTCCTCTATCTCTCTCGGCGGTTGGTTTGGATGTACGACTACTCGGCAGCGGCGGGGATCATGACCTTGTCGATCACGTGGATCACGCCGTTGGCCGCGATGATGTCGGCCGCGACGACATTCGAGCCTGCGATCGTGACACCCGCCGCGGTGCGACCGACGGCGAGCGTGCCGTTGAGGCTCTCGAGGTCGCCGGTGATGTCGGTGCTCAGGACGCGACCGGGCACCACGTGGTAGGTCAGGATCTTCTTCAGGCTGGGGATGTCGTTCAGGAGGGCCTCGACGGTGCCCTCGGGGAGCGCGCCGAAGGCGTCGTCGGTCGGGGCGAAGACGGTGAAGGGGCCACCGTTCGACAAAGTGTCGACAAGACCTGCGGCCGTCGCCGCAGCGAGCAGGGTCCCAAAGGAGCCGGCCTCGGTCGCCGTCTCGACGATGTTGGCCCGGGGCAGGATGACCTTGTCGATCACGTGGATGACCCCGTTGCTGGCCATCACGTCGGTCGCGAGCACGGTCGCGTCATCGATCATCACGCTCTCGCCGACGGAGACCTTCAGCGCCTGGCCTTGCAGGGTCTCGTGCCAGGTGGCGCCGACCACCGCCTCGGCCTTGTTCGCGCCGGGGACGACGTGGTAGGTCAGGATCGCGGTCAGCTGCGGGATGTCCTCGAGCAGCGCGGCGACGGTGCCCTCGGGCAGGGCGGCGAAGGCGTCGTCGGTCGGAGCGAAGACGGTCAGGTGGTCTTCGCCGCTCAGGGCGTCGGTCAGGCCGGCCGCGTCGACGGCGGCCAGGAGCGTGTTGAAGTTCCCGGCGGCGCGGGCGGTCTCGACGATGTTCAGCGCGCCGGAGCCGTCCGCCCAGGCGGTGGTGGACAGGGCGGCGAGCAGGACGGCGATCAGCAGATTTCTCACGGGTGGTCTCCTCACGGGGTTCATGGCGGTCACTGCTGAGATCGTAGGTGATGCCTGCCTGGCGTCAAGGTTTTTGTATAGGTTTTGTCTCGATTTCGCCCCCCTGAAAACCCCGCCGTCGTTTTCCCAATCCCTGGGCAGCCACTGCCCGAGGAGAAGCACATGGACACTCCCCCACCCCGCCGCGGTCCGAGCGGCTGCGGTATCGCGATCATGGTCGTGGTCGGCATCTTCGGGCTGGGCAGCGTCCTGGTCTGCGGCGGCCTGTTCTGGCTGCGCAAGGCCCACACCGAGCGCCTGGCCTACGAGGCCGCGCAGGCGACCGTCGCGATCAGCCCGGCGGAGCTCGTCGCGGCCTACCACGCCAACGAGGTCGCGGCCAACCGCGTCTACCAGAACCAGCGCCTCGAGCTCCGGGGCGCGGTGTTCAAGATCGCGGAGGGCCCGGCGGGCGTCCCGGTGGTGCTGATCGAGGCCGACCACCTGATGCGGCGCGTGCAGTGCACCTTCAGCGGGCCGGCCGGCGACCGCTTCGCGCAGCTGGCGAAGGGCGATGAGATCGTGGTGCGGGGAACCTGCCGCGGGCTGCTGGTGCACGTGCGGCTGACCGAGTGCGAGCTCCTCGAATCCCTGGCGGCGACCGAACGGCCGCTCTGAGCGCGAGCCGCCGCCGCCACGCAAACGGCCGCCCGACGGGGGCGGCCGCTTCGATCGACAGGATCGGGAAGGCTACACGCGCTCGATCAGCGTCGCGATGCCCTGACCCATGCCGATGCACAGGGTCGAGATGCCGTAGCGCAGCTCCTGGCGCTCGAGCTCGTGCAGCAGGGTGACCATCAGCCGGCAGCCGGAGGCGCCGAGCGGGTGGCCGAGGGCGACCGCGCCGCCGTTGACGTTGACCTTGTCGAGGCTGACGCCGAGCTCTTTGGACCAGTACAGCGGGATCGATGCGAAGGCCTCGTTGACCTCGAACAGGTCGACGTCCTCGACCGCGATCCCGGCCTTCTCGCACACTTTCGTGGTCGCCGGCACCGGGCCGGTCAGCATGCTGGTCGGGTTGACGCCGACCGCGGTCATCGCGACGATGCGCGCCCGCGGCGTCAGCCCGAGGGCCTCGGCCTTCTCCTTGGTGCCGATCAGCATCAGCGCGGCGCCGTCGGAGATCTGGCTCGAGCTGCCGGCGGAGATCACGCCGTCGGGCTTGAAGGCGGGCTTCAGCTGGCCGATCTTCTCGGCGGAGGTGCCGGCGCGCGGCCCCTCGTCGCGGCTGACCGACTCGACCACCCGGCCCTGCTTGTCCTTCTTGTGGACGACGACGATCTCCTTCTCGAAGCGCCCCTCCTCGATCGCGTGCAGCGCGCGGCGGTGGCTCTCGTAGGAGAACTGGTCGATCGCGGCGCGGTCGCAGCCCGCCAGCTCGGCGACGATCTCGGCGGAGACGCCCTGCGGCACCAGCGCGAATCGCTCTTCGAGGTTCGGGTTGAAGCTGCCGACGTCCGAGCCCATCGGCACGCGCGTCATGCTCTCGGTGCCGCCGCCGATCACCAGGTCGGCGCTGCCCGCCATCACGGCCTGGGCGGCGAAGTTGACGCCCTGCTGACCGGAGCCGCACAGGCGGTTGACGCTGGTGCCGGGGATCTCCTGCGGCCAGCCCGCGGCGAGCACCGCGTTGCGGGCGACGTTGACGCCCTGCTCGCCGGTCTGGGTCACGCAGCCGACGATCACATCCTCGACCTCGCGGGGGTCGAGACCGGTGCGCTCGACCAGCGCGCGCAGCAGGATCGCGAAGAGCTCGTCGGAACGGACGTCGGACAGGCTGCCATCGCGCTTGCCGATCGGGGTGCGGATCGCGTCGAGGATGTAGGCTTCAGGCATGGCGGTCTCCGTTTTGAATGCGATGCGTCATAAAGACGTGCAGTCTACGGCGCCCGCCCCCCCGTGTCAACGGCCGGGCGGACCCCGAGCAGCAGCGCGAGATCGGACCACGCGCCGAGCAGTGGGGCGGCTCCAGCCGGATCGAGACAGGTCCCCGACGCGCCCCCGAGCGCACGACCGCTCGCGACGTCGAAGAGCCACGCCCGCCAACGTCGTCGGTCGGCGTCGAGGGCGCACAGGAGCAGGCGGTCGGCCCTGCCGATCCGGGCGGCGAGGCACAGGTCGACCGGAGCGAGCTCGCGGTGGTAGGCGAAGTCCCGGGCGCCGAGGGCGACCGCGTCGGCGAGGGGAAGCTCTGCCGGGTCCTGCAGGAACCCGCCACAGACGACCGCGACCGCGAGCACCTGGCCCTGCGCCAGGGCCGGCGCGGGATCCACCGCCGGCGCGGGGAGCGCGACCCGCAGGCGCAGCGCGAGCGAGTCCGGGGCGTCAGCCCACAACGGATCGACCGCCGGGCCCCCGCGGGTGCGCTCCCGGTCGTCGGTGCGCAGGCTCGCCGTGGTCCCCTCCGCGAGGTCGCCCTGCCCGTGCTCCTGCGGCGCCGCGTTCTCCGGCGCCGCCGCCGCGCAGCCGCTGAGGGCGAGGGACACCGCGAGGACGCACAGGAGCAGGAGGTGGCGCATCACGCCCCCCCCGAGGCGAGCAGCGCGCCTTCCCACCACAGCCCCAGGGACCCGCGCGGTGCGCCCCACAGCGGGCGCCGCTCGACGCCGTGGAAGCCGCCCAGCGAGGCCGCGTCCGCGCAGCGGTAGAAGCGCAGCGACCAGCTCCCGCCCGGCGCGAGGACGAACATCCACAGGCTGTCCGCCCCGCGCATCCGGGCCGCGAGGCACAGATCCTCGACACGCAACCGCTGGTCGGGCAGGAAGTCACCGGGCCCGAGCTCGACGCCGGCGATGCCGACCGCCTCCAGGGCCGCGCGGGCTTCCGGGTTGTCGCCGTACAGCCAGCCGTCGACGACGGTCGCGAAGGCGGTGCTGTCTCCGAGCGGGCCGGCGGGGGCCGCGGCCGGAAGAGCTCCGAGCACGACGCGCAGGGGCGTCGCGTGACCGCTGTCGTCGGCGCCGAGGGGCGGAGGCACCGACGGCCCCTGCTCGAGGGCGACGTCGTCGGCCGGCCGATGAACGCGGCTGAAGCCCACGCCGCCCGGCTCCCGGCCCGGCCGCGGCAGCGAGCGGTCCGACGCGCAGCCGGCGCAGAGGACGGCGAGCAGAACGACGAGCCCCCGGAACAGGCGTGCTTCGCAGCGCGTCATCGCCCCTCCTCGAACCAGGCCGGCCGCGAGGGCAACGGCCCGGACCTCCAGTCGTCGACAGTCCACACCGGCGCCGCCGGGCCGAGCCACTCGTAGACCGCCCAGCCGGCGCCGCGAGCCTCGACGACCTCATCCCCGACAGGGACCAGCGCGCGGATCTCGTCGATGCCGCCGCAGCCCGCGTACAGCGCCCGCTCCGGGCCCTCGAAGTAGAGGTCGCTCAGGCTGAACGCCTCCTCACAGGGCAGGAAGCGCCCGAGCTCGCGCAGCAGGGCGCGCCCGTCGCCGGCCGTGCCCGCGAGCTGCGCCCGGGCCTGGACGGCGACCGCCTCCGCCCAGGTCGCGTAGGCCTCGAGCCGCGCCCGCAGCGCCAGCAGCTCCGCGTCCTCGGTCTCGCCGACCGCCCGCGCCGCGAAGCGCGCCCAGGCCGCGAGCCCGGCGAACAGCCCGGGGTAGGGGTCGACCAGCAGCGGCGGACCGGCCTCCGCGAGCGGCAGCGGAGCGCCCGCGCCGCGCGCTGCGTCGACCCCCGCCGCGCGCATCGTCGCGAGGGCGAGCCAGCGCCGCGACCAGGCGGGGTATTCCGAGGCCCAGGGATGCGGCGCGTGCAGCGGCCGCGTCGCCAGCCACCAGGCCCCGTGCCGGTTCTCGTACCAGGCCGCGCCCTCGAGCGGGTGCATCCGCGCGCGCAGACCCTCCAGCGCGTCCTCGAGCACCGCGGCGTGCGGCTCCTCCCGCAGCACCGCGAGCGCCGCCTCGGTGCCGAGCAGCGCCTCGAAGTCGAGGCTGCGGGGGAGGCGGCGGGGAACCTCCAGGCGCCCGCTCGACAGCTCCCAGCGCACCTCGACCGGCAGCGGCCGGCGCGGCGGGAACAGGGCCCAGCGCGGCGGAAGCCCGGCCAGGGCCTCGGTCGTCGCCTGCCGCTCGAGCTTCCCCCAGGCCAGCGCCCCCCCGAAGTTGTCGCGCAGCGCGGCGATCACCCGCGCGGGTCCGCAGTCCGCGGTCGGTCCGGCCAGGAAGCGCAGGGCGCCGTCGAGGCGCTGCCAGGCCTCGCTGGCGCTGCGTCCGTCCTGCAACCGGGCGTCGGCGAGGGCGAGGCTGAGCAGGGGCCCGCGCCAGCCCTCGACACCCTCGGCGCGCAGGGAGACCGTCTGCCCGAGCCAGACGATGGCGCGGAACATGCGCTCGCGCGCCGCGTCCCCACGCCAGCCGTAGCGCGGGGCGAACAGGGCGTACGGCAGCTCCCGCCCGAAGTGGGGGGAGAGCGCGGGGCCGCGGGCGGCGACGATCAGCGCGAGCTCCTCGCGGGCGGCGGCGCCGAGCTCCTGGCTGCCGGGGGCGAGCAGCTCGAGGGCGATGCTGCACAGGGCGACGTTCTGCCGGGCCGCGGCGACCTGCTCCGGGGCGTGCAGGTAGCGGAGGTGCTCGGTGCTGCGGGCGCGCAACGCCTCGAGCAGCGCCGGCAGCTCGGCCCGGAACAGGCCGAGCTCGAGCGCCTGGACCAACTCCTCCTCGAGGTGGCCGAGGGCGTGCACGGCGGCCTCGACGGTCAGCAGATGGGCGTGGCCGAGGCTGTCGTTGGCGACGTACAGGGCGCGGGCCGTCGCCCTCCCCGAGGCCTCGATCCGCAGCCCAGCGGACAGCGACCGCAGCATCGGGGCGTCCGCCCGCACCACGACCGGCTCCGGGACCGGCAGCTCGAGCCGCGCCCAGGTGAACGGCGCCCAGGCCAGGCTGACGCGCGGAGCCTCTGCCAACAACCACAGACCGAGGCCGAGGGCGAGCAGCGCCGCCGCCGCGACGGTGATCCGGCCGAGGGCGATGCGCGGCCGCGCGCGGGGGCGCCGCGGCGGAGCTTCCCGCACCTCCTCCGCCAACGCCGCGGCGAGGGCCGAGCGGGCGGCGGCCAGCTCGTCGGCGTTCGGCTCTTCGACGGGCAGCGCGGCGAATCCCTCGGACAGCCACGCGAGCTCGGCCCAGGTCGCGGCGCAGCGCGCGCAGCCCTCGAGGTGGCCGTGCAGGGCCTCGGCCTCGGGAGCGGGCAGCTCGCCGTCGTAGAGGGCGGAGAGACGGCTCTCGGAGCACTCCATCTCAGCCCTCCCCATGCCCAGGCATGAAGTCGGCCAGCGCCTCGCGCAGCCGCTTGCGCGCGTTGTGCAGGCGGGACATCACGGTGCCGATCGGGATGTCCAGGGCCGTCGCGATCTCCTTGTACGAAGCCCCCTCGACCTCGCGCAGCACGACCGCCGCGCGCAGGCTTTCGGGCAGCTCGTCGAGGGCCCGCGCGAAGGCGACGCGCAGCTCGCCGGCGCTCGCCGCGTCCTCCGGGCGCCGCTCGCTCGGATCGGCCAGGCTGCCGATCGCCTCACCGGCCAGCGCCAGGGGCTTGCGGCGCTTGCTGCGCTGCATGTTCAGGACGACGTTGACCGCGATGCGGACCAGCCAGGTCGACAGCTTCGACCCTCCCTTGAACTTCTTCAGGGAGCGCCAGCCGCGCAACAGTGCTTCCTGCGTGACGTCCATCGCGGTCTCTTTGTCGTGGGTCATGCGCCAGGCCACCGCGTACACCGCGGGGCGCGCCGCTTCCGCCAGTTGCCCGTAGGCCTCGCGGTCGCCCCCTTGTGCGCGTGTGACCAGAGCGCCCTCGTCCACGTACGGTCCTCGTTCCCACAGACACCACTCGAAGCGGTCTATTCTGCACGGCCTCCGACTTTTGCGCCAATGTCTGCTGAGCGCCTCCGGCTCACAGGCCCGCCCGGCCCCCGACCGCTCCGCGCACCTTCTCGGAGAAGCCGGCGCGCAGCGGATGCCCGCGGTAGACCGTACGCCCGTCACGGCCGTAGACCAGCACCGTCGGCACCGTCTCGACCGCGAAGAGCGCGGCGGTCTGGCCGTCGAGGTCGACGAACACGGGGTAGGGCACGCCGAGCCGGCGGATCAGGGGCTCGACGATCAGCGGATCCTCCTGGGTGCAGCTGAGGATCACGAGCCCGCGGTCGCTGTAACGCGCGGCGAGGTCCTTGAGCAGCTGCACGACCTCGCGGCTGGCGGGGTACCAGCTCGCCCAGAAGTCGACGATGACCACCGAGCCGGCGAGCTCGCTGAAAGCGACCGGCTCCCCCTGCAGCCATGCGCTCGCGAGCAGGCGCGGCTCGTCGCGGGGGCCCGCGGGCTGGCGCTCCGGCGTGCCGCAGCTGGCGAGCGCGAGGAGGGCGAGCAGAGGAACGAGACGCTGCAAGGCGGCTCCCCGAAAAAGAGTGGACTTCACCGGCCCGTCGTCGCACCATCCTACCATACCTGCAGCCCGGCCCCGCGGAGAACGGCTCATGGAAGCGCGCCTCGAGATCGTCAGCGGCAGTGGCGCCCAGCGTACCTTCGCCCTCGACCACTCCCCCGTCAGCCTCGGCCGCAGCCGCGACAACGACTGCGTCCTCGACGACCGCAAGGTCTCGCGACGGCACGGGATCCTGCGCGAGACCGAAGGCTGCTGGTCGATCCTGCGCCTGTTTGACACCAACCCGATCGTCCACAACGAGCAGCCGCTCGAGCCCGGCAGCCCGAGCATGCTGCGCAGCGGCGATCGCATCTTCCTCGGCGACACCGTCCTGTCCTTCACCGCCACCGACACGACCGAGTCGTCCTCGCTCGCCCTGACCCAGTCGACCGTGTGCTACGAGGACTACGACGACAAGCGCGAGCACCTCACCCTGAAGTTCGATCCGGACAGCGCGACCCCCGAGGCCCTGCTCGCCGTGCTCTTCCGGCTCGGCACCTGCCTTCTGACCATCCAGCAGCCGTCGCAGATGCGCGAGTTCCTGTCGATCGTGTGCGACGCCTTCGACGTGCGCCGCGGCTTCATCGCCCTCGGCAAGGCCTGGCGCGGCGACCTCTCCGGGGCCTCGGCCTCGGGCGGCGGCGGGCCCGACCTCGAGGCGCTCGCCTTCTGGTCGCGGGACGGCGAGGCCGAAGCCTTCACGGTCAGCCGCACCCTGATCTCGCAGGTGATGGGCGACGGCCTCGGCACCCTGATCGGCGAGGAGCGCGGGCGCAGCGACAGCATAGCCGCCGAAGGCGTGCAGACCGCGCTGTGCGTGCCGATGCTCGAGGGGGAGCGGGCGATCGGCCTGATCTATGTCGACAGCGACCGCCGCAGCAAGCCCTTCAACGTCGACGACCTGCGCTTCCTGCAGGTCGCGGCCCACCTCGCGGCGCTCGGCATCGTCAACCAGCGGCTGCGCCAGCGGGTGCTGCAGGAGAACCGCCGGCTGCGCGAAGAGCTGCTGTCGAAGGAGGGGCTGATCTTCGGCAGCCGCAAAATGAAGCAGCTGTTCGAGCTCGTGCGCCGGGTCGCGACCTCGGAGAGCACGGTGCTGATCCGCGGCGAGAGCGGGGTCGGCAAGGAAGTGATCGCGCGCAGCCTGCACCGGCTGTCCAACCGCTCCGACGGGCCCTTCATCGCGATGAACTGCGCCGCGATCCCCGACCAGCTGCTCGAGAGCCACCTGTTCGGCCACCGCAAGGGAGCGTTCACCGGCGCGATCCAGAACTTCCCGGGGAACTTCCGCCTCGCCGACGGCGGCACCCTGTTCCTCGACGAGATCGGCGACATGGCGCCGGCCCTGCAGGCGAAGATCCTGCGGGTGCTGCAGGAACGCGTCGTCACGCCGGTCGGCGGCCGCGAGAGCTTCAAGGTCGACGTGCGCATCGTCGCGGCGACCAACAAGAACCTCGAGGAGGCGGTGCGCGAGGGCGAGTTCCGCCAGGACCTCTACTTCCGGCTCAACGTCGTCGAGCTGAACATCCCGCCCCTGCGCGAGCGCAAGGAGGACATCCTGCCCCTCGCGGAGAAGTTCTACACCCGCTACTCCGGCGGCAAGGCGAGCCCGACCGCCGGCATCGCCAGGATGCTGCGCGACTACAGCTGGCCGGGCAACGTCCGCGAGCTCGAGAACGCGATCGAGGCAGCCTTCGCGATGAGCGCGGGCAGCTCGCCGGTCGCGAAGGACTTCCCCGACCGCATCCGCAAGAACCAGGGCGACGAGCTCGTCGAGCTCGGCACCCTCGCCGACATCGAGAAGGCCCACATCCAGCGGGTGCTCGCCACCGTCGGGGGCAACGTCAGCAAGACCGCGCGGGTGCTCGGCGTGTCCCGCTCGACCCTGTACGAGAAGTTCAAGGTCTACGACATCAAGCCCTGAGCGGGCGCCTCGCCATCGGCTCCCTCCGCCGCCTCGAGCGCCGCGACGACCGCGTCGTGGCCCTGCCCCCGCGCGAGCTCGGCCGCGGAGGCCCCCGCCCCGGAGACGGCCCCGGACTCCGCTCCCCGGGCGAGCAGCAGCTGGACGATCGCGACGCGGGAGGCCCCGGGAAGCGCGCCGCCGGCCGCGTGGTGCAGCGCCGTATGGCCCCCGCCATCCCGCAGCTCGAGCCCGGCCCCGAGCGCGAGCAGGGCCTCGACGCAGGCGACCTGTCCCGCCTGGCAGGCGACCATCAGGGGCGTCACCTCGACGCCGCTGAAGGGAGGCGCCGGCGCGCCGACCTCGTCCGCCTGGAGACACGCCGGCCCCCGCGTCGCCCGCGGGTCGAGCTCGAGGCCGGCCTCGACCAGAGCGCGCAGGACCGCGTGGTGGCCGCACAGCGCCGCCAGGTGCAGGGCGCCGTAGCCCTCGAGCGGTGAGGGGGCGCGGAGCTCCGCCCCCGCCTCGACGAGCACCTCGACCACGCGCGGGCTCCGCCGGTGGTAGCCGTGCACCGCGGCCATGTGCAGCGGCCGCCAGGGCTGCGCCGCGTCGACCTCGACCCGGTCTTCCCAGGGGAACCAGTGCACCCGCCGCAGGGCCCGGTCCGGATCCTCGCCGCTCTCGAGCAGCAGCGCGAGCACCTCGGGGCGGTGCGGGATCGCCCGCTGCAGCGGCAGGTAGCCCTCGAAGGCGCGGAAGGCCAGCGCCGGGCGCGCGAGGAGGGCCCGCTCGATCGCGAGCAGATCGCCCGCGCTACACGCGTCGTGGAAGGATGACATCCGGCTCCGCCCGTCGCTCCCCTCGATCGTACACGCTCCGGGCGTGTGGCT
>JAUIEM010000272.1 GCA_030428695.1 bacterium
GCGAGTGAGGAGTGTGGGGCGCAAAGTGTGGGATGGAGTTTGCCGGCAGGGTGGGACACGACAACCGGGAGCGACGAGAAGCTCCGGAGCGATATTGACTGCAGCTTCACGCAGCCAGAACGACAATATCATCACAAGGGGAAGCCAGCATGACGAGAATGAGCCGCCTCCTTCCCGAAAAATCTCAACATGAAGAGTCCGCTGCCCTTCGTGTGGTCCTGTTTACCGATACTCTGGGAGACGTCAACGGCGTCTCCCGTTTCATCAAGGACATGAGCGCGAGCGCCTACGCCGAGGGCCGTGAGCTGCACGTGATCACCTCGACCCCCTTCCCCGTCCCCGACCGCCCGAACATCCACAACGTCCGGCCCTTCTTCTCGCGCCCGATGCCCGGCTACGGCATGCTGCACATCGTGATCCCCCGGGTCCTGCGGATGCTCAAGACCGTGCGGCGCCTGCGCCCCGACGCGATCCACATCTCGACCCCCGGCCCGGTCGGCCTGGTCGGCCTGCTCGCCGCCAGGCTGCTCGGCGTGCCGCGCCTCGGCGTGTACCACACCGACTTCCCGGCCTACGTCGAGAAGATCCTGCAGAGCCGCTTCCTGACGGGGCTGGCGAAGGTCTACATGCGGGCGTTCTACCGCTCGTTCCACACCATCTTCAGCCGCAGCGCCGACTACCTCGAGCGCATGCGCCAGCTCGGCCTGCGCTGCGCCCGCAGCGTGCGGATCGTGCCCGGCATCGCCCTGCACAGGTTCGACCCCTCCCACGCCCGGAAGGACCTCTGGGAGCGCTTCGACGGCGTCCGCCCCGACTCCCTCAAGATGCTCTACGTCGGCCGCGTCAGCGTCGAGAAGAACCTCGACACGCTCGCCCGCATCTGGCCCGCGGTGCGCGACGCCTGCGCCCGCGCCGGACGCACCGTCGAGCTGATCGTCGTCGGGGACGGACCCTTCCGCGCGCCGATGCAGAAGGCCTGCGGCGAGGGCGCCCACTTCCTCGGCTTCCGCCACAAGGAAGAGCTCTCGCAGCTCTACGCCTCCTCGGACCTGTTCGTCTTCCCGTCGCTGACCGACACCCTCGGCCAGGCCGTGCTCGAGAGCCTCGCCTCCGGCCTCGCGGCGGTCGTCAGCGACGTCGGCGGGCCGCAGGAGTTCGTCGACGAGGGCATCAGCGGGCGGGTGGTCGACGGCCGCGACGACCGGGCCTGGATCGACGCGCTCGTCGAGCTCGCGACCGACGACGCCCAGCGCCAGCGCCTCGGCCGCTCCGCCTCGGTACGCATGCAGCGCTACCCCGTCGGCTCCTGCTTCGAGCGCTTCTGGCGCGACCACGCCCGGGCCGTCGTCGAGACCAAGCACGAGCGCAGCGCGAGCCGCTCGGCCAAGAAAGCCCTCAAAGCCGCCCTGCGCGCCCTGAAGGCGCCGCTGACGCGTCCGAAACCGAAGGCGCTGCCGGAACCGTCCGCATCCGCACCGACCGACTCGGGCCGGACCGGGGCGGGAGATCTGATCGAAGGGGTCGTCGACGCGGCCTGACCTGCGAGGGGGCGCGTTCCCCCTGTCCACCTGAAGAAAGGAATACCCATGCTTCGCGAAGCCTTGTCCAATGCCCTGGAGCTCGTCGGCGCGGAATCGACCGCCGCGGGGTCCTGGTTGCTGGGTCTCGGCGAAGGTTGGCTCGCTGTCCTGGTCGTCGTGTGCCTCACCCTCGGGGTGCTCGTGACCTGGAAGCTGATCCAACGACTGGCCACCCTGCGCGCTACCTCGTTCACGCCCAGGGTCGCCCGCCTGCTGTCGAACGTCGTCGCGAGTCGGGACTACAGCGAGGACGAGTTCCTCGCCGCCGACGGCGCCGAAGGGGAGTGGATCGAGACGCGCCGGGAGGGCCTCCACCGGCTCAGCCGGCAGCTCTCCGAGGGCCGGGAGAAGAGCCTCGCCTGGGGCGACAGCGTCAAGGAGTCCTTCTCCGACCTGCGCTTCACCGACGCCAACCGCGTGCCCTTCCCCTTCCGCAAGGTGATGCGCGACAACTTCAACCTGTGCGCCGTCGTCGACAAGTCCGAAGGTCCGCGCCTGCGCGACCTCGACGGCAACTGGAGCATCGACGTCAGCGGCTACTACGGCTGCAACGTCTGCGGCCTCGACGTCTACAAGGACATGATCGCCAAGGGCAACGCCCTGGTGAACGACCTCGGCCCCGTGCTCGGTCCCCTGCACCCCGTCGTGCAGGAGAACCTCCAGCTGCTCAAGCAGGTCTCCGGCCTCGACGAGGCGAGCTTCCACATGAGCGGCACCGAGGCCGTGATGGCGGCCTGCCGCCTGGTGCGCTTCAACACGCGCCGGAAGCTGATCGTCACCTTCGCCGGCGCCTACCACGGCTGGTGGGACGGCGTCCAGCCCGGGCTCGGCTGCGAGCGGCCGGTCATCGACGTGCTGGTGCTCAAGGACATGAGCCCCGCCTCGCTGACCGCGATCAAGCTGCGCCGCGGCGACATCGCCGGGGTGATGGTCAACCCCGTCCAGTGCTTCCACCCGAACTCCCCGCCGCCGAACGACGCGGTGCTGCTGACCAGCACGGCGCGCAAGACCCACGAAGGCTTCGAGGACTACGCGAGCTGGCTGCGCAACCTGCGCCAGGTCTGCACCGACTGCGACATCCCGCTGATCTTCGACGAGGTCTACAGCGGCTTCCGGCTCGCGCCGGGGGGCGGACAGGAGTACTTCAAGATCAAGGCCGACATGGTCGTCTACGGCAAGACCCTCGGCGGCGGCCTGCCGAACGGCGTGGTCTGCGGCGACCGCAGGCTGATGCGGCGCTTCGATCCCGAGCGGCCGATGCGGCTCGCCTACGTCGTCGGAACCTTCTCCGCCCACCCCTACGTGATGGGCGCGATGCACCAGTTCCTGCGCTGGGCGACCGATCCGGACACCGCGACGCTCTACGACGAGGCCCACGACCGCTGCCGCGGCTTCGTCGTCGACACGAACAAGAAGCTCGAGCAGCGCGAGCTGCCGGTGCGCCTGACCCACGTCCAGTCGGTCTGGACGCTGAAGTTCACCACGCCGAGCCGGTACAACTGGCTGCTCCAATACTACTTCCGCGCCCAGGGGGTCAACCTGAGCTGGGTCGGCACCGGACGCTGCCTGAGCAGCATGGACATCACCGCGGCGGACTACGCCGAGCTCGGTGACAAGCTGGTCCGGGCCGCCCAGGCGATGCAGGACGACGGCTGGTGGCTGCGCGAAGAGCAACAACCCGGGAGGAACAAGAAGATGAAGAAGAAGCTGGTGTCCGAGCTGGCCGGCAGCATGGTCAACATCCCGCGGCCGCTGAAGAGCTTCTACCAGGAGGTGATGAAGCGGAAGGACGACGACCACCACGCCTCGCACAGCCACACGGTCAACCAGGCCCTGCACATCCTGAGCTCGACCGTCTTCCTGGTCTGCTATGTGTGGCTGTTCATCGACCTGACCAGCGCGATGGTCGCCGGGCTGGCCTCGCTCTTCGTGCGCCAGTTCGGGCACGCCGTGATCGAGCCGGTCAACCACGACAAAGAGAAGATCATGCTCGGGTTCAACACCCGCAACAAGACGATCCTCGTCGCGCTCTTCTGCCTGATCCCGATCGCGAACTTCGCCTACGTCGGCGATGTCAGCTGGGCGATCACCCTCGACCTGATCCCGCGCCTCGCCCTGCACTGGTTCATCATGACCCTGGTCGTCGTGCTCGGCCGCGTCGCCTACCTCGCGGTCGCGATGAACAGCTGGCTCGGCGCCGTCTGGTTCGTCAAGCTGATCACCGACCCGATCACCGACCTGCTCTCCTACATCCCCAGCGTCGGCCGCGCGCTGCTCGGCCGCGGCGGCAAGGGCGACCACAGCGAGGCGGAGCCCGCCCAGGCGAGCGCCTGAGGTGGACGCTCCGACCGCACGCCTGACCGGCAAGGTCGCCCTGGTCACCGGGGCGACCTCGGGCATCGGGCTCGTCGTCGCCGAACAGCTCGCCGCTCGCGGCGCCCGCGTGCTCGCGGCGGGGCGCGACCGCGCGAAGGCCGCGCGGGTCGCCGCCGGCATCCGCTCCCGCCGCGGGGATGTGGCGCTCGACTTCCTCTTCGCCGACCTCTCCTCGCTGGCCGAGGTCGACGGTCTGGCCGGGCAGGTGAAGGATGCGACCGGACGCCTCGACATCCTCGTCAACAACGCCGGAGCCCTGTTCTGGAAGCGCGGCACCACGGTCGACGGCTACGAGCGCACCTTCGCCCTCAACCACCTCGCCCCCTTCCTCCTGACCCGCGAGCTCCTGCCCCTGTTGCGGGCCAGCGCTCCCGCCCGGGTCGTCAACGTCGCCTCGGGCACCCACGCCCGCACCTCCCTCGACCTCGACGACCTGATGGGGGAGAAGCGGTGGAACGGCCGCCAGGCCTACGCCCGCTCGAAGCTCTGCAACGTGCTGTTCACCTACGAGCTCTCGCGGCGGGTCAGTGCCGAGGGCATCGCGGTCAACTGCACCCGGCCCGGCTTCGTCCGCACCGGCTTCGCCCACAACAACGCCTGGTGGGTCAAGGCGGGCGTGTGGATCGCCCAGCTCTTCGGCCGCAGCCCCGCGCAGGGCGCGCACGGCACGGTCTACCTCGCCTCCTCGCCGGAGGCCGAGGGCGTGACCGCGAAGTACTACAAGGACGAGCAGGCGCTGCCGTCGAGCCCCGAGTCCCACGACGAGGCGCTCGCCCGCAAGCTCTGGGAGAGCAGCGAGGCGCTGGTCGACAAGGCCCTCGCCCGGGCGTAGGGCTTGGGGCGTAGGGCTTGCATTCGCACTCCCGCGCATCTATCCCGGAAGCAGGGGAAACCGGGAGCGCGCATGGACCTCGAGCGCATGCTGCGCCTGTGCCGCAGCCAGCAGTGGCGGATCTCCGACCTCGACTGGAGCGTGCCGCCGCGGCGCTTCGGGCGCGAGGACGAGATCGCCGTCGTCCAGTACTTCACCGACATGGCCGGCATCGAGCTGCTCGCCGCGTCGCTGTTCGAGGTCCAGCGGGACGCGACCGACGACCCGACGCTGCGCGCGATCTTCGCGAGCTTCGTCCGCGACGAGCGGCGGCACGCCCGGGTCGCGGCGCGGCTCGCGCGGCACTACGACGTGCACGGCTACCGGCAGTACACGCGCAACACCCACCTGCGCCGCTTCCGGCCGCGCTTCGTCGAGCTGGTGCGGCGGGTCGCGCCGGGGGTCGCGAACCTGTACATCACGACCGGGGAGCTGCTGCTCGACATCGCCCTCCTGCGCTCCCTCGGCGACTTCGTCGACGACCCGATGAGCCGGCAGGCGATGCGCCTGATCAACCGCGACGAGGCGCGGCACATCGCGGTCGACTACCGGATGGTCGAGCACTACGCGTCGGAGGAGTTCCTCGCCCAGGCGCGCGAGCCGCAGAGCCTGGTCGACGAGGCCCGGGCGGGGCTCGCGATCCTGCGCTTCATGCTCAGCGCGCGGCCGTTCTTCAAGGATGTGTTCTTCGCGCCCCTCGAGCGGGTCGATCCCGGCGGCGAGCGGATGCTCGCCGCCTTCAAGCGCATCCAGCTGCTCGGCGAGAAGCCGAGCATCGGCCGCCACCCCTTCTCCCGCTTCCTGCGCGGCCTGCAGCGCGTCTACGACCACCCCTGGGGCGGACCGCTGCTCGGCTCGCTGATCCAGCGCCTGATCGGGCTCGATCCGCGCGCGATCGGGCAGCTCTACGACGAGGCCGAGGCCCGGCGGGCGCGGGCGATGGATGTCGACGCGCTCGCCGCCGAGGCGCTCGCCGTCAAGTCCGGCGGCGGAAGCTTCGCCGAGGCGCGGCGGCGCGCGGGCTGATCATTTTCCATCGCCAGGCGCTCTTCTGCGTACCACAGGGAACCCCCCGCCCGAGGTGCTGCGATGCGCTGGATCTTCCTGTTCGCCTTCCTGCTTCCCCTGTCCGCCGACGAGCCCGCGACCTGGACGGGCCGCGGCGGCGCCGTGTTGTTCGAGAACCCCGCCGACCTCGCCGCGCCCGGTCCCTGGCCGGTCGGCGCGCGCAGCCTGCAGGTCGGCAGGCTGTCCTGCGAGGTGCTGTATCCCGCGCTGCGTGGCAGCGAAGAGGGCGCGGAGCCGCTGCGCTACGACCTGCGCCAGTACCTGCCGGAAGATCAGCGGGCGAAGATCCCGGACGCGGACAACCCCTGGCAGGCTTCCAACGCCTACGCCGACCTGCCCCTCGACGGCGAGCGCGGTCCGTACCCGGCGATCGTCTTCATCCACGGCACGTCCGGCTTCCGCACCCAGTCCCTCGCCTTCATGACCCACTGGGCGAGCCGCGGCTTCGTCGTCATCGCCGCCGACCATCCCGGGATCATGCTCGCCGACGCGATGCAGATGGAGATGGGCGCCGCCCAGTCCCGGGACGCCCGGGCCCTCCTCGCCGCGCTCCAGGAGCCCGCCGGCGCGCTCGCCTTCCTCGCCGGCCACGTCAACCCCGACCTGCTCGCGGTCGCCGGCCACAGCGCCGGCGGCATGGCGCTGGCCGGCCTCGGCGATGTCGAGGGCGTGCGGGTGCTGATCCCGATGGCAGCCGGCGGCAGCGGCGGCGACGTCGAGTGCACCCTGGTGCTCGGCGCGATGGACGACCGGGTGGTGCCCTACCGCAGCCAGCGGCGCGGCTTCGAGCGCACCCCCGGCCGCGCGCGACTGGTCGGCCTGCGCGACAGCGGGCACCTGGTGTTCAGCGACCTGGTCGAGATCGGCAAGGAGCGCGGGGGCCTGCTCGCGATCGCCCGCGCCGCCGGCGTCGAGATGCACCCGCTGTACCGCGCGATGATCGGCTTCCTCGCCACCGACGGCATGGGCGAGGGCCAGCTCGGCGCCGAGCGCGGCTGGCCGGTGATCTGCTTCGCGACCAGCGCGGTGCTCGAGGAGGTGCTGCACGGCAGGGAGGATGCCGGGGAAGCGCTGCGCCGCATCATGGAGGTCTACGACGAGGTCGGAGAGCTGCGCTCGAAGGAGGAGTAGCCGCTCAGGCCAGCGCGGGGCTGATCTTGCGGAAGCGCAGGGCGGCCAGACCGGCCAGGGCCAGGCTCATGAAGATCACGCCCCACTCGCCGAGGGTCGGCACCACCGAGGCGCTGACCGCGCGGACCACGCCGATCGAGAACAGGGTGACCGGCAGGGCGGGCAGCACGGTCGAGTTGCCCGCGGCGTCGAATTCGAAGGTGGTGCCCGTAAAGGCGGCATCCTGACCGAGGAAGGTCGCGCTGACGCCGTCCCAGCTCAGCGTGCCGATGGTTCCGGGCGACGCAGCGATCGCCGTCGCCGCGCCGGTGCCCGGGTCGACCGTGTAGATCGACGTGCCGTCGGCGGCGTAGAGCACGCCGCCCGGACCGAAGGTCAGGCCGTTGCCGCCGCCAGCGATGCCGGATGCCCCGATCGTGGTTACGACGCCCGTGCCGACATCGATGGTGACGATCTCATTGCCGTTCTGGGTCCCGCTCAGGCCGAACAGCACGCCGCCGGGCGAGAAGCTGATGTCGGAGATGGTGTAGGGCGACCCGCCCTGGGTGATCGGAGCGAGCAGGGTCGCCGCGCCGGTGCCGAGGTCGACCGTGTACAGGTTGGTGTTCGGGGAAGCGAACTGCCGTCCCACCGCGAACAGGATCCCGCCGGGCCCGAAGTCGGTCCCGACAATCGAGTCGGCGCCGAGGCCGCTGATCGCGACGGTGTTGATGATCGAGCCGCTCGACGGATCGATTTGATGGAGATTTCCCGCTCCGTCGACCCCGTAGGTGTCCCCGACCATCTGCGCCTGCACCGGCAGGACGAGCAGCGCCCCGCAGAGGACCATCCACTTCGCGTTCACTTCACTTCCCCTATAAAAATCTTTTGATGAAAGATAGCACGCCTCGTGCCTCTCTGCCAACCGTGCGACCGAGCCTTTTCTGCCGCGCCCGAAGACCACAAGGTAGCTCCGCCCCGCCAACGGTACGACACGGTCCTGCGCCGGCCTACAGGTTCGGCCACTCCGGAAACGGCGTCGCGCTCGCCGGGGCGAGGTCGGGGGCGGCGGCGAACACGTACAGCGCCGCCGCGTCGGGCAGCTCGAGCCCGTCGAGGCGCGACTGGACGGCACGGAAGGCCGCCGCGTAGCCCGCCGGGCTGAGCGGCCCCTGCTCCGCCCGCTCGAAGGCGAGCCACTTGGCGAGGACGTGGCCGAGCGCGAGCAGCACCAGGCCCTCGAGCCAGGCGCGGCCGCGGCTGAGGGGCCGCAGGGCGCGGACCTCCGCGGCCAGGATCCCACCGGCTCGCTGCCGGACATCACCCTCGAGGACGGGAGCGGGGTCGACCGGGAGCTGGAGGATGTGCCCGCGCAGGCGCTCCGCCATCGCGCGGACATCCTCTCCCTTGCCGGCATCGTCGCTGAGCAGCTGGGCGAAGCCCGCGAGCAGCAGGAGGGCGCTCGCGGCGTCCGCGTCCGTGCGCTCCGGGAAGACCTCGGCGAAGCGCGCGCGCAGCGCCGCCGCCAGCGCGGGCTCGGGATCCTCCGCCAGGGCCGCGCAGAGCTCTGCTTCCAGAGCCGCGTAGCGCTCGAAGCCGACGGCCGTCTCCGCCCCGAGGGGCACCTCGGCGGGCAGGTACAGGCTCCAGACCGGGAAGGGGCTGCGGGCCGCGAGCTCGCCCGCCAGAGCGCGCAGGGCCGCGCCGTCCGCCGCGCCGGCCGCGCCGTCGCCGGCCAGGCTGACGCGCACGCCGTCCGGCGCCCAGACGACCCGGACCAGGGGCGCGCAGCAGCCGCTCGGCAGGGCGCCCTCGGGCAGGGGCCGCGGCGCAGCGCAGGTCGAAGGCAGCGCGTAGCACAGGCGGCCGCCGTCCGCCGCCTCGACGGGCAGGACGCCGCCGTCGAGGCGTTCCGCGGCGAGCGCCTCCGGCGCGAGGAGCGTCGGGGCCTCGGGCACGGCCAGCGCGGCCCCGCAGGCGGTGCAGGTCAGGGCCTGCTCCGGGCCGAGGGTCGGCAGCCGGTCCCCGTCCGGCGCGGCGAGCAGGTCGAGGCGGGCCAGCTCGACGACCACCCCGGCGACGTCTTCCTCGGGCTGGCCGAGGTGCTCGGCGAGGGCGGACAGACCGCGCTGCCCGTCGAGGGCCTCGACCACCGCCAGGGCCGCCGGATGCAGCGGGCAGCGCGCGCCGTCGACGAGCAGCGCCCCGTCGGCGCGGTGCTCCGGTCGGACGGGGGGGATCGGCAGCATGCTCACTCCTCGCGGTAGTCCTTGCCCTGCAGGTACTCGTCCTCGAGGTCCTCGAGCTCCTGCTCCCAGTCGGCGGCCGGCCGCTCCTTCGGCGGCTCCGGGCGGTCGTCCGGGTCGAGCTGGCCGATACGGAACTTGACGAAGCTGGCGGGGGCGACGTTGCCCTCGAGCACGAAGTCGTCATCCTCGGCGAGCTTGCAGGCCTCCGGCGCCGGCAGGTGCACGGTGGTGCCGTGCTGGAAGATGCCGACCCCCTCGATGTTGCGCACTCCTTCCCCGGTGTAGCGCACGGCGTAGCGACGCTCGGGCAACGCGCTTCCTCCTATTCCCCCTGCTCGCGCAGGATCCGCTCGATCTCGGCGACGCGCTCGCGCAAGGCGAAGCTCTCCCACAGTGGGCGGTAGGCATCGACCAGGGCGTCGAGCTCGCCGGCGACGGCGGCCGCGTCCTTCGGGAAGCGCAGCTCGGGCATCTCCGCCCCCTCCAGCACCGCGGCGACGAAGGCCTGCCGGCCGATCGCGGCCTCTTCCTCGCTCAGCTCCGGATGCAGGCGGGTGGTCGCGATCTCGCCGAGCAAGCCCTCGATGCCGCAGGCGGCGATCAGCTTCGCCCCCTCCTCCCGCCAGAGCGGGCTGCCGGCCGTGTCGCTCGCGCTCCATTCCTCGATGCGCTCGTCAGCGTGGGTCAGGAGCTCGTCGCGCAGGGCGAGCACGCCGTCGCGGTAGCTGCCTTCGAGATGGCGGAAGAGGAACTCGTCGCAGGGCAGCAGCGCACGGCCGAGGTAGTCCGGCGCGAACTCCGGCTCCTCATCCGCCGCCGGCCCGGTGAAGTAGACGTCGACCCGGCCGCGCACGTAGTCGCGGTCGCTGCGCTCGGAGGTGATCAGCGCCCCGGCGAGCGCGGCGGTCATGAAGCTCGCGAGCGCGCCCCCGGCCATCGCCTTGAGCCCGAGCCGGGCGAGGTCCTGGCGGCGGTCGGGGGCGAGCCCGCTGATGCCGCCGAGCTGGATCGCGATCGAGGAGAAGTTCGCGAAGCCGCACAACGCGTAGGTGCCGATGGTCAGCGAGCGCGGGCTGAACTGCGCGGCGTACAGCGAGACGGGGATCAGCGCCCCGAGGTCGAGGTAGGCGACGAACTCGTTGACCGCGACCTTGGTGCCGAGCAGGCCGCCGAACACGAAGCAGTCTTCCCAGGGCACGCCCATCAGGAAGGCGAGGGGCGCGAAGATGTAGCCGAACACGTCGCTCAAGGCCCCCGGCCACCAGCTCTGGACCGAGAGGTAGCCCGGGCTGTTCGGGACCAGCAGGCCGAGCACCTGCTCCTTGATCAGCCCGAGGCCGGCGTCGACCATCGCGATCAGCGCGACGAAGGCGATCAGCATCGCCGCGACGTTGAGGGCGAGCTTCATGCCGTCGGTCGCGCCGGCGGCGGCCGCGTCGACGACGTTGGCGGTCGTGCGCTCGATCTTCAGCGTGACCTCGCCGCGGGTCTTCGACTCCTCGGTCTCGGGCACCATCAGCTTGGCGAGCACCAGGGCCGCCGGCGCGCTCATCAGCGAGGCCGAGAGCAGGTGCCCGGCGTCGACCCCGAAGCGCACGTAGGCGACGAGCACGCCGCCGGCGATGGTCGCGAAGCCGCCCGTCATCAGCGCCATCAGCTCGCTCTTCGTCATCGTCTGGATGAAGGGCCGGACGACGATCGGAGCCTCGGTCTGGCCGACGAAGACGTTGGCGGCGACGGCGAGGGACTCCGCCCCCGACACGCCCATCGCCCGCTGCATCACCCAGGCCATGAACCAGACCACCCGCTGCATCACGCCGAGGTGGTACAGGATCGACATCAGCGAGGCGAAGAAGATGATCGTCGTCAACACCTGGAAGGCGAAGACGAAGCCCGCGCTGCTGTCGCCGAGGCTGCCGAAGACGAAGGTGCCCCCGGCTTCCGCGAAGGCGAGGATCTCGTTGACGACCTGCTTGAAGCTGTCGAAGAACACCACCCCCCACGGGGTGTGGAGGATGCACAGGGCGAACAGCAGCTGCAGGAAGATGCCGGTCCCGACCAGACGCCACGAGACCGCGCTCTTGCGCTCGGACATCGCGAAGGCGACCGCGACGATCGCGCACAGGCCGACCAGGCTGAGCAGATTGGGAAGCATGGGGGCTCCCGCTGACGGTAGGAAAGAGGCTGACGATAGTGGACCTTGCGGGGGATGTCAATCGCCCGGCCGGCCGTCAGGATGGGCGGGCAGCCTGCGGCTCCCGGAGCGCCGCTCGGGTCAGCCCCGATCGAAGCGCGCGCGGGCGTCCCGGACCGCATCGTGGTGCTCGCGCGCCCAGCCGACCAGCGCCCAGAGCGGCTTGATCAGCCCCTGGCCGAGGTCGGTCAGCGAGTACTCCACGCGGACGGGCACCTCGGCGAAGACGACGCGGAGGACATAGCCCTCCCGCTCGAGCTGGCGCAGGGTGCGCGTCAGCATCCGCTGCGAGATGCCGACGATGCGTCGTTTCAACGCGTTGAAGCGCTCCGGGCCCTGCGCGAGGGCGAGCATCACGATCAACGACCACTTGTCCCCGAAGCGGGCGACCACGTCGCGGATCGGGCAGTCCGGGGTGTCCTGGAAGATGAAGCGGCCGTCGTCGCGCTGTCGGGTGACCACCGCTCCTCCGTGGTTCTCTCCGTGTGCCCAGGGACCCAGAAAGTGCCCGATTGTCATGCAGGTGTCAATCCACCATACTGGTATACATTCGTAACCAGTGGCGGGACAGGCGTGTTCCCGGCGTGAGAGGGAGTCGACATGGAGACGTTTGCGAGGGTGTTTCTCGGAATCCAGGCTGCGACGATCGGATCGATCGGGCTCGTCTATCTGTACGACCCGAACGTCCTGCTGCGCGTGCTGCTCGGCGACGATCCCGACCAGACCGCGATCGCAGCTCGACGTGACGCGCGCCGGCCTGGTCAACATGTTGCGCGGCTCGTACGGGGGCCTGTTCGCCGGCATGGCGGCCATCTTCGCCTGCGGGGCCCTGATGCCGGAACGCACTGCCGACGTCCTCTTGTTCACGCTGCTCTTCATGGGAGGGATCGCGGGGGGGCGGATCGTCAGCATCCTCCGGCGGGGATCGCCCGGTCTCGCCATCAACGGCCTGCTGGGCTACGAGCTGGTGGCCGCGGCCATCGCCGCCGGGCTGTACGCGCAACGCGCGGCCTGAAGAGCCTCGCGAGACCTTCCTCGCGCGGCCGCTTTCGCCGCGACCGACCTTTGGCTACACTAGGAGCGGGGGGAAGGAGCCGCGATGGCGAACGACGCGCGCGACAAGCACACACGTCGCCACAGCCCGAAGACGATGCGCAAGGGCATCCCCATCCGCACCGGCCGCGAGTACAAATTCGTGGTCGACAACAAACCCCTGTCCATCCAGTGCCTCGACGTCGACAGTCGAGAACCCCGCGCTGGCCTCGAGTGCAGCCTGATTCTGCCCGACGGCGCCGTCCGTCACGTCGTCCTCGACGCGCAGGGCAGGGCGCGGATCGCGAACCTCCCTCCGGGAACCTGCCGCTTCGTCCTGGGCAAGGCCCAGGCCGCGGCAGTGGGTGACCCGTCCGAGGTCTGACCCGCGACTCCTGACATCTTTCCACGCGAACATCGAGGATCCACGATGACGGACCACGTCTATTTCCACAGCGGCTACATCACGACCCGGGACGGTGAGATCATCGTCGAGGTGCTGCCCGGGGCCCTCCCCGTCGGCAAGGCATTCACCCTGCAGCTCTGCGAGCTCGACACCTTCGAGGTCGGCAAGGTCAACGTCAGCGAGGGCACCGGGGACGACGACTGGCTGGCGGAGTTCCGGCTCGTCTACGAGAAGGAGAGGTTCTCGTCCGCCACCAGGCTGCGCACCCGGAAGGTCCCGAAAGGGGTGGTCTCGACCACCATCCACCTGCGGTTCTACGGGCTGAAGGAGCTGCATCCGATCGAGGTGTTCGGCGACGTCGACGACGCCCGGGGCGGGACCCGGGCGACGGGCTCGACGCCGAAGGAGCGCGAGAAGGCCCTGCGGGCGGCGGGACGACACCTCGAGCTCGGCCTGCGGACGACCATCGGCTCGCGCACGACCCAATTCCGCGCGCCGTGCTTCATCCCGCGACCTATGGCACGCGCCGAGCTGACGGTAGAGCTGGCGAACATCGACTCCAGCGACGACGTCCGGGCGATCAAGAAGCGGCTGCGCCTGTTCGCCGAGGGGCTGGTCTGGAACGGCAGCGCGTTCGACTACATCCAGGGGAGGCTCGCGCCGACCTCTGCGGTGTTCGGCAAGGGCGCCTACGGCACCTGGCTCAAGAGCGAGCGCAGCGACAGCCTGCGCATCCGCCTCTACGTCCCGATCAACAACTGCCCCCGGAGCTTTTACGACCTCAAGGTCATCGACACCCGCCATCCCCACATCCGGGTCGCGGGCACGCGCTTCTTCGTCGTCGACCCGGCCCACCGTGACGCCGTGCAACAGATCCGCTTCCGCATCGACTAC
>JAUIEM010000273.1 GCA_030428695.1 bacterium
GGCGGGCGGCTCGACGGGCGCACCGACATCTACTCCCTCGGGGTCGTGCTCTACCGCGGGCTGACCGGCCAGCTGCCCTTCGGCAGCAAGCCGATCGCCAAGGTCATCGAGCGCATCCGCAGCTGGGACCCGAGCGCCCCGGAGGTCTACGCCCCCGACCTGCCGCCGGGGCTGTCCGCGCTGACGATGCGCTGCATCGCCCGCGACCGCGCGCGCCGCCCGGAGCGCGCCGGGGACCTCGCGCGTGCGCTGCGCGGCGCGACCGGCGCACCTCCCGCCGCCGTCGCCCGGCCCGCGGCGGAGATCGGCGGCTGCCGGCTCGAAGAGCTGGTCGGGCGCGGCGCCCA
This sequence comes from bacterium, assembly GCA_030428695.1. Next base: position 348 of record JAUIEM010000273.1, read on the forward strand.
GGGCAGCGTCTACAAGGCGCGCCACCTGCGCCTCGACAAGCCGGTCGCGGTCAAGCTCATCGAGCCCTGGACGCCGGCGCAGGCCCAGCGCTTCCTGCGCGAGGCGAAGCTGGCGAGCCGCATCCGCCATCCCCACCTGGTCCGCGTCTGGGCGGCGGGCAAGAAGGGCGGCCGCTGCTACCTGGTGATGGACTACGTCGAGGGCGAGAACCTGCAGGAGCGGGTCAGCCGCGAGGGCCCGCTGCCGCTGCCGCTCGCGCTGCGTTGCGCCCAGGAGCTCGGCCGCGCCCTGAGCGCCGCCCACGCCGCCGGGGTGCTGCACCGCGACGTCAAGCCGGCCAACGCCATCCTCGGCGACGATGGCCGCCTGCGCCTGAGCGACTTCGGCCTCGCCCGGGACGCCGAGGACGCGAGCACCCTGACCGCGACCGGGGCGCTGCTCGGCACGCCGGCGACCCTCGCGCCCGAGGTCTGCGCGGGCGAGACGGCGAGCGAGGCCTCGGACCAGTACGCCCTGGCGGTGACCGTGTACTTCCTCCTGACCGGCCGCTTCCCCTTCACCGGCAAGACGCCGCTGGCGACGGTGCAGGCCCACATCCGCGAGCCGGTCCCCGACCCCCGCAAGCTGCGCCCCGACTGCCCGCCCGGCCTGGCGGCGGCGCTGCGGCGCGGCCTGGCCAAGGATCCCGCGCGCCGCCACGGCAGCGTCGGCGACTTCGTCCACGCCCTGCGCGCCCCCGCCCCGGCCGCACGACGCCCCTGGTGGATGCTGGCGCTCGTCGGCGTGGCGCTGCTCGCCGCGCTGCCCTGGTGGCTCGGGGGAGAAGGGGAAGCGCCCCCCGCGCAGACCGAGGTGCCCGCGGAGGACGGCGCACCGGCCGCGGTGCCCGCCCCGCCGGCATCCATCCTCGACGGCTGGAGCGCCATCCGCAGCGGGTACGGCCCCGGGCCGGGCGAGATCTGGCTCGAGTACGACTTCAGCAGCGACGCGCAGCTGCGCGACTTCGAGGCCTCCCCGGGGGTCGAGGCGGCGCGCGTCGGCGAGGAGGTCGGCTTCTCCTGCGCCGAGGACGGCGGCTACTGGATCCACCGCGGGCGCTTCGGGGACGTCGTGATCGAGGTCGACTACGCCCTCGCCTCCCCGGACGAGGGGGGCGCGGGCCTGGTCTACGTCGCCGCGCCCTTCACCGAGCGCTACCAGGTCGAGTACAGCTTCTACGACGGCGCGGCCCAGGTGCTCGCCTGGTTCAAGTCCCAGAAGACGCCGATCCACCCGCTGTTCGAGGGCCGCGGGCCGCTCCCGGAGGATCCCCTGCGGCTGTCCCTCGAGCGCCGCGGCGAGACCCTGCGCTTCGAGGCCGACGAGGGGTTCGAGAAATCCGCTGTCGACGGCTTCCACCCGAGCGGTCAGCCCGGCCTGATGGTCTCGCGCTGGTATCCCCCGCGCGTGCGCAGCGTGTTCGTGCGCGGGCGTCTGGCTCCTTGAAGCGGCTCGCCCCGGACGCCCTCGCGGCCTACCAGCCCTACCTCGAGCGCCACGTCCGGCGCATGGCCGGCCTGCGGTTGACCCGCTACGAGGCGCTCGCCGACCTCGTGCAGGGCGTGCTGCTGCGGGCCCTGAAGGCGCTCCCGGACTTCGAGTACCGCTCCGAGCGCGAGCTGCTCGGTTGGCTGAAGACCCTCGCCCGCCACCACGTCCTCGACCGGGTCGATCACTGGAAGGCGGTGCGCCGCAACTGCGGGCGGGTGATCCGCCTGGTCGAGACCGAGAGCCGCGGCTTCGATCCGAGCGACCACGGCACCAGCCCCTCGAGCCGCGCGGCGCGGCGCGAGCAGATCGTGCTGGTCACCCGGGCGATGGAGGGCCTGCGCTCCCGCGACCGGGCGCTGCTCGAGAAGTCGGCCCGGGGCGCGAGCATCGAGGACCTCGCCGAGGAGCTGGGGATCAGCTACGAGTCGGCGAAGAAGGCGCGACAGCGTGCGATCGAACGACTGCAGAAAGCGCATCGTCTACTGCTGCAGAGTCGCGGTGCTGGTCGGGGGTTTCCAGGAAGTAGACCGGTTCCGTAGGGTCGCGCACGTCGTCCTGGAAGTCCTCGGGGAACTGCGCGACCCAGGCCTCCGGCACCCGCCCCTCGGCCCGCCGCCGGGCGACCCCCGCGACCCGGCACTGGGCGCGCTCGACCAGGCGCCCGAAGGCGCGCAGGCGCTGGGTGTCCTCGCGGGCGTTGCCGGTCGGCTCCGGGGGGTGGAAGGGGCCCTGGAAGACGCTGACGATGTGGTTGAAGGGCAGGGGCACGATGGTGCGGTCCCAGGTCTTGAGGCGGAAGTAGCGCTTGCACCAGGTCTTCTGCGCGCCGACCGGGGCGCCGGTCTGCTGGGCGAGCTTCACGGCCCCCCACTTCATGCGGTAGATCGGGCCGTTCGAGCCGTCGGTCGTGATGCCGAAGATCACGCCTTCCTCGGTCTTGATGCACTCGACCATGTCGTCGAGGATCTGGGTCTTGCGCCGCTTGCGCGACGTGCTCGAGCCGCCGCGGAAGACCTGGAAGCCGCACAGCACCAACATGCGCGTGATCAGCTCGCCGACGTCGCTCTGGCTGGCGAGGGTGTGCGGACGGTGCTTGCCGAAGGCGTAGGCGACGAACACCACCTCGTCGTGCCAGACCGCGTACACCCCCTTGCCGTGACGGGCGCGCAGCCAGTCCGGGTTCGGCCCGAGCACCTCGACCTTGCTGGTCCAGTAGACGAAGCGCATGTAGTACAGGTACAGCCGGGGGATCACGGCGAGCATGATCCCGACGAAGAAGCGCCGCAGCGCCTTCTTGACGCGGCGCTTCAGGCTGCGCTTGCGGCGCGGACGCGGGGCGTCAGCCGAGGCGTCCGGTGTCGGCTCGGCGTCGCTCGTGGTGGTCGAAGTGGGCTCCATCAGCGCTCCGGTCGGGTGGGGGCAACCTTAACCGATGTCGGTCATCGGCTCCAGTCGCTCGATGGGGGAGCATGTGCTCCGCGTCGTCGAGCCTCCGGGCGCCCGGCAGGGCGCAACATCAACACGAGAGGCATTCCAGAGGACCAGGTTGCCCTCCAAAGCTGGAGACAGCTTCGGACCAGCGACGGTCTTTCGCGTGCACGTGCTCTCCCGAAGCTGGCTCCAGCTTTGGAGGGTCTTTCTTCGGGCAACCTGCGTCTGACACGGCGGCGTCCGACACGTTGATGAAGTGGAACCCCCCACCGGGGGGCAGGGGGGGAATCGCATGCACGCCATCCCTCACCGACACCCCTACTGCACCTCCGCCCCCTCCAGCCGCGTCAGCGCCTCCCGCACCGCCGGGGCGAAGGGAGCGTCCGGGGCGAGGGCCAGGCTGCGCTCGTAGTCCTCGCGGGCGGCGGCGCGCTGGCCGAGGGCGGCGTGCACGTCCCCGCGCAGGGCGAGATGGCCCGGGTCGTCGGGCTCGACCTCGAGCAGCCGCTCGACGTCCGCGAGGGCCGGGCCGGGCTGGCCGAGGTCGAGATGGAGGCTGGCGCGGAAGCGCAGCAGCCCGGAGTGCTCCGGGTGCAGCGCGAGCAGCGCGTCGAGCTCCTCGACGGCGGCGGCGGTCTGGCCGCGGTCGAGGCGGGTCTGCACGAGCAGGAACAGGGTCGCCTGGTCGCCGGGCTCGTGGGCGAGGTAGCGGCGCAGCGCGGCGACCGCGGCCTCGCTGTCGCCGAGGGCGCGGTGCAGCATGCCCCGGTAGTAGAACACCAGCGCGAGCTCCGGCGCGGCCCGCTCGGCCGCGTCGAAGTCGGCGAACGCGCCCGCCACGTCGCCCCCGAGGGCGCTGGCGCGGGCGCGCAGGATCAGCACCTCCCCGTCGTCGGGGCGGGCGGCCAACACCGCGTCGAAGGCGTGCCAGGCCTCCTCCGCCCGACGCTCGGCGAGGGCGAGCTGGCCGAGCTGCAGGTGGGCTTCGAGATGATCGGGATCGGCGGCGAGCGCGGCGAGGAAGTCGGCGCGCGCCGCCTCGCCGTCGCTCAGGCGCATCGCGATCAGGCCGCGGTTGGTCAGCGTCGCGGGCAGGGACCCCCCGAGCGCGAGAGCGGCGTCGCAGTCGGCGCGGGCGGCCGCCAGGTCGCCGCGGGCCATGTGCACGATGGCGCGGTTGTGGTAGCCCTCGACGTGCTCGTCCCACAGCTCGAGGAGCCGGTCGTAGGCCGCGAGCGCGAGGTCGAGCTCGCCGAGCTCGAGGAGGGCGCGGCCGCGGTGGAACCAGGCCTCCGGCAGGTCGGGGGCGAGGACGGCGAGCCGCTCGCAGTCGGCGAGGACCTCCGCGAAGCGCCCCTGGTGCACCCGCAGCGAGGCGCGGTTGACCAACGCGGGCACCGAGTCGGGGACCAGGGCGAGGGCCGCGGCGAGATCCTGCTCGACCTGGTCGAAGCGACGCAGCTCGAGGCCGACATCCGCCCGGTTGACCAGCGCCTCGACGTAGTCCGGGCGCAGCTGCAGGGCCGCGCTGTAGTCGGCGTGGGCGCGCGCGAGGGCTCCCTGGGCGTCGTGCGCCAGGCCGCGGTTGAGCAGCGCCTCGGGGAAGGCCGGACGCAGGCGCAGGGCGGTGTCGAGGTCGGCGATCGCGCGGGCGGGATCGTCCCGTTCGTGGTGGACGCTCGCCCGGTTGTACCAGGCCTCCGGCACCCCGGGATCGCTCGCGATCGCGGCGTCGAGCGTGCGCAGGGCTTCCTCCCAGGCCCCCAGCTCGGCCTGGATCTGGCCGATGCTGACCAGGGCCTCGGCGAAGTCGGGCCGCAGGGCGATCGCCCGCTCGAGGTGCTCGAGGGCCCGCTCCGGCCTGCCGAGCCGGTACCAGCACAGCCCGACCTCGAGCCATCCGGCCGGGAACTCCGGGTCGAGGGCGAGGGCCTGCTCGAAGTCGGCGCGCGCGGCCTCATCGTGGCCGAGCCCGACCCAGGCGTGGCCGCGGTTGAACCAGGCGCCGACGAAGTCCGGCTCGACCCCGAGGGCCGCGTCGAGGTCGTCGAGGGCGGCCTCGAAGGCGCCGCGCTCGATCAGCAGGTTGGCGCGGTTGAGGTAGGCGAGGGAGAAGCCCGGGCGCAGGGCGAGCGCCTGATCGATGGCGTCGAGCGCCTCCTGCTCCCGGCCGAGCAGGGTCAGCACATAGCCCCGGTTGCAGTGGGCGGACGGGAAGCGCGGACGCAGGCGCACGGCGGCGTCGAGGTCGGCGAGAGCGGCGTGCAGGCGCACGGTGTCCGGCCCCACTGGCAGCACGCGATGCCGCGCGCGGCCGGCCTCGGCGGCGATGCGGATGCGGACCGTCGCCCGCCGCAGCAGCACCCCCGGCCGGTTCCAGTCCCGCTCCAGGCAGCCGTCATAGGCCGCGAGCCGGGCGGCGGTCGACTCCTCCGGCAGGGCGAGGCCGAGCAGCAGGTAGAAGTCCGCGGTCGAGCCCCCGCGCGCCACCTCGGCCCGGGCGCAGGCGACGACCAGGCTGTCGGCGCCGCGGGCGAAGTCCCCCCACAGCCCGGCGAGCACCCGCAGGAACGGCGGCGCCTCGCGTCCGGCGAGGGCGAGATCGGCGTCGACCTCGGGCAGCACCCCCTCGAGCAGCGCGCGCTTCTTCCGCACGGCCCGCGAGGCGGAGTGGTCGAGCAGGTGCTCGACGTTGGCCGCCAGCCGCAGCCGGGCGCGGGCGTAGGCGGCGAGGGCGCGCACACCGGTGCCCCGGGACCAGTCGCTCGGCGGCATCGCCAGGCAGCGCCCGTAGGCCTCGAGGGCGGCGTCCTCCCGGTGGAGCAGGCGGCAGGCCTCGGCCCGCAGGAAGACGAGGGCGGGCTCGTCCGGAGCCGCGGCGCTCGCTTGGGAGAGCTCGCGCTCGAGCTCGAGCAGGGCGCGCTCGGTGGCGCTGCGTTCGTCCTCGTCCAGCCGCCGCATCAGCCGGGTCTCGAGGCCGCGCAGCTCGCGGCCGTAGCGCTCGAGGCCCACGCGCAGCTCGAGCTCGGCGATCATCGCCTTCTGCTCGAGCCACTGGCTGGTGATGAACAGCGCCGCCGCGAGCACCACCAGCCCGAGCAGGCCCGCCATGAAGGTCGCGACCGGATGCCGCCGCATGCGCTTGCGCAGCCGGTAGCTCAGCGAGGCCGGGCGGGCGATGATGGTCTGGTGGGTGAAGTGCCGGGTCAGGTCGTCGGCGAAGGCCTGGGCGCTCTGGTAGCGGCGCGCGGGGTCCTTCTCGAGGGCCTTGAGGGCGATGCAGGCGAGGTCGCGCTCGCCCTCGGGCGGGCGCGGATCGTCCTCGATCACCTTGCGCACGATCGAGTAGGCCGAGCTGCCCTCGTGGGGCGGGCGGCCGGTCAGCAGGAAGTACAGGGTCGCGCCGAGGCCGTACACATCGGTGCGGGCGTCGCACAGGCGCGCCTCGCCGTTGGCCTGCTCGGGGGCCATGTACGAGGGCGTGCCGAGCAGCTCGCCGGTGCGGGACAGGTTCTCGTCCTGGTCTTCGCGGCGGGCGAGGCCGAAGTCGAGCACGTAGGGCAGGCCCTTGGCGTCGACCATGATGTTCTGCGGCTTGAGGTCGCGGTGGAAGATGCCGCGGACGTGCGCCTCGTGCACCCCGAGGGCGGCGTCGCGCAGGGCGACGAAGCGGTCCGGGCCGGCGCGGTCGAGGGTGACGCCCTCGATGTACTGCATCGCGATGTAGGGGGGATCGGCGGAGAACTCGTAGAGCTGGGCGATGCGCGGATGGCTCAGCGAGGCGATCAGGTTGGCCTCGCGGCGGAAGCGGGCGAAGCTCTTCGAGGCGCTCGAGTGCAGCAGCTTGAGGGCGACCGGCCGGGCGAGGGCGGTGTCCCAGGCCTTCCACACATCCCCCATGCCGCCGCGCCCGATCAGCTCGCGCAGCTCGTAGCGGCCGATGCGCTTCGGGGGCTTGCTCCGCGGCGGAGATGGCGGCGTCCCGATCGAGATCACGGTCGGATCGTCGGGGGCGGCGGACATGCCTGCCGCGTCGTCCTGCATGCGCCTCGTCCCCTCTCCGCCCGTTCCCCTTTATCCACGATCGCAAGCTCCCCTGCAAGCCCGCCCCGCTGGGCAGACGGGGCGGAGCCGGCTGCCTCTGGTGCGAGCCATCCCGAGCGGTACAATGCCTGCCATGAATGTGCGCACCCGAGCCTACGGGGTCGTCCCCGTCCGCGCCGTCGCCGACGGCTGGCGCTTCCTGATCCTGCGGGCCTACCGCCTGTGGGACTTCCCCAAGGGTCTGCCCGAGGCGGGGGAGACCCCGCTCGCCAGCGCCCGGCGCGAGGCGCTCGAGGAGGCGGGCCTCGACGACCTCGAGCTGCGCTGGGGCGAGGTCTTCGCCGAGACCGCGCCCTACAGCCGCGGCAAGGTCGCCCGCTACTACCTCGCCGCGACCGGGCACGAGGCGATCACGCTGCCGGTCAACCCGGAGCTCGGGCGGCCCGAGCACCACGAGGCGCGCTGGGTGGGGGCGGAGGAAGCGGCGGAGCTGCTGCCGGCGCGCCTGCAGCCGGTGCTCGCCTGGGCCCGCGGCCAGCTGGACGGGGGGAGCGATGGACGCCCGTAGCGAGTATCTGCTGATGGCGACCGTCGCGGTGGTCGACGGCGAGCTCAACTGGCAGGAGCACGCGATCCTCGAGGCCTACGCGACGCACATAGGGCTGCCGGAAGAGGACGCCCGCGAGGTGCTCGAGCGGCTGACCAAGGGTCGTCGGGTCGGCGCGGTCTCACCGAAGGAGGCCGACGCGCAGAAGGTCGTCTACCAGCGGCTGGTCGAGGCGGCGATGGTCGACGGCAAGCTCCTGCGCAGCGAGTTCAACCTGCTCAAGAAGCTCGGCCCCGCCTACCAGGTCAAGACCGACCAGCTCAAGCTGCTGCTCGCCCAGGCCAAGCGCTGGCTCGGCGCCAACCCCGAGCTGCCCCCGCGGCCCGCGGCCCGCTTCGCGGTCAGCCCGGGCGGGGTCGCGCTGAGCGCTGTCGGCCTCGCGCTCGCCCTCGCCGCGGGCCTGGTCTTCGGCCTCGCGGCCCTGGCCTGGTGGATCCCTGCGGTCGGCGGCGGCCTCGGCCTCGTGCTGCTCGGCCTCGGGCTCTGGCTGTGGGGGCGGGGGCGGCGGCTGCACCGCCTCGGGGTGCCGACGGTCGGGGTCGTCCGCCGCGACGGCGACCGCGCGCGCTACCGCTACTACCACGCCGGCGAGGGCTACGAGGGTCCGCTGCGGCCGACCGAGCGGGGCCTGCCCGAGGCGGGCTGCGGGGTGTGGGTGCTGGTCGATCCGCAGGCGCCCGGGCACTCCCTGCACTGGTGGCGGCCGGCGCCGTCGGGCAAGGACGACGGGGAAGAGGGCTGAGCGGCCCGCGCCGCGCGCCGTGGCGCTGGACGGGAAGATGGCGCAAGCCGCAGAGACGCGGCCCCCGAGCTGACTAGCGCGCCGGGTCCTCTTGCCCTTCGTCCTCTTCCTCTTCCTTCTGTTCGGCGTCGGCGAGCCAGCCTTCGAGCTCGCGGGTGGTCTTGCCCTGCAGCTCGTTCAGGCGCGAGACCAGAAGCCGGCAGGTCATCTTGCGCCGGTTGCGGCTGGCGATCTCGAGCTCGTCGCACAGCTTCTCGAGCTTGGCGGCGCCGACGTTCGAGGCGACACCGCGCGCGGCGTGGGCGGCGGCCTCGAGCTCCTGCCAGTCCTCACGAAGCGCCGCCTCGCCGAGCTCGACCTGGGTCGCCTCCATCGTCTTGCGGAAGCTCTCGACCACCTGCCGGGCCGAGCCCGGACGGCGGAGGATGGTGCCGAGCCGTTCGAGGCGTCGCGCGTCGAGCACCTCGGCGCGCCCTTCTTCGGCGGACACGGCTGTGTCCCGCCCGGATGCCGTCGAGAACAGCGGGGCGTCGCCGATGCTGACGACCGGGGTGCTGCCATTGAAGACGAGCCGCTTGAGCGTGCTGAACAGCGCGCCGGTGTCCACCGGCTTCGACAGGTAGCTGTCCATGCCGGCGGCGAGGCAGCGGTCGCGGTCGCCGCGCATCGCGTGCGCGGTCAGGGCGATGATCGGCACGTGCCCGCCGTGCTCGCGTTCGAGAGCGCGGATCGTCCGGGCGGCTTCGTAGCCGTCCATACCGGGCATCTGGATGTCCATCAGGATGCCGTCGACGTCGTTGAGCTCGAACTGCTCGACCGCCTCCCTTCCGTCGCGGGCCTCGACGACCGCGTAGCCCTGTTCCTCGAGCATGGCGGCGAGGAACATGCGGTTGACCTCCTGGTCGTCAGCGATCAGGAACACGGTGTCGCGAGACTCCGGCAGCGGTGTGACGCCGTGGGCCGAGGACGTGAAGTCATCCGGCTCGGCCCGGGGCAGGGCGACATCTACCCGGAACGCGCTACCGCGACCGAGGCTGCTCTCGACGTGGATCCGGCCGCCCATCAACTCGACGAGCTGCGAGGTGATCGCGAGGCCCAGTCCGGTGCCACCGTACCGCCGGCTGGTCCCGCCGTCGGCCTGCGCGAAGGCGTGGAACACCCGCTCCTGCTGCTCGGCGGTCATGCCGATGCCGGTGTCCTCGACACTCAAGGAGAGCTCGACGCGCTCGCCAGCGGTCCGGGCTGTCAAACGCGCGACCACTTCACCCCGGGCGGTGAACTTGATCGCGTTGCCGAGCAGGTTGACGACGATCTGCCGGAAGCGCAGGGGGTCTCCCCACACCAGCACCGGCCGCTCCGGCAGTCCGCGGTGCAGCTCGAGGCCCTTCTCCTCGGCCTGGGAATGCAGGAGCTCGAGGCTGGACTGCAGCACCGCGCGGGGGTCGAAGGGCATCGACTCGAGGTGCAGGTGGCCGGCCTCGACCTTCGACAGGTCGAGGATGTCGTTGAGCAGCCCGAGCAGGGAGCGGGCGGAGTCGCGGAGCGCGTGGAGCTTCTGCCGCTGCTCGGGGGTCAGGGTGGTGCGGAGCAGGAGCTCGGTCATCCCGATCACGCCGTTCATGGGGGTGCGGATCTCGTGGCTCATGTTCGCGAGGAACTCGGACTTGTGGCCGACGGCCCGCAGCGCTTCGTCGCGCGCCCGCGCTGCGACCTCCCGGGCCTCGACCAGGGTGCCGCGTTGGAGCTGGAAGATCAGGTTGAGGAGGGCGGCGATCACGACGGCCCCGGACCACACGCCGAGCGCGCGCGGAAGGGCGACGTCCATGGGCGGCAGCAGCGAGGACGCGCCGACGAGAACGAGGGGCTGCAGCAGCAGGGTGGCGAGCAGCTCGAAGCCGGTCGGCTGGAACGCGATCCCCGCGAGCAGCGCGAGCCCGACGTAGACGACGCCCCATGCGTCGAGCCCGCCCCGGCCGAACAAGACCAGCATCACCGCGGGGAGGAGCAGGCCCAGGCCGACCATGAAGCGGCCGACGTTCGCCGCTGACCACGGGCCGGCGAAGACGCTGCCGGCGATCAGATACAGGAGCAGCAAGCCGGGGAAGACCAGGCTGGCGGGGTCGTCGGAGTCGACGGTCGCGACGAAGACGAGCCCGCAGGCGAAGGCAAACGCCGCCGCGAGCAGACGCGCCTGGCGCGGCGCGAAGGAGCCCCGGGCCGTTATCAGCTGCCAGGCGCGCGCGAGGCGTCCCGGTGCGGCGGCAGAGCCCTTGGACTCGGTGCTCATCGGCGGCTCCTGGGGCGGGGACGTGACCGTCGGCCATGCTTGTCCGCGTATCCCGATGATAGCGCTCGGCCCCTTCGTCTGCAGCCGGATGCGAAACCCCCCGGCGCAGCGGGGGGCGGCAGACGGGAGCTCGGGCCGTGCTCCCGGATCAGGGGGTCGAGCCGCCGAGCTGGTTCCAGACCATCGGCAGGCCGTTCTGCTGGTCTTCGAGGAAATCGATGATCCCGTTGAGCGAGTCGCGCAGGGTCTGGACGCTCAGCGGCGGGTGCGGGCCCGGGTCGATCGCCTCGGAGACCTCGTCGATCACCTCGAGGACGACCTCGACCGGCGCGTCGTCGTCGCCGTTCGGCCCCTTGTCGAGTGCGTTGCGGATGATCGACAGCAGCACCTGACCGTCGGCCATCGCGATCAGCCGCTCGAGGCCGTCGACGAAGTCGGTGGTCCAGCCGGTGTTCGGGTGGATCGCCTCGCCGGCGAAGCGCAGCACCTTGACCAGCGCGCCGTTGTCGGTGCCGCTGTCGCCGCCGCCGATGGTCGAGCCGACCACCTTGAGCAGCGCGCCGTACACGTCGTGGGCCGGGTTGGCATCGGGGGTGCAGACGTTGGCGAGGGCGGCGTAGACGTCCGGGGCGTGGGTCGAGCTGTCGATCGCGACGAGCAGCTCGTGCATGCGCCGGGTCTCGACGCTGGTCGCGCTGGCGATCGAGTCGGTCTGCAGATCCTGCACGTACACCAGGCGGTCGTTGGCGTCGGTCGGGATCGCGGCGGCGATCTCCTTCAGGGCCGCGGCGGCCAGGGGCACGAGCCAGGCGTTCTTCAGCACGGTGTTGCCCTGGCCGTCGGTGACCGTCTCGGTGACGATCTCGAGGATCAGGTCGGTCACCCGCCCGGACTCGTCGTCGAGGCCGCGCAGCTCCTGGCGCTCGGAGACCCGGTCGAGGGCGTCGACGAACATGTGCAGGAGCGACATGTGGGTGTTGTTGTGGCGGTCGATCACGGTGCCGTCGTCCTCGACCAGGACCGCGAACATGTCGGCCAGGGCGTCGGAGATCACGTCGTTGGTGCCCGGGATCTGGATCGTGTTCATCTTCGCGAAGGCGTCGAAGAAGTTCTCGATCGCGCCGGACTCGAGCACGTCGGCGATCGTGTCCTCGAGGGGCCGGATCGAGGTCGCGTAGCTGCCGCCGCCGCCGAGCCCGCCCAGGATATCGAGGAGCAGGGCGGTCTCGCCGGCGTCGGAGAAGGCCTTCGCGATCGGCCGGAAGGCGTCGAGGGCGCCGGACTGGTCGAAGTCCTGCAGGACGGCGACGTGCTGCTGGGTCAGGGTGCTGCAGAACAGGTTCGCCGTATAGGGCAGGATGAAGTGCAGCACGCCGACGCTGATCGGGATGCCGAGCAGCGTCGCGTTGCCCGCGATCGCGTCGATGTAGAACTCACCCATGCTGTTGATGCCGAGGAAGCTCAGGGCGCCTCCGCTGCCGCAGTTGCTCGCCGCGTCGATCAGCTCGAGCAGGCGCTCGAAGGCGCTCGGCGCGTTCGGCCCGGTCGGGATGCCGGCGCCGACGTCGTGCAGCCGGAACATCGTCGCGAAGCCCTGGGGCAGGTTCTGCAGCTGCTGCTGCGAATCGGAGAAGGCCTGCAGCAGCGCGCGGATCGGCGTCGGCCCGTTGCCGGTCGGCTCGAGCGCCTGGTCGAGCACCGGCACGAGGGAGTCGAGGGTGAACCCGCCGCCCGAGCCCGAGCCGGGCTGCGTGATCGGGGCGTTGTTGATCGCGGTGACCATGTCGCCGACGTCCGCGAGGATCGACTCGGCGAAGACCGGGTCGTCGTCGAACAGCGCGGCGAGGCCCTGCAGCAGGTTCGATGCGGACTCGTCCTTCAAGAGCTCGTACATCGCCCAGGTCTGGTCGATGCCCGGGTTGTCGGAGCTGTAGCCGCCGCCGAGGACGGGGTCGGGGGTGCCGGCCATCACCGCGATCTGGTCGCTGAGCACGCTGGTGCGCAGGATGTCGCCGAGCACGCGGCCGACCGTGCCGAGGACGGTCGTCTTCATGTCGTAGTAGACGAAGATCTCCTGGCCCTGCGCGGTCAGCGCCTTGCCGTCCGCGTCGCGGACGCCGTCGGTGCCGAAGGCGGTCAGGGTGATCGGCTGCCCGTTGGCGTCGACCGGCTGGCCGTTGCCGTCGAGGTCGATCATGCCGTCGTTGTCGAGGTCGACGAAGGGCGGCAGGAAGTCGCCGTTGACGCCGGTCGCGACCTGCGGCAAGCCGTCGGCGAAGCGCACGGCCCAGGCCGGATCACCGAGCACGGCGCCGTCACGCTGGGGCGTCTCGGACAGCAGCACCTCGATCAGGTCGGAGGTCGTGTTTCCGCCGCTGTTCGGCTGCGGGTCTTCGAGATCCATCAGGATGTCGCCGAGCAGCGCGAGGAACTCGTTGATGATCTCGAGCTCGCCGTTCGGCACCCCGTTGACGTCGACCCCGTCGTTCTCCTCGATGATGCCCGCGAGGGCGTCGGTCAGCGGCACGAAGTCGGGGAAGGCCATCAGCCGGCTGAGCAGGGCGAAGTAGTCCTGGCCGTCCGGGTTGTGGTCGACGCCGACCGTGGTCCCGGAGCTCAGGTCGACGATCGCCTGCAGGACGTCCGTGTCCGCTTCGAGATAAACCAACACGTCCCGCACGTCGTCACCCATGCCAGGGAGGGTGCCGTCGATGATCAGAGGCTTGAGATCCCTGATCGTGCCGAGCAGGTTCGAGGAGACGCTGGTCGGG
>JAUIEM010000658.1 GCA_030428695.1 bacterium
CGACGGAACGATACACGACGTTCGAGCTGCTGTGCGATGCTTTCCCCCACAAGGGCGGCATCCAGCTCGGGCTTGCGCACTTCAACGATGTTGAGATGCAGCTCGCTGTCGGTCATGTTGGCCAGCTTCTTGCGCAGACCTTCGATGTCCGCGCCTTTCTTGCCGATGATCACGCCCGGACGCGCGGTGTGAATGGTCACACGGCACTTCTTGTGCGGGCGCTCGATGATCACGCGGCTGACGCCGGCCTGCTTGCACTCTTCCTTGATGAAGTCGCGGATCTTGAGGTCTTCGAGCAGAAGATCCCCATAGTCCTTGGTATCGGCGTACCAGCGGCTGTCCCAGGTCCGGTTGACCTGAAGGCGCATACCGATCGGGTTGACCTTCTGACCCATTATGCCTGCTCCTCGACCTGGCGGACCTTGATGGTGATTTCCGAGAACGGCTTCATGATCTTGCCGAACCGGCCACGCGCCCGCGGACGCCCGCGCTTCATGATGAGGTTCTTGCCGACATAGGCCTCGGCCACCACCAGTTCGTCCACGTCCAGGCCGTGGTTGTTCTCGGCGTTGGCGATGGCCGACTGAAGGCACTTCTTCACGTCGACGGCGATACGCTTCTTCGAGAAGGTGAGGTCGGCGAGCGCCTTGTCCACCTTCTTGCCGCGGATCAGGGCGGCGACGAGGTTCAGCTTCTGCGGCGAGGTGCGCAGCATGCGCAGCTTCGCCATCGCCTCGTTGTCCGCCACGCGGCGCGGATTCTTGTCCTTGCCCATGACTTACTTCCTCTTCGCTTTCTTGTCCGCCGCGTGACCGTAGTAGGTGCGCGTCGGCGAGTATTCCCCGAACTTCTGGCCGATCATCTCTTCGGTCACGGCAACCGGGACATGTTTCTTGCCGTTGTAGACCCCGAAGGTGAGGCCCACGAACTGCGGCAGGATGGTCGAGCGGCGCGACCAGATCTTGATGACATCGTTGCGGCCCGAGTCACGAGCCTTCTCGGCCTTCTTGAGGACGTAAGCGTCGACAAAGGGCCCTTTCCAGACAGAACGCGACATGGTTTAGCGCCCCTTCTTCTTGGCGTGACGCGAGCGGATGATCAGCTTTTGCGACGCCTTGTTCTTGTCACGGGTGCGAGCGCCCTTGGTCGGCTTGCCCCACGGAGTCACCGGATGGCGGCCACCCGAGGTGCGGCCTTCACCGCCGCCGTGCGGGTGATCGATCGGGTTCATCACGACACCGCGGACGGACGGACGCTTGCCATAGTGGCGGTTCCGGCCGGCCTTGCCGAGGTTCTGGTTCGAGTTGTCGGGGTTCGACACGGCACCGACGGTCGCCATGCACTCCTGGCGGACGAGACGCAGTTCGCCCGAGCTGAGGCGGATCTGGGCATAGCCCCCGTCCCGGCCGACGAACTGGGCGTAGGTGCCCGCGGCGCGCGCGATCTGACCGCCCTTGCCGGGCTTCATCTCGACGTTGTGCACGATCGTGCCGATCGGCATGCCCGAGAAGGGCATCGCGTTGCCGGGCTTCACGTCCACGCGGGCGCCCGAGACGACCTTGTCGCCGACAGCGAGACGCTGCGGGGCGAGGATGTAGGTCTGGGTGCCGTCCTCATACTGGATGAGGGCGATGAATGCGGTCCGGTTGGGATCGTATTCGATGCGCGCCACGACCGCGGTCATGTCGTGCTTGGTGCGCTTGAAATCGACGATGCGATAGAGACGCTTCGCCCCGCCGCCCTTGCGGCGCATCGTGATCCGTCCGGTGTTGTTCCGGCCGCCGTTCTTCGTCAGACCCTCGGTGAGGGCCTTGACGGGGCGACCTTTCCAAAGCTCCGAACGGTCGATCAGCACCAGCCCGCGCTGGCCAGGCGTCGTCGGCTTGTACGACTTGAGTGCCATGCTTTCTGTCTTCCGTCAGCTTGGGGCCTCTCCACGGGGAAGAGGCGGTTTCTTCCAATAAAACGCGGCCCCGGAAGCCCGGGGCCGTGAGTCGGGACCGTGTATCAGAGGCCCGTCGAGACGTCGATAGTGTTGCCCTCTTCGAGCATCACATACGCCTTCTTCACATCCCGGCGTTTGCCGAGCATGCCGCGGAACCGCTTGACCTTGCCCTTGGTGATGGTCGTGTTGACCGACTTCACCTTCACACCAAACAGGCTTTCGACGGCCTCCTTGATCTGCGGCTTGTTCGCGTCGATCGCCACTTCGAAGACGACGGCATTGGCCTCGGAGGCCATGGTCGCCTTTTCGGTGATGATCGGCTTGCGGATCACGTCGTAATGTTCGGGCTTGGCACTCATTTGAGACGAGCCTCCAGAGCTTCGACACCGGCCTTGGTCAGGACGAGCGTGTCCGACCGCAGGATGTCATAGA
>JAUIEM010000659.1 GCA_030428695.1 bacterium
CATGAAGTCGGGGACCTGGAACTCCATGGTCTTGAAGCCGGACGCAGGCGCGGCGGGCGCCTCGGAGGGAGAGGCGAGGGGCGCATCCGCCTCGTCCTCTTCGTCGTCCATGAAGTCGGGGACCTGGAACTCCATGGTCTTGAAGCCGGACGCAGGCGCGGCGGGCGCCTCGGCAGGGGCGGACATGCCCTGGTCTTCGTCCTCTTCGTCGTCGTCGGCGAAGCTCGGAACCTGGAACTCCATGGTCTGGAACTTGCCGGCGGGCACTTCCTCGCCTTCGGCAGGAGCCGCGACCGGAGCGCCGAAACCGAGCTCGTCCTCGTCTTCGTCCATGAAGTCGGGGACCTGGAACTCCATGGTCTTGAAGCCGGACGGCGGCGGCGCGGGCGCGTCCTCGGGCGCCGACAGGTCGTCGTCGTCGAGCTCGGGGATGTCGACGACCTTCGTCTTCGGGTGCTGCTCGGCGGCCGGCGGCGGAGGCGGCGCGGCCTCGTCGAAGGCGAAGGCGGGCGGCGCGCCGAGCACCGCGGTCTTCTTGTGCGGCGGCTGCGCAGCGTCCGCGAAGTCGTTCACGTCGACCATGCGGGTCTTCTGCCGCGGCTCTTCCTCCGCCTCTTCGGCGAGGCTCGCGGCGTCGAGCACCTTGGTCTTCGGGTGGGCGGGCTCGGGCGGCGGACCCTGGGGCTCGAGGTCGCTGTAGTCGACCAGCCGGGTCTTCGGCCGCGCCTCGCCCGGCTCGACATCGGAGTAGTCGACCATCTGGGTCTTCGGATGCCCGGACGGAGCCGGACCCGCGGGCACCGGATCCATCGGCGGTGGGCCGGGAGGCGGACCGGGGGGAGGCGGGGGCATCTCGAAGCCGGGCATCGGCGGCGGCGCCGGCGGAGCCATCGGCGGGGGCGGCGGAGGGGCTATCGGCGGGGGCGGGGCCAACGCGGCCGGGGGCGGCGCGAGCTCGGGCGGTGCCATCGGCGGCGGCGCTTCGGGCATGCGCGCCGCGGCGAGACCGACCCCGATCTCGTCGCGCGGGTCCTGCTGGCTGCTGCGCAAGAACTGCCCAGAGGCGTCTTCAGGGGCCTCTTCGGGCATCCGGAAGAGGATCGTCGAGTAGCCCATCTTGAGCTTGTCGCCCGGGATCATCCGGTGGCGGTCGACCTTCTTGCCGTTGATCCGGATGCCGTTGGTGCTGCCGAGGTCGGTGATGTAATACGCGCCGTCGAGGAAGTCGACGCGGCAGTGATTGCGCGAGACCTTGATGTCCATCACGGTGATGTCGGCCTCGGTCCCGCGCCCCATCACGTAGGAGTTCTTGCTCGACAGCTCGAACACCTTGCCCTTGTCCGCGCCCTCGAGAACCTTGAACTCCGGCCCGCTCGCGGTCTTTCCCACGGTCAGGGTGTGGTCTTCGAGGTTGACGTCGACGACGAACTGCAGCGAGGTGTTTCCGACCTTGAGGATGTCCGTGTCGTACAGCTGCTTCTTGATCACCCGCTTGTCGTTGACGTACAGCCCGTTGCCGCTGACGTCGTAGACCGTGAACTGTTTGTTCGCCTCGCGGTAGATCCTGCAGTGGGTCGGTGCGATCGCCGGATCGGAGATGGGGATCGAGGCCGAGGGGTTGCTCCCCAGGTCGTAGGTCTTGTCGCCTTCCAGGCGGAATTCCTGGCCGGGGTTGCCGCCCTCCGTCACGATCAGTCGAACACTCATCCGTGTCGCCCCTGTTGTCTGCGCGTCGGCCGGGTCGGCACGACGGCTCATCCCGTGGTTCTATGGGCCCAGAAGCTCACAGGATAGCAGGCCGGGGACCGGTCGATCAAGCGTTGAGCCGGTCCCCCGCTGCCGGCGCGGCCGCTGCGCAGCCGGCGCCGCGAGCAGCCTGCCCGGGGATCGCGCTACAGGCCGGTGAACTCGGCTTCCTGGAGGTTCTTCTTGATCTGGTACAGGAAGTTGTTGCCGAGCACGCCGTCGACGACCCGGTGGTCGTAGGACAGGGCGAGGTACATCATGTGGCGGACCGCGATCACGTCCTCGCCATCCAGCTCGAGGACCATCGGCCGCTTGACCACCTCGCCCATGCGCAGGATCGCGATCTGGGGCTGGTTGATGATCGGGATGCCGAACAGGTTGCCGCGCTTGCCGGGGTTGCTGATCGTGAAGGAGCCGTCGGCGAGGTCGGAGGGCTCGAGGGTTCCGCCCCGGGCCCGCGCGGTCAGCATCGAGATCACCCGGGCGATGCCCGCGAGGTTCATGTTGTGCGCCCCGCGCACGACCGGAACCAGCAGCCCCTGCTCGGTCTCGACCGCGACGCCGATATTGATCTCGCGGCGCACGACCAGGTGTTCCATCTGCACGGTCGCGTTGATCTCGGG
>JAUIEM010000274.1 GCA_030428695.1 bacterium
TGCGGGCGGCTCCCGCCGCCTAGCGCTCTCTGTAGACGATTCTTCCCTTGGTCAGGTCGTACGGCGACATCTCGATCGTGACACGATCTCCCGGAGTGATGCGGATCCAGTGCATGCGCATCTTTCCGGATACGTGTGCAAGGATCTTGTGCCCGCCCTCGATCTCGCAGCGAAAACGCGCGTTCGGAAGGGCTTCCAGTACCGTCCCCTCGACTCGGATTGCCTCGTTCTTAGCCATACTCCCCGCTCATCGATTGGTGATGAAGGACTCTTGTCCGCAAATAATGGGCCCGACACCATAGCAGGTCGGGCGACCCATTTCCAGTGAATTGCTCGATCGAATCAGCGCCGCCCTCGGATCCGGCCGGCCTTCATGAATCCCTCGTAGTGGCGCACCAGCAGATGCGACTCGACCTTCTGCACCAGGTCGAGGGCCACGCCGACCACGATCAGGATCGCGGTACCGCCGAGGAAGCTCGCCACAGTGAAGTCGTAGCCCATCCACGCCGCCATCTCCGTCGGAACGATCGCGATGAAGGCGAGGAAGATCGCCCCGACGAAGGTGATGCGGTTCATCACCTGCTCGAGGTAGGTGCTGGTCTTCTTGCCCGGTCGAATGCCCGGGATGAAGCTGCCCTGCTCCTTCCAGTTGGTCGCGATCTCGACCGGGTTGAACATCAGCGAGGTCCAGAAGAAGGCGAAGAACGCCGTCAGTCCGCCGTACGCGACGATGTACAGGAAGCCGCCGGTGTTGAACGACAACATCTCGGACAGCCGGATCAACCAGCTCCAGCCGAGCAGGTCGGCGACGTACCCGAGGATCGCGGCCGGGAAGTACAGCAGGGTCTGGGCGAAGATGATCGGCATGACGCCCGCGGCGTTGAGCTTGAGCGGAACGTAGTGCCGTTGCCCGCCGTAGACCCTGCGTCCGCGCGTCTGCCGGTTACTCTGGATCGTGATGCGGCGGTGGGCGTGGGTCATGAACACGACCCCTGCGACCACCGCGACAAACAGCGCGAGTAACGCACAGAACGACAGGACCGAGATCGGCAGCGTGTTCGGGTCGAGGGCGTAGTCGGTGCTGATCGAGTCGAAGATGATCCCGAAGCTGCTCGGCATACGGGCGATGATGCCCGCCATGATGATCAGCGAGATCCCGTTACCCAGCCCGAAGTCCGTGATCTGCTCACCGATCCACATCAGCAGGATCGTGCCGGTGGTGATGCCCAGGATCCAGATCACATGGGCGAACCAGCCGGTGTCGTAGGCGAGGTCCGGAGCCGACTTGATGTACGAGATCACAGCCCAGGACTGGATCAGGCACAGGAGGACCGTGACGTAACGCGTGTACTGTCCGATCTTCTTGCGACCCGCCTCACCCTCTTTCTGGAGCGCTTCCAGCTGGGGGATGACCTTGACGAGCAGCGAGAAGATGATCGACGCGGAGATGTAGGGCATGATGCCGAGCGCGAAGATCGTGCCGTTGCGCAGGTTGCCACCAGTGATGGCGCCTGCGAAGTTCAGCAGGTCCATGCCACCCTGATTGGCCGCCTCGGCGACGGCTCCGGGATCGACTCCGGGCAGGGTGATGAACATCCCCAGCCTGTAGGTGATCAAGAGCCCGAAGGTGATGAAGATGCGTTTCCGCAACTCCGGGATCTTGAACATATTCTGCAAAGAACGAAACATGCAAGTGCCCTGAGTGTTGGCGTTACTTCTGGATCTCTACGACTTCACCACCCGCTTCACGGATCTTCTCCGTCGCGGTCTTGGTGAAGCGGTTGGCGAGAACCCGGACCTTCTTGGTCAGCTCGCCATCTCCGAGGATCTTGACCGGATGTGGTTTCGACACCAGGCCGACCGAGCGCAGGAGCTCCGGAGTGACCTCCGTGCCGGCATCGAAGCGCTCGAGCTGCCCGACGTTGACGATGCTGTACTGCACCTTCCACTTATTGTTGAAGCCGCGCTTCGGAAAGCGGGTCGTGATCGGGGTCTGCCCACCGGCGTAGCCGAAGCGCTTCTTCCAGCCCGAGCGGCTGTGCGCGCCTTTGTGGCCGCGGCCCGCGGTCTTGCCGTGCCCGGAGCCCGGCCCACGGCCGATCCGCTTGCGGGCACGGTGACCCTTCACCTTCTGCATCAATTCTGCGAGATTCATGGTTCCTCCACCTGCCTCACTTGAGTGAGACGCCTCTCAGCCTCTCGCACTCTTCTTTGGTGAGCAGGCTCTTGAGACCCTCGAAAGTTGCCTTGACGACGTTGAGCGGGTTGGTGCTCCCGTACACCTTGGTCAGCAGGTTGTGGATGCCAGCGGCCTCGACGACCGCGCGCACCGCGGCACCCGCGATGACGCCGGTACCTTCGGAGGCCGGGACCATCTTGACGCGGGAGGCGCCGAAACGGCCGGTGATCTCGTGCGGGATGGTGCCGTGGACCACCGGGACGCGCGTCAGGGTGTCACGGCCCTTCTTGACCGCTTTCTCGACGGCGGGAGGGACCTCGTTGGCCTTCCCGAAACCGACACCGACGCGGCCGTTGTGATCGCCGACCACCACCAGCGCGGAGAAGCTGAAGCGCCGTCCGCCCTTCATGACTTTCGCGCAACGGTTGATCTTGACGACCGTCTCTACGAACTGCGGGCGGTCATCCTGGTGCTGGTGACGGGACCGACCACCACCGCGTGAATCTCTGGCCATGGGAACCTCTGTTTCTCGTCTGCGCCCAAACTCTGCCGGGATCGGCTAGAACTTGAGTCCACCTTTACGCGCGGCATCCGCCAACGCCTTGACCCTGCCGTGGTAGCGGAAGCCACCCCGATCGAACGTGACCGTCGTGACGCCGAGCTCTTTGCACTTCTCGGCGATCTTCGTCCCGACCTGCGCGGCCTCGTCGCTGTTGCCCTTGCCCGACCCTTTGACGTCGCCGCCGAGGGAAGAGGCCGACGCCAGCGTCTTGCCGTCTTCGTCGTTGATCACCTGGCAGTACACCTGACGGTTGCTGCGGAACACAGCCAGCCGAGGACGTTCGGCCGTGCCGTGCACCCGACCCCGCACGCGGCGGTGCCGGCGCAGACGCTTCTCTCTCTTCTTCTTGTTCACATTCATGACGCTCTCCGCCTACTTCTTGTCGCCGAGGGCCTTGCCGGCCTTGCGACGAATGTGCTCGCCGCGGTACTTGATTCCCTTGCCCTTGTAGACCTCCGGCGGACGCACGCCGCGGATGTCGGCTGCGAACTGACCGACGACCTGCTTGTCGGGCCCGGTGATCTCGATCCGGGTCGGGCTGTCGATCTTGACCTCGATGCCCTGGGGGATCGGCATGTGCACCGGGTGGCAGAAGCCGATCTGGAGCACGACTTCCTTGCCGACGTGCTTGGCGTTGTAGCCCGTCCCGACGATCTCGAGGTTCTTGGTGAACCCCTTGCTGACGCCGGTGACCATGTTGTTGATCAGGGCCCGGGTCAGTCCGTGCAGCGCGCGCAGGCGCTTCGTGTTCGCCTTCCGGGTGACGACGAGCGACTTCTTCTCGTCGTTGCGCTCGACCTCGACGCCGGACTCGAAACCGTAGTCGAGCGTGCCGAGCTTGCCCTTGACCGTGACCGTCTTGCCGGAGACCTTCACCTCGACGCCGTCGGGGATCGGAATCGGCAGCTTGCCAATACGAGACATGTCCGCGACTCCTTGTTACCAGACCTCGATGAGGTACTCACCGCCGACGTTGTCGCGGCGACACTGTTTGTCCGTGATCACGCCTTTGGGCGTGGACAAGATGCCCACTCCGAGGCCGTTGAGCACGCGCTTGATTTCCTTGCGCTTGCGGTAGATCCGACGACCGGGCCGCGAGACGCGCTGGATGTGGTGGATGACGTCTTCGCCGTTCGGGCCGAACTTCAGCTCGACGACGATGCGCTTCGAGATGTTTTCACCTTCGACGCGATATCCGTGCACGAACCCCTCACTCTTGAGGATGCCCGCGATCTTCTCTTTGATCTTCGAGAACGGGATCTCGACGGAACGCTGTTTGACCCGGCTTCCGTTGCGGATGCGCGTAATCATGTCAGCGATGGGATCACTCATCGACATGGTTGTATCTCCGACCCGACTACCAGCTGGCTTTCTTGACGCCCGGGATCTCGCCACGCGAGGCGAGACTGCGGAAGCAGATCCTGCAGACCTTGAACTTCCGGTAGTACGCCCGGGGCCGCCCGCACAGCTGGCAGCGGTTGTATTCCTGAACCTTGTACTTGGCGGGCCGCGAAGCGCGGACCTTCATGCTAGTCTTCGCCACTGTCTTCCCTCAATTCCTGCGGAACGGCATGCCGATGCTCTTGAGCAGCTCGAAGCCTTCCTCGTCCGTCCTGGCGGTCGTGACCACGGTGATGTCCATGCCCTGGGGGAACTCGACGTCGTCGATCGGGACTTCCGGAAAGACGATCTGCTCGTTCAGGCCCATCGAGTAGTTCCCGTGCCCGTCGAAGGAGTTCGGCTTGAGACCGCGGAAGTCACGGATACGCGGGATCGCGACCGTGATCAGGCGGTCGAGGAACTCCCACATGCGGTCACGGCGCAAGGTGACCTTGCAGCCGATCGGCATGCCTTGACGCAGACGGAAGGAGGAGACCGCCTTCCGGGCGCGGGTCGTCACGGGACGCTGGCCCACGATCAGCGCCAGCTCTTTCTTGGCCTTCGCGATACGCTTCGAGTCGTCACGCGCCTCGCCGAGCCCCATGTTCACGATCACCTTCGACAGACGCGGAATGCGCATCTCGTTGTCGAATTTGAACTTCTCGCGCAGTTCCTGGCGCGACTGGTCGATGTATTTCTGTTGCAGCCTCGGCTTTGCCATGCCTCTTCCATCCTGAGGGTTGCAGGGGCGCTAGTCGCCCTTGCCTACGGGGTTGCCCGACTTCTTGAAGTAGCGCACTGCCTTGCCGTCTTCGCGACGGACGCCGACTCGCTCCGGCTTGCCCGATTTCGGGTTGACCAGCATCACGTTCGAGACGTGGAGCGGCGCTTCTTTCTGCAGACGCCCCCCTTGCGGGGTCTTCTGGGTCTTGCGCAGGTGTTTCCAGATGTAGTTGACGCCTTCGACGATGATCCGGTCCTCGGAAACGACGCGCAGGACCTTGCCCTGCTTGCCTTTTTCATCGCCTGCGATCACTGCGACCTGGTCGCCGCGGTGGATCTTGCACTTGTTCATGTCAGACCACCTCCGTCGCGAGCGAGATGATCTTCATGAACTCGCGCTGACGCAGCTCGCGGGCGACCGCACCGAAGATACGGGTGCCCTTGGGGTTCTTCTCGTCCGACAGGATCACCAGCGCGTTCCGATCGAAACGGACGTACGAGCCGTCGGCCCGCCGGATCTTGCGCTTGGTACGCACGATCACGCCCTTGACGATCGTCCCGGCCTTGATCTCGCTTCCCGGGATCGCCTTCTTCACGCTCGCCACGATCACATCGCCGATGTGTGCGTAGCGGCGTTTCGAGCCCCCCAGGACCTTGATGCACATTGCCCGCTTCGCGCCGGTATTGTCGGCGACGTCGAGCAGAGTCTGCATTTGTATCATCGTTCAGCTCCGTTGCGCCCAGGCGCTCACACCGCGGAGGTGCGAAGAACCTCGAGCAGCCGCCAACGCTTGCGTTTGCTGAGCGGACGCGCCTCTTCGATCGAGACGACATCCCCTTCCTTGGCCGTGTTCTCTTCGTCATGCGCATAGAACTTCGTGTAGCGCTTGACGAACTTCTTGTATTTCGGGTGCTGCTTGAGGCGTTCGACCTGCACGGTGATGGTCTTGTCGCACTTGTCGCTCAGAACCACGCCCGTGACGGTACGCCGCTTCTTGGTGTCTTCTTCTTCCGCCATGACGAGGCCTACCTCTTCTTGGTGCTCTGGACCAGCCGACGCCGGCGCTTCTTGCGGTACAGAATCTTCTCGCGCTTCTCGCGCTTGCCCTGCTCGGCCAGCTCGGCCTCGCGAATAATCGTCTTCGAGCGAGCGATCTCCTGGCGGATCGCGGTCACGCGCCCGGTGTTGTCGGGCGACTCGACGGCCGCCTGGAGGCGCAGGTCGAACAGCTCTTTGGTCAGCTCGCGCACCCGCTCTTCGAGCTCGGTGACGGGCATCTCCCGGAGTTCCTTGAGTCTCACAGCCTCATGTCCTCCAACGCAGCGACCATCTTGGCCTTGACCGGCAGCTTGTGGGCGACGCGGGCGAGGGCCTTTCGAGCGATATCCTCGGGCACGCCTTTGACCTCGTACATCACGGTGCCGGGCCGCACGATCGCCGCCCAGTAATCGATGTCACCCTTGCCCTTCCCCTGCCGGGTCTCGGCAGGCTTGGAGCTGTAGGGCTTGTGCGGGAAGATCCGGATCAAGACTTTGCCCTGCCCGGCCAGCGCACGGTTGCACGCGATACGAGCGGCCTCGATCTGGCGCGACGTGATACGGCCGGCCTCGAGGGACATGATCCCGAACTCGCCGAACGACACACGATTGCCGCGGGTCGCCTTGCCGCGAATCCTACCGCGCTGCACCTTGCGGTGCTTTACTCTCTTGGGCATCAGCATTGCGAATGTCCTTCCTTCCTCGGTAGACCCAGACCTTGCACCCGATATTGCCGTGCGTGGTCGGAGCCTCAGCAAATCCGTAATCAACGTCGGCCGTCAGCGTCTGCAGCGGAACCGACCCGAGCAGCTTCTTCTCGCGGCGCGCCATCTCGGCGCCGCCCAGACGACCGGCCAGGAGGATCTTGACTCCCTTCGCGCCGGCCATCATGGCCTGCTCGGCGGCCTTCTTGAGGACGCGCCGGAACGACATACGCTTGGAGAGCTGCTCGGCGATGTTCTCGGCCACCAGCTGTCCGTTGAGCTCGATCTTGGCCACCTCGACCGTGTCGACGGAGACCTTCTTGTCGGTCAACCGGTGCAGCTCGGCCTTGAGCGTCTCGATCTTCGACCCTTTGCGCCCGATGATGAGGCCGGGACGCGCGGTGTAGATGAAGACCTTGAGCTCGTTGCCGTAGCGCTCGACTTCGATCTTCGAGATCGCGGCATAACGCGTCACCGCGTTGCGCTTCGAGAAGTCGTTGTACCGGCTCTGGATGAACTTCCGGATCTTGTAGTCTTCGACCAGCAGATCGCCGAAGTCCTTCTTGCGGGCGAACCACCGCGAGCTCCAGTCACGGATGATCCCGACCCGAATGCCGACCGGATGGACTTTCTGTCCCATCGTAAGGTGTCCTCTCTCTCAGTCTTCGTTGTCAGGTGCCAGGGCGATGGAGATGTGGCTCGTACGCTTCTTGACCGGGTGCGCCATGCCCCGCGAGCGCGGACGCCAGCGCTTGATCGTCGGGCCTTCGTCGACCCTCGCCTCGGACACGTAGAGCGAGTCGAGGTCGATCTCGAGGGAGCGCTCCGTGATCAGATACTCCGCGTTGGCGATCGCCGACCGCACGATCTTCTCGACGAAGGTGGCGGCGCGCCGCGGGTTGAACTTCAGGATGCGCAGCGCTTCCTGGATCGGCACGTCGCGGATCATGTCGACGACAAAGCGGGCCTTGCGCGGCGAGATCCTCGCGTAGCGATGCGAAGCGGTGAACTTGATGTCGTTGTCTTGAGCCGTGACCATGCCTACTTACCCTTCTTCTTGGTATGGCCCCTGAAGGTACGCGTCGGAGAGAACTCGCCGAGCTTGTGGCCAACCATGTCTTCGACGACGAAGACCTTGAGGAACTTGTTTCCGTTGTGCACCTGGAAGGTGTGCCCGACCAGCTGCGGAACGATGGTGCTTCGCCGAGACCAGGTCTTGATCGGACCTCTCTCGCCGGTCTTCTTCTGGTTCATGACCTTCTGCAGAAGCTTAGGCTCAATGAAAGGCCCTTTTTTGAGCGAGCGACCCATTCTCTCCTACTCCTTGGCTCAGTCCCTGACGCGAAGCGCGATTTACTTTCTCTTCTTCCGGCGCCGGATGATGTATTTGTTGCTGCGAGCGTTGACCTTGCGGGTGGTGCCGCCCTTGGCGGGCTTGCCCCAGGGCGAAACGTGACCGAAGCGGCGGCCGCCCGCGCGACGACCCTCGCCACCGCCCATCGGGTGGGCGACCGGGTTCATCGCGCTGCCGCGGACGTGCGGGCGACGGCCGAGCCAGCGCTTGCGGCCGGCCTTGCCGAGGTGGACGCGGTTGTGGTCACCGTTGCCGACCTGGCCGATGGTGGCCCGGCAACGGACGTGCACGCGGCGCATCTCGCCCGAAGGGAGAGCGACGACGGCGTAGTCGCCTTCACGGGCGACCAGTCGGCCGCTCGTTCCCGCCGAGCGCGCGAGCTGGGCGCCGCGACCGAGAGTCAGCTCGATCGCGTGGATGACCAGACCGACAGGGATGTCCTTGAGCGCCATGCAGTTGCCGTCACGCGGCTCGGCGTCGGGACCGTTCTTGACTTCCTGTCCGACCGTGAGGCCTTTCGGCGCGAGAATGTAGCGCTTCTCGCCGTCCGCATAGACCAGGAGGGCGATATTCGCCGAGCGGTTCGGGTCGTACTCGATCGACGCGACCTTGGCGGGCACGCCGTCCTTGTCCGAGCGCTTGAAGTCGATGACGCGGTACGCGCGCTTGTGCCCACCACCGCGGTGATGGGCCGTGATGCGACCGTAGCAGTTGCGTCCAGCGTTCTTCTTGAGCTTGCGGAGAAGCTTCTTCTCCGGCTTGCTCCGCGTGATCTCGGTGTAGTCCAGAGCCGTCCCGTGCCGGCGACCGGCAGAGGTGGGCTTGTAACTTCGCAGACCCATGACTTTCTATCTCCTGTGCGGACCCCTCGAGGGCGCGCTCAAAGAATATCGATCTTGTCTTCGGGGTGGAGCTTGACCACCGCTTTCTTCCAGTCGGGCATCGTGCAGGTCTTGTAGCGGACCCGACGCTTCTTGCCCTTGCGAACAAGCGTGTTGACTTTGACCACGCGCACGTCGAACAGGGTCTCGACGGCCTTGCGGATCTCGATCTTGTTCGCGTCCATGCGGACCTTGAACGAGTACTGGTTGTCGGCTTCCATCGCGGCGGTGGACTTCTCGGAGATCACCGGCGCCTTCACGATGTCGTACGGGTTGCGCATCACTCGTCTCCGCTGTCTTCGGAGCCCTTGTGGCCCACGCGATCGGTCAGATTCTTCAGGCTCTCCTGGGAGAACACCACGGTGCGCGAGCGGAGCAGGTGGCGGGCGTTGACGTCCGCCGCAGACTGCACGCTGACACCGGCCAGGTTCCGCAGCGACAGGAAGACGTTGCGCACGGTCTCGTCGTTCCCCTCGCTCGGGAGCACGACCAGCACGGTCTCGTCCTCGACGCCGACGTTCGCGAGCAGCTCTTCGGCCTGCGACGTCTTCGGCTGCTTGAAAGAGAGGGTGTCGACCACGATCACCTCGCCGTCCTTGAACTTCGAGAACAGTGCGGAGGCGGCGGCCTTCCGACGGGCCTTGCGCGAGATCGTGCCGCCGTAGTTGCGCGGCATCGGGCCGTGCACCACACCGCCGCCACGGAAGATGTTCGCCTTGCCGGAGCCGTGCCGCGCACGGCCGGTGCCCTTCTGGCGGTACTTCTTCTTCGTCGTGCCCGCGATCATTCCGCGCGTCTTGACGGCGGCGGTTCCGACCCGAGCGTGCGCGTCGTACGCGACGACGACGTCCTTGAGGAGCTGGTAGCGGACACAGCCGCCGAGCTCCGACTTCGAGACCGAGGTCTTCCCGACCTCGGAGCCGTCGATGCCTTTGACTGGAACCTCAAACATGTTTCACCTCATCACCGCAGGGGGACGCCCCCGCCGTCACGACACCCAGTTGGTCTTGCGGATGAGAAGATCCCCGCCTCGCGGGCCGGGGATCCCTCCCTTGACGAACAACAGGTTCTTTTCCTTGTCGATACCCACCAGCGTCAGGTGACGGACCGTGCGGCGCGCTGCGCCGTAGTGGCCCGGCAGCTTCTTGCCAGGGAACACGCGGCCCGGATCCTGGTGCTGACCGATGGCGCCCGGAGCGCGAACGTTCATCGAGCCGTGCGAACGGGGCCCTTTGGCGAAGCCGTGGCGCTTGACCGTGCCGGCGAAACCGCGGCCCTTGGTGGTGCCGACGACATCGACGTGGGTCACGCCTTCGAAGATCTCGACCGTCACATCGTCGCCGACTTTCGGGAGGTTCTGCGGGTCGACGGGGACCTCACGCAGAACCCGCGGCGGCGCCTCGAGCAGCCCGGCCTTCTTGTAGTGACCGATCAGCGGCTTGGTGAGTCGCCCGCGGCGCTCGCCTTCCTCGCGGCTCGGCTTGCGGGCGCCGTAGCCGATCTGGGCGGCGGCGTAGCCGTCGGTCTCGTCGGTCTTGACCTGGACCACCTTACACGGGCCGGCCTCGACCACGGTCACCGGGACGAACTGCCCCTCTTTGTCGAAAAACTGGGTCATGCCGACCTTTTTTCCGAGGATGTGAGTGAACACGTTTCTGCTCCGATTGGACCTCAGAGGCCCCTATTACGCTTTGATGCGGATGTCCACGCCGGCCGGGAGCGGCAGCTCGCTGATCTCTTCGACCGTCCCGGCCGTCGGGATGATGTCGATCAACCGCTTGTGCGTGCGGATCTCGAACTGCTCGCGGGACTTCTTGTCCACGTGCGGACCACGCAGCACCGTGTAGCGCTCGATCGCGGTCGGCAGCGGGATCGGACCCTTGACCACGGCGTTCGTCTTGCGCGCAGCGGTCACGATCTTCCAGGCCGACTTGTCGAGAAGCTCGTGATCGTAGGCTTCCATGCGAATTCTTATGCGTTTGACCGTCATTCCTATTTCCCGTCCTGGCGGCGCTAGAGTCACTGAACGCCGGAGCCACTGCCGTGGCGCTTCGTTACCGACCTCTGTTTCCCACGTGAAGTTGCGTACCAGACGCGCCTTCAAGGGCTTTCCAGCGCGATAGCGCCGGGGCTGTTATGCCAAAGCCCAATCGAAGGCGCTTTGGTTCCTCGCAACGGGCCCAGTGAGCGACCGGGCCCAGCCGTATGCAGGGCGCTAAATTCTATGGGAACCGGGGGACATGTCAACGATTAACCTCAGAAGAATTTTGGCGCCAGATGTTCCGGTACAGCCGCGTAATCACAGGGCTCCATGGAGAACGCAGCCCTGCCTTGGGACAGCGATCGGACCGTGGTCGAGTACCCGAACATCGATGACAGCGGGACCGTGCCCCGCAAAATCCGATCCTCACCGCTCATCGCGACGTCCTTGATCGACGCGCGGCGACCGTTGAGGTCGTGGATGATGTTCCCGTAGAACTCCGTCGGGACCTGGATCTCGAACTCCATCAGCGGCTCGAGGAGGGTGGTCCCGGACTCTTCGAGCGCGTCCTTGAACGCGATCGAGGCGGCCGCCGAGAAGGCCTCGGGGCTCGACTCGGCCGGGTTGAAGGCGCCGCCGACACAGGTGACCTGGATGTTGATCACCGGGTAGCCCCAGGTGAGGCCGCTCTCGGCCGCACTGCGGACCGCTTCTTCGATCGCCGGCCAGTATTGCTTCGGCACGTCGTCCTCGTCGACGTCGAACGCGACCTTGACCTTGCCGAGCTCGGGCAGCGGCTCGATCTTGAGCTGGACCTTCGCGTACTGGTTCTGCGAGGTCGCCTGGCGCACGAACTCGTGCTCACCGACCAGCTCCTTCGAGACCGTCTGTTTGTACGCGACGCGTGGCTTGCCGACATTGGCGCGCACCGAGAACTCACGGATCAGCCGGTTGCGGATTACGTCGAGGTGCAGCTCGCCCATCCCGGAGATGATGATCTGGCCGGTCTCTTCGTCGATACGCTGCGTGAAGGTCGGGTCCTCTTTGGCGATCCGGTTCAGGACCTCGAGCAGCTTGTCTTTGTCCGCCAGGGTCTTCGGTTCGATCGCCATCGAGATCACGGTCTCGGGGAAGGCGATCGACTCGAGCAGGATCGGCCTGGTCTTGTCGCAGAGGGTGTCGCCCGTCGCGGTGAACTTGAGCCCCATCACCGCGACGATGTCGCCCGCGACGGCTTCCTTGACCTGCGTGCGGTCGTTCGCGTGCATCAGGAGCAGTCGCATCAGGCGCTCCTTGCGATCACGCGTCGAGTTGTGCACCGCCTGCCCGAGCTTGACCGTGCCGGAGTAGATGCGGAGGAAGTAGAGCTCTCCGTGGTCGGAGGTGTGGACCTTGAAGCACAGCGCCGCGAAGGGTTCCTTCGCGGACATCTTCCGCGTCTCGGGTTTCTGGGTCTTCGGGTGCAGGCCCTGGATACTCGAGACATCCTTTGGCGAGGGCAGGTAGTCGACGACGCCGTCGAGCAGCGGCTGAACCCCGACGTTGCGCAGCGCGGAGCCACAGAAGATCGGTGTGAACAGCGACTTCAGGACGCCCTTGCGGATCGCGGCCTTCAGCTCGTCGGTCGAGATCGGATCGTCCTCGAGGTACCGTGCCATCAGCTCCTCGTCGACCTCGACCGCCGTCTCGATCAGCTCGGCGCGGTGGAGCTCGACATGGACCTTCATGTCTTCGGGGATCGGACCCTCTTCGACCTCATCGCCATGCTTCCCGCCGAAGGTGATGAGCCGCTCACCGACCAGGTCGATGACGCCGCGGAGGTCCTTCTCCTTACCGACCGGGAGCTGCAGGAGCAGCGGCCGGACGTTCAGCGTCTTGCGGATGTCGTCGACCACGGCATGGAAGTCCGCGCCGGTGCGATCGAGCTTGTTGACGAAGATCAGCCGCGGCACGTTGTACCGATCGGCCTGCTTCCACACCGTCTCGGACTGGGCCTGGACGCCTGCGACGCCACAGAACACCCCGACGGCTCCGTCGAGCACCCGCAGGGAGCGCTCGACCTCGGCCGTGAAGTCGACGTGGCCGGGGGTGTCGATGATGTTGATCTGGGCATCGCCCCACTCGACGCTGGTCGCGGCGGAGGTGATCGTGATGCCACGCTCCTTCTCCTCGTCCATCCAGTCGGTGACCGTGGTGCCGTCGTGCACCTCGCCCATCTTGTGCTCGCGCTTGGTGTAGAAGAGGATGCGCTCGGTCGTCGTCGTCTTGCCCGCATCGATGTGCGCGATGATGCCGATGTTTCGGAGCTTGCTGGCGGCTACCATGGGGGTTGGATCCTCCGGATCGGACGTACCGCGAGCGGCGGCCGCGGATCCCCGCGACCCACCGACGAAGAAAGCCGCGTGGCCTCCCCCGCAGGAGCGGGAGAAACGACGGGGCTACAGACGGAAACCGGTGCTGCTGGCTACCAGGTGAAGTGGCTGAAGGCCTTGTTGGCCTCGGCCATTTTGTGCGTGTTCTCGCGCACGGTGATCGCGGCGCCTTCCTTCTTGTAGGCGGCGAGCAGCTCGTCGGAGAGACGGATCGCCATCGGCCGGCCACCCTTCTTGCGCACGGCCTCGAGGATCCAGCGGATGGCCAGAGCCTGCTGACGGCGGGGTCCGACGTCCTTGGGAACCTGGTAGTTCGCGGGCATCGTCGCCACTTCATACCCAGACCAACCAAGCGAAGTAAAGATCGAACGCGCCGCGGACAGCAACGCCACCTGGCGATCAGAATCCTCGAGCCAGCGCCGGTCGCCCGGGGAGATGTCGTTGGTCCGGA
>JAUIEM010000275.1 GCA_030428695.1 bacterium
GACGGTTGACCCGGCGTGTCGATACGCTTGCGCAGGAGGCAGATCGCGGAGTTGACGACGTTGCTCATCGGCTCGGCGAGCTCGTCGTAGATGTGCTGCTCGATCTCCGTCCGCGACACCACCTCGCCGCGTCGCAGGGCGAGGAACTCGAGCAGGGCGAGCTCGCGCGGCGCGAGCTCGAGAGGCGCCCCGTCACGGGTGACCGAGCGCTTGACGGTGTCGATCACCAGCGGCCCGACCTCGAGCTGCGAGGTCTTGTGTCCGTGCGCCCGCCGGGTCAGGGCCTGGACCCGGGCGAGCAGCTCGGCCATCGCGAAGGGCTTGACCAGGTAGTCGTCTGCCCCCCGGTGCAGCCCGTCGACGCGATCGTCGACCGTGTCGCGCGCGGTCAGCAGCAGCACGTGGGTCTTGCTGCCCCCCGCGCGCAGCGCCGCGAGCACGCTGAGCCCGTCCCTCTTCGGCAGCATGATGTCGAGGACGACGCAGTCGTAGTCGGTGCTCTGCGCCCGCCACAGCCCCTCTTCCCCGTCGCCGGAGATGTCGACCGCGTAGCCCGCCTTGCGCAGCGCCTTGCCGACGTAGGTCTGCAGGCGCGGGGAGTCTTCGACCAGGAGCACACGCATAGCAACCTCCGTCAGTGGGCGTCGCCGCAAGGGGCCGTCTGCTCGCGGGCTTCGTCCTCTGCCCGCATCTCGTCGAGACACTCGCGCGAGCCGGCGTCGTCCGGGTTGAGCTCGAGGGCGCGCTCGAAGCACTCCCGCGCCCGGTCGCGGATGGCGAGCTCGCGGTAGCACAGGCCGATGTTGTGGTGGGTGGTCGCGTGGTCGCCGAAGCGCTCGAGGGAGGTGCGGTAGAAGTCCAGCGCCTCGCGGTAGTGGCCGAGCGAATAGAAGACCCGTCCGAACTCGAGGGGCAGGTCGTCCTCGCTCGCCGGGTACTCGTTCTGCCAGGCGCGCCGCAGCGTCATCGCGACCTGGAAGCGTGTGCCCTCGGTCAGCTCTTCGATCTGATCGACCAGCTTCCGCCCGAGCCGCATCAGCAGGTTCGGGTCGTCACGGCTCAAGCGCAGGAAGGCGAGCAGCTTCTCCGGGCTGCAGGTCTTCTTCCGCTCCGCGTCGTGCAGGAGCGTGAGGAAATCGCACGGCCCGAAGCCCTCGAGCAGCTGCTCGAGGGCCGCGCCGAGATAGGGGAAGGAGGAGCCCTCGTCGCCGAACAGGAAGGCGCAGGTCAGCAGGCTGTCGTCGCGCCGGGTCGGCAGGAACGAGCGGCCACCGTGGGCCTCGCAGAAGACGCCGAGGGCGTGGAAGTCGACCATCAGGGAGAAGCAGCCCCCGCCGTGGATCTCGAGGTGCGGGGAGTCCTCGAGCGCGAGCTCGTCGATCGCCGCGTAGCCCTTGTCCGAGGTCAGGAGCAGCATCCGCCCGGCCGCGATCTTCAGCAGCCGGCCGAGACAGCGCAGGGTGCTGATCGGCAGGAGGAAGCTCGCCTCGTCGAGCAGCTCGAGGTAGCGCGCGAGGACGGCGTCGATCGCCGGCTCGCCGTAGCACGCGCTGTCGACTGGCTGCTCACTGAAGAACCAGCGCAGCTTCGGCAGCTTCGCGGCGAGCTTCTCGCGCGGCAGGGGCTTCGGGGCGGTGACGGTGATCACGCCCTCGCGCAGCGCCCCGTCGCGGATCCAGAAGGCGTCCTGGGGGAGCGAGTCGAACAGGTAGTTCGCGAACACGATCAGCGGGTTCTTGACCTGCTCGAGGACCACGCCCGACCGGCGCAGCCGCAGCGTCTCGGTCGCGTCGCAGTCGAACCGGGCGATGTCGAGGCTGCCGTCGGCGAGGAAGGGCTCGAAGCAGGCCAGGGACTCCCAGCCTTCGAGGTTCTTCTCGGCGAAGTCGGTCATCACGAAGCACACCCGCACCTGTCCCGGGATGGGCCGCCGCCGCAGGAGCGCCTGCATCTGGCGCAGGAAGCGGAAGCCGAACTCCCCGGAGCCCGACGCGAGCTCGACGACGTACAGGGGCTCGTCCGGATCGAGCGTCCACCCTCCCTTCGTCACGCTGTCGACCAGCGCGGCGTGCACGACCCGCGCGTAGTGCTCGGCGATGAAGGGGTTGGTCGTCACATAGCAGGGGACGCCCCGCTCCTTCCAGGCCGACAGCCCCTCGGCATCGTAGAAGCCGCGCTGCAGCTCCCACAGCACCGAGGCCGACAGGCGGCTCGAGGGCTCGACCGGATAGCCGTAGCCGGGAATCTTCGCTGAAGCCACGCACATCCTCCGCGCGCAAAACGTGAGGATTCTACTCCCCCGGCCCCGGGTGCGCAAAGGGCGTCGGTCGCCGGGCGGGGACGGCTTCCGAAAAAACGCGCAACAAGCCCGCGCCTGATCGGTACCTGTGGGTGGAGGAAGCGAGGAACGCATGCCGCACACCGACCAGGAAGCCGTACGTCTGGTCCTCGCCGGGGAGCGCGAAGCCTTCGCCGCCCTGGTCGAGCGCTACCAGCATCGCCTGGTCGCGGCCCTGCGGCGGCTCGGCCCGGATCCGCACGCCTGCGAGGACCTCGCCCAGGAGGTCTTCCTGATCGCCTTCCGCGAGCTCCGGCGCTTCGATCCCTCCCGCGGCAGCTTCGCCGGCTGGCTGTTCACCATCGCCCACCGCCGCTGCCTCCACGAGCTCGCCCGCCACCGCCCCCGGCTCGGCCCCGCGCCGGAGCCCGCGACGCCCGCGACGAGCGAGGCGCGGGCCTGCGCGGAAGAGCTCGCCGCACAGCTCGAGAGCGCCCTCCGCCGGCTGCCGGGCGAGCTGCGGCGGGCCTTCGCGATGCGGGTGAGCGGGCAGCTCGCCTACGCCGAGATCGCCGCCCTCGAAGGCGTCGCCGAGGGAACCGTGCGGGCGCGGGTCAGCCGGGCCCGGGAGCGTCTGCGCGCGAGCTTACGCGCATATACAGGAGAGAGACAGGGATGAACGAGAGGGAACCCGATGCGCTCGAACGCTGGGAGCAGGATCTGCGCGCCGAACGCGCTTCCCGTGACTTCGCCGCCCGCGTGATGGAGAGCGTCCGCGCGGAAGGCGGCGTCCCCGTGGAAGCCAGCGTCCCCGCGGAAGCCAGCGCCCCCGCGGAAGCCAGCGCCCCCGCGGCAGCCTGCGCCCCCGCGGAAGCCAGTTTCCCAGCGGACGCCAGCGTCCCCGCGGAAGCCAGTTTCCCCGCGGAAGCCAGCGTCCCCACGAAGGCTGAGCGAGCCGCCGCCGACTCCCGCCACGTCCCCGCCCGACCCGCGGCTTCCCCGCTCCCGCCGGATTCCGCCGGGGACGAACCGCCACCGGATCGACGCGCGGCCCTGCTCCTCGGCCTCGGCTTCGGCCTCGGCCTCGCCCGCATCGCCGCGCTGTGCGGGGCGATGCTCTACAGCTGGCTGCTCGCCGGCCTGCCGGAGGCGTTCTGATGGCCCCCAGCCCCCGCCGACCGCTACGCGCGGCGGCCCTCAGCCTGCTCGCTCCCGGCCTCGGCCAGGTCTACGCTGGCGCGATCGCCCGCGGCCTGGTGCTGATCCTCTTCTCGACCGCCCTCGGCGCCGTCGCCGTGCTCGCCGCCGCCTACGGCTACGGGGGCGCCGCGCTCGCCAGCGCCCTCGGCTTCCTCCTCGTCTGGCTCTACGCCCTGGTCGACGCCCGCCGCACGGCCCGGCGCGCCGACCCCGCCTACGCGCTCCGGGACTACAACCGCTGGTCCGTGTACCTCGCGCTGTTCCTCCTGCCCCTGCCGGTCTCGCTCGGTTGCGCGGCGCAGATCCGCGCGCAGGTCGGCGCGGCCTACCGTGTAGCGGCGGGCTCGATGACGCCGACCCTGCGCTCCGGCGACGTCGTGCTCGCCGACCTGCTCGCCTACACGCGGGAGCCGATCCGGCGCGGGGACATCGTCGTCTTCGCCCACCCGGACCAGCCGTACCGGACCTACATCAAGCGGGTGGTCGCCCTGGCCGGCGACACCGTCTCCTTCGTCGGCGGACGCTTCGCCCTGAACGGCGAAGTGCTCGGCAGAGAGGGCCAGGAGCTCAACGACGGCCGGCGCTACCGCATCGTGCCCGGGGACAGCGCCTTCACAGGCTGCGTGCTCGGCACGGGAGAGGTCTACGTGCTCGGGGACAACCGGCCCGGCTCGATCGACAGCCGGCAGCTCGGGCCGCTCCCCGTCCTCGGGCTACGCGGACGCGTCGAGCGCCGGCTGTGGCCGGACTTCGGGAGCGTGGGAGCGGGCGAGGACTGAGCCTGCTCCAGCGCAGCAACGCCGGTCGAGCTCCCGCGGCATACGGTGACATGACGGCACGGCCGGGGCGGAGAGCCGCGCAGGGCGGGCCCTCGCAGCGGCCGGACTTCGGAGCTGAGCCCTACTTCACCTGGCTCATCACCGCCGCGTCGAAGAGCCGATCGCCGAACCACTTGCGCAGGAACAACAGAGGACGCGCGTACTTGCCCGCGACGTAGCGGATCTTCGGCTTGCGCGCCCGCACCGCCTTGCTGATGGCCTTCGCGATCACCGACGGAGGCGAGGCCGCACCCTCCTTGTACGAGGCGCGTGTCGCCTTCTCGAGCTTGCCGGCGAGCTCGGCGTAGGGTCCGCTGCCCGAACGCTCCATCATCGGGCCGAGCATCGTGTCGCCAAACTCGGTGTCGATCAGTCCGGGCTCGACGACGACGACATGGATCCCGAAGGCCTTGAGCTCGAGACGAAGGCAATCGGACCAGCCCTCGAGGGCGTGCTTGGTCGCGTGGTACCAGGAGCCGAGGGGGGTGTAGATCTTGCCGCCGACCGAGCTGATGTTGATGATCCGGCCCGCGCCCTTTTGGCGCATGCCGGGCAGGACGCCCTTGGTGACCCGGGCGAGGCCGAACAGGTTGACCTCGAACTGGTAGCGGGCGTCCTCGATGCTCGTGTCTTCCATCGCGCCGTACATGCCGAAGCCGGCGTTGTTGACCAGGACGTCGACGCCCCCGTCCTGCTCCTCGATGGTGCGGATGACCGCGGCGACCTCCTCTTCCTTCGTGATGTCCATCTTCAGGGTCTTCGCGCCCTTCGCCTGCAGCGGCTCCATCTTCTCGACCCGGCGGGCGGCTCCGTAGACGACCAGCCCGTCCGCCAGCAGGCGCTCGGCGATGGCGGCTCCGATGCCCGACGAGGCTCCGGTGACGAGGGCGACGCGTGTCTCAGCCATGGGGTGTCCTCCGCAGCCTGGTTTTTTCCCTTCAGGCAATATGTGACCGACGGTCATTTATTAGATGACCACTGGTAACTTGTCAAGCGATCGGGTAGATTTTTTTCGGGGAGGGCCGATGGCAGCGAAGAAGACCTGGAAGCGCGCGCGCAAGCCGGCGCAGAAGGCCGAGCGGCGGCGGGAGATCCTGAAGGCCGCGGCGGCCCTGCTCGACGCCGGGGGGCTCGACGCGACGGGCTTGAACGCCATCGCCCGCCAGGCGGGGATCGCGAAGGCGAACATCTACCGCTACTTCGAGAGCCGCGAGGCGGTGCTGCTCGAGCTCCTGCTCGACGAGGAGCGCGCCTTCCTCTCCTCCCTCCACGAGGCCCTGCGCCCGCTCGCGGGCAGCGCCGACAGCGACGCGGTCGCCGCGGCCTTCGCGACGGCCATCGTCGCGCGGCCGCGTTTCTGCGTGCTGTTCGCGGCCCTCGCGGGGGTGCTCGAGCAGAACGTGTCGGCGGACACGGTGCTGCGCTTCAAGCGGGCGATGCAGGGGCTCCTGCCGCCGGTGCTCGAGGCCCTGGTCGCCGCGGTGCCGGCGCTCGGCCTCGAGGGGGCCTACCGCTTCAGCGCCCAGCTCGTGATGGCGGCCGGTGGCTTCTGGCCCCACTGCCATCCGGCGCCGGTCGTCCAGGAGGTGATCGCGCGGCCGGAGTTCGCCGCGATGCGCTTCGACTTCGAGAGCCTGCTGCGCGCGCACGGCGCGGCGCTCCTGCGGGGGATGCTCCCGGCGTGAGGGCCGGACCCGGCGGCGCGCGGAGAGCGCGGGGGAATCAACGCCGCGGCGCGGCCGGGACCGGCGGGTGGGACGGACGCTGCGCCGCCATCGCAGGGTGCTGCGGGGGCCTCGGCGGATGCTGGGGAGGCATCGGCGGGCGCGCGGCGGCCTGCTGCGGCGGGCGCGGCGTGGCCTGCACGGGGGGCGGCGCGGCGGCGGGGGTCGGCGCGGAGGAAGCGGAGGAAGCGGAGGAAGCGGAGGAAGCGGAGGAAGCGGCGGCGGCGGCCGGAGCCACGGCCGGGGCGAGGGCGCCGAGCAGCATCAGGAAGACCCCGCACAGGATCGCCGCGTCGAAGTTCTTCGCCCAGAGCAGCGCCGCCGCCTGCTTCTCCGCGTCGGCCTTCGCGGTCTTCAGCTCGTACTCCGCGTCGTACATCGCCTCGAGGTAGTCGGCGGTGACCTGCACGTCGGAGTAGTCGCAGGCGTCGCGGCGGGCGGTCACCTCCTGCACGCGCTCGTCGCGGGCGGGGATGTGCTCGGGCTTCAGCTGGTAGAAGGGCTTCTCGAGCGCCTGGATCAGGCCGTCGTAGTAGTCGTAGTCCTCGCGCAGGGGGCCGCCGCGCAGGTTGAGCTCGGCCTCTTCCTTCGCCTCGACCGCGGCGACCAGGTCGGCGCTCGCGAAGGTCTGGATCGCGCGCCCGGGGATCGTCAGCTGGTCGGCGTGGAACAACAGCGCGCACAGGCCGACCAGGGCGTAGATCGGCTTGTTGCCGAGGCGGCCGCGCAGGGCGACGACGGCGATGCCGAGCAACAGCAGCAGGCCGTACTTCAGGGTCAGGCCGCTGAACACCGCGGCGTTCGCCCAGACGGCGAACAGGCTGCGGACGAGAAACACGGAGTACAGGGCGAGCCCGCCCAGGATGAGGGGAGTCGCGAGCTTGCGGGCGTCCATCGGATCCTCCTTGGGAACGTGGTGGCCGTCCTCGGGGACGGTGTGCGGGAGGCGTGGTCGCAACCCGCGTACCAGAGTGAGGATCGGCCTGCCAGGCGGATGACGGAGGATACCCCGGAGACGGACACGCGCCGCTGCACACACTGTGCAGAGGTGTGCAGCACGGCCCGGGCGCGTGCCGGGGGGCGCGAGCGAACAGTCCTTTACCCGGGGCCCGCCGAGACGGTAGACTTCCGCTTTGCGAACACCGAAGTGACGATGCGAACCAGACCTGGGCTCCCCGCTCGACCGCGGGCCGCGCTCGCGGCGGGCCTCCTCTTGTGGCTCCTCGTCGGCTGTGTCGGCTGCACCTCCACCCACAGCCTGGTGCGCTCCTTCGCGCCGACCGGGAAGACCGTGCTGCTGGTCGTCGACATCAGCAACAGCATGAACAGCAACGACCCGCAGCGCTTCGCCACCCAGGGCGCGCAGCTCGCCGCCAGCCTGATCAAACAGGGCGACAACCTCGGCTGCATCACCTACAGCACCCGCGCCCGGGTGCTGGCGCCCGTGCGCGAGGTGAAGGGCGCCCGCGACCGGCTCGAGGTCATCGAGGCCCTCGAGCGGGCCCGGCCCTGGGGCGAGACGAACTTCGTGTCGGCGATCCGGCTCGCCCAGCAGACCCTCGAGGCGGCCAACGCGAAGGCCGGAGCGACGGTGATCTTCCTGACCGACGGGCGCCCTTCCCGGCAGTCGGCCGAGCTGCTCGCCCGCGAGCTCGGCGGCTCGATCGAGAAGGGCTGGCGGGTGTTCAGCATGACCCTCGGCAGCGCGGCCCACGACAAGGTGACCGCGCGCATGGCGGCGGTGACCGGGGGCGCCTACTACCACGTCGGAGAGCCGCGCGAGCTGATCGAGGCCTTCCTCTCCATCCTCGGCGACATCGAGGACTACCTCGTCTACCGCGGCGCCGAGCGCTCCGTGCGGGCGCTGGCCGGCACCGAGGGCCTCGCCTTCGTCGCCCTCGAGCCGAAGGGACGCTTCGAGCGGCTGTTCTTCGAGGGGGGCGAGCAGGCTCTCGGCGACCCCGCGCGCTGCTTCCACTTCCCCTCCCGCGGCTCCCCACGCCGTGACTTCGAGGTCGCCCACGTGCTCGCCCCCGAGCCGGGGCGCTGGGAGATCGAGGCGAGCATCCCGCCGCGCGCGGGCTACATCCTCCAGAAGCCGCCCTTCCGGCTCGACTTCGTCAGCGGCTACCCGCGGCGCAGCTACAAGCGCGGCGAGGCCGCCGCCTTCGCCCTGCGGGTGCGCGGCGAGAACGCCGAGGTGCTCGAGCAGCTGCGCGCGCAGGCCAGCGTCGAGGTCCGCCTGCGGGGCGAGACCGGCGAGCCGCGCACCATCGCGCTCGAGCTGGCCGCGGTCAGCGGCCGGGAGCTGATCTACGAGGGCAGCGCGCGGCTGTCCGGCGAGCCCGCCACCTACACCGCCAACGCCCGGGTGCGCGTGCGGTTCAGCGACCGGGCCGAGGCCGAGATCGGCAAGTCGGTCAGCTTCGTGGTCGAGGACGCCCTCGGCTACGCCCTGCTCTGCGACACCCCCGTCGCCGACGCGGGCGCCGCCCTGGCCGGCGGCGCCGACCTCCGGGCCGAGGTGGTGCTGCGGGCGCAGGGGGCCGCGGTCGACGTCTCCGGGCTGGCGGTCGAGGGCGGAGGGGTCGCCCCGGCGGCGCTGCGCCTGCCGGCGGACGGGGCCGCGACCGTCGTCGTCACCCTGCCGGCCCGCGGCAGCCTCGGGCGCCAGGGCTTCGCCCTGCGCGGCACGGCGACGAGCGGCGAGGTCGCGCTGCCCTTCCCCGAGGTGCGCGTCGAGCGCAGCCTCTACGCGCTGTCCGGGCCCGACGCCTTCCGCTTCGCCCTCGCTCCGGGCGAGGCGGCGAGCCAGCCCCTCGGCCTGCGCCTCGAGCCGGCGGTGCCCGGCGCCGCCCCGGGGCTGATCGCGCCGTCCTTCGAGGCGGGCGCCGGACTGCGGGCGACGGTCGGCGACAGCCTGACCGTAACGGCGAGCGCCGACGCCCGGCCGGGCAGCTACCGGGGAAGCCTGGCCGTCGAGCTGCCCGAGGGCCTGCGCGCCGAGCTCCCCTGCCGGGTCGAAGTCGCCGCCCCGCGGCCGCGGCTCGAGCTGCCGGCGGCGCTCGAGCTGGGGGGGGCGCCCGGAGGCTCCGCCACAGGCCGCTGCGAGGTCGTCCTGCGCTACCGTGCGGCCTGCGACGTGCAGCTGAGCGGAGGGACGCTGGAAGGCCCGGACGGCGCCCGCATCGCCCCGCGCTACGACCTCGAGCTGACGCCCGAGGGCTGGGGGGGCGCGCGGCTCGAAGTCGGCACGCCCCGGGCCTGGACGGTGCGCGTCTGGCTCGGCAGCGACCTGCCGCCGGGCACCTACGCCGGCAGCCTGACCCTGGTGTGCAGCCCCGACGACGGGGGCGAGGCCGCGCGGCACGAGCTGCCGCTGCGGGTGGAGGTCGGGCGGTGAGCCTCGCGGATGCGGAAGCCGTCGCGCCGCGCGCCGGGCCGGGCGCGCTGCTCGCGTTGTGCCTCCTCCTGTGCGCCTTGCCGGCGCTGGCCCTCGATGTCGTGCTGATCGTCGACAGCTCGGGCAGCAACCGGCACAGCGACCCGCAGGCCCTGCGCAAGGCCGCCGGGACGGCGCTGGTCGAGCTGCTCGCGGGGGCGCCGGACGCGCGGATCGGGATCCTCCGCTTCGCGGGCTGGCTCGAGACCGAGGCCCGCGGCGCCCAGGTCCACCCGCTGGTCGCGCTCCCGGCCGAGGCCGCGGCGCGCGAACGCGTGGTCGCCGAGCTCAGCCGCGCGATCGCCGACAACATCCTCGACGACGGCGGGGCCTCCGACCTCAACGCGGCCTTCGGGCCGGCCTTCGAGGCGATGCTGCCGGAGCCGGGCGCGCGCCCGCTGTGGCTGATCGTGATCAGCGACGGCGCGCTCGACGTCGTCGAGGGCGCGGAGGTCCGCCCGGAGTACCTCGAGCGCGCCGGCCCCGGGGCCCGCCGCGACGACCTGAACGCGGCCGCCCTCGCCCTGTTCCAGGAAGAGACCCTGCCGCGCCTCGCCCGGCGCGCTCCGCACTGCACGCTGCTGCAGCTCGGGGACGGGCCGAGCCCGGCCTTCGACAGCCTCGCCGAGAGCCTCTCCGCCGAGCGCGTCCGGGTCCGCCCCGACGCCCTGCTCGGGGCGCTGCTCGCCAGCCGCCCGCCCGACGCCGCCGCCTGGGGGCTGACCCTGGTCCAGCGGCGCCTCGGCCTGCCCGCGGGGGGCACGGTCCAGCAGCCCTTCCGGCTGCCCGCCGGCTGCGCGGCCCTGCGCGTCGCGGTCTTCGCCGGCGGCGACTTCGCCCTCAGCCTCAGCGGCGTCGAGGGCGAGCCCGTCGAGCGCGGCGCCGGGGAGCCGTGGCGGATCCTGACGGTCGAGCGGCCGGGCGCGGGGGACGGGCTGCTCGGCATCGCCCACGACGGGAGCACCGCGCTCGACCTCGACGTCTGGATCGGGGCGGTGCCGGACCTGACGGTCTCCGTCGAGGCCGCCGCGCTGACCGCCGCCCGCGCCTCTTCCCTGCCCCTCATCTTCGCGAGCGGCGGGGCGGTGCTGCCCGGGACGGCGCCGCTGCCGGACTTCGAGCTGCGCTGGAAGGTCGGGGCCGAGCAGGGCGTGACGAGCGTCCGCACCCTCGCGCTCCCGCCGCTTCCCGCCGGCGAGGCCACGCTCGAGCTCGCGCTCGCGGCCTTCCCCGACGAAGAGGGGCGCTACGCCTACCGGCCCGCGGCGGTCGAGGTTCCGCTGACGGTCCGTCCGCGCGCCCTGCGCGTCGAGGCCGACTCGCTCGCCTTCGTCGGGGCCCGCCTGCGGCTGTTCGCCTCCTTCACCGACGGCGATGCGGCCGGACCGGACAGCCTGCACCTCGCGTTGCGCTCGCCGACGCTCGGCCGCGTCCCCCTGGCCCGCCGCGGCGCGCGCTACGAGGGCTGGCTCGAGCTGCCCGCCGCCGGCCGCTACCGGCTCGCCGCGCCGGCCGACGCGCCCTTCCGCCTGGTGTCCGAGGTCGACGTGCTCGCCCGCGCCCGCAGCCTCGAGGTGCGCGACGCCTGGGCCGGGGAAGAGCCGCCGACGCCCTTCCCCCTGCGCCGCGTCGCCAGCGACCGCGGCGTCGCCAGCCTGCAGGCCGAGGTCAGCCGCGCCCCGGGGGAAGAGCTCGCAGTCGAGCTGCTCGTGCACCCGAGCCCCGAGCTCGCGACGGCGGTGACCTGGACCCTCGGCGGCGAGCCCCTCACGCCCGACACCTGGGTCACGGTCGAGCCCGGGGTGCCCTTCGAGCTCGGCCTGCGCTGCGATGCCTGGACGGCGCTGCACGAGGTGCCCGCCCGGCTCGACCTGCGAGCCGAGGCCGGCGAGCTGCTGAACTGGAGCCGCCCCCTGTCCGTGCCGCCCGCCAGCCAGGCCGAGCAGCTGTGGGCCTGGTGGCCGGTGTGGCTGCCGGCCGCCCTGCTCCTGTTGCTCGGGCTGTTCCTGTGGTTCGGCCGCCCGACCTGGAAGGACGAGCAGCTGAAGCGCAAGGGCAGCGCGGTCGGGGCCGAGAAGACGCCCCTGCGCGCGTGGGCGAGGGGCCGCAGCGGCGCGGTCGGCACCGCCGAGCTGCCGGGCACCCTGCGCTTCCGCAAGAAGGGCTTGCGTTACTTCCATCCCCGCGTCTACTGCGGCCCTCAGCCCGGCGCGCTGGTGAAGGTCGACAACGAGAAGGTGTACACCGAGACCAACCTCTTCCACGGCAGCGAGATCGAGGTCCAGGCCTTCGACGACGAGGGCCTGCCCCAGTCGGTGCTGTACCGCTACTTCGCGCACCCGCCGACGCCGCAGGAAGAGGAGCGCGACCTGCTCGAGGAAGAAGAGTCCGGCGGCGACTTCTTCGTCATCACCGACGACTGACCTGATCCGGGCTGACCTTTTGTAACGCCTTCCCCCACGCCCCGGTCACGCCCTCTGTGGTAGACTCTGCGTGAGCTATAGAGCTCCTCTGGCGCTCGACGAGCGCGGACTCACACCGAGAGGTACGACGATGAAGACGAGAACCCTGCTCCTGGCGGCCGCATCCCTGTGCGGCGCCCTGTTTCTGACCGCCTGCGGCGACAGCAGCATCGCGGTGTCCGAGAAGACCGCCCTGTTGATGGGCGGACCCGAAGGCAAGGGCAAGTACTGGTACTACCACCCCGAAGCGACCAAGACGGCCCGCGAGGCCGCGATCAAGGAAGGGACGGGCATCACCGCCGAGATCAACCTCGAGGGTGATGTCGGAGCGATCGCCGACACCCTGTCCGAGAAGCACCTGGTGTTCTACCTCAACAAGGACAAGACCCGCTACATGTGGCAGATCACCAGCGGCGAGGGCATCTTCGAGAGCCAGGACCGCGGCTACTGGAAGTGGGACGACGAGGGCGAGACCACGTTGACGATGTCCGCCGGAGAGGAGCCGAATCCCGAGACCGACCGCACCTGGAAGGTCGAGAAGGCCGATGAGGGGCAGCTCGTCCTGCGGCTGCAGAGCGACACGACCATCGCCCCGCGCATCTACGGGGCCGAGCCCGAGGGCTGATCTCCCCCTTCCCCTCCGCGAGAACCCGGGGCACGGGACGTCGGGTTGCGAAGAGCCCGCGTCGGATCTACCTTGAGGGCAGGTCCGTCCGCGGGAGATCCCGATGTTGTCCAGCTCCGTGCGCCTCCGCGCGCTCCCTCCGCTCCTCGCCGTCCTGCTCGCCGCGTTGCCCGCGGCGGCGGACGAGTTTCGCCGCATCCCCTTCGACGAGATCAAGGTCAACGACGTCCTCAAGGACGGCGACGCCCTGTGCCTGGTGCGGGTCGTCAACAGCGGCGAGATCAGGGTGTTCTTCAGCGGCACCGAGCGGACGATCAGCCGCGCGGAGTACGACTCGAGCGACATGACGATCAAGCGCAAGGACCGCGTGCTCGATCCCGACGCCCCGCCGCCCGTCGAGCCCCCGCCCGAG
This sequence comes from bacterium, assembly GCA_030428695.1. Next base: position 12,962 of record JAUIEM010000275.1, read on the forward strand.
GGGCTGCCCGCCTACGGACCGATCGCGGCCGACGAGCTGCGGGTCGGCATGTACGTCGAGGTCAACGACGACTGGGGCATCGTCAAGTCGGTGCGCCGCGACGGCACGCTGGTCTACCGGCCCAAGGGCGGCTTCGCCGACGCGACCGTCGGCCCGCCCTTCGACCGGCTCGTCCACATCCCCGAGCGGGAGTGGATCCCCGACCCGATCGATCCGTCGTCGGGCGAGCCGGTGCCCGAGACGCCCGTCGCCCGCGACGCGCTCGACATGGAGAACAACCGGACGATCGTGACCATCCCGGTCGAGGCCCCGCGCGAGGGCAGCATCCACGCCCGTCGCCTGGTCAAGGTCGCCCTCTTCCGCAAGGCCGACCTGCTCTCTACCGACGACGAGATGCAGTGGCTGGCGAACGATCCGGAGGGCCCGAGCGGCTACACGCTGCACACCGGCCGCGACGGACACGCCGTGTACGCGCGGCCGTCCGGCGTGACGATGACCAAGTCGGTGTGGGTCGACCCGCTCGTCGCGACGGACACTGCCTACAGCTTCGAGATCGTCTTCGACGAGCAGTGGGTCGAGCTGCGCAGCGTGACCTGGGACACCTCGGTGCGGGAGATG
>JAUIEM010000276.1 GCA_030428695.1 bacterium
ACCTCGGATACGGTTCAGAACACCATATGCTGGGAGGATGCGCGGTACCCGGCAGCGTGTCCGTACGGCAGCGCACACAGCGACACGAGCGGCTGGCGCGATTCGCAGGATCCTCGGAGCGGGATCGCTCGCGTACGACGACGCGGGATGGGCTGCGCGAGCGGCCGCCGCCGACGCCCCCCGGCCCCGACGGGCCTTGCCCCGGAGGCCACGCGGCTTCTGCCCACGCTGCGGAAGCGCACGGCGCGCGCCCTCGACGCCTGGCTGCCGACGGCGACCCCGCTCGGCTTCCGTCGCCGCCACCGTGCTCGGGCTCGCCTTCGTCGCCTGAGCCCTCCCTCGCCAGCGGGCTCCCTCTCCGGTACACTGTCCGGCTTTCTACGAAGGAGAGCGCCCGATGGCAGTCGCGGGCTACTACCGCTGGCCGACCCTGGGAGACGACGAGCTCGTCTTCGTCTCCGAGGACGACCTGTGGGTCTGTCCCCGCGACGGCGGCGACGCCTTCCGCCTGACCGAGCACCGGGGGCTGTGCAGCGAGCCCTGCATCTCCCCCGACGGCACCCACGTCGCCTACCTCGCGCGCGAGGAGGGTCCCGCCGAGGTCTACTGCATGCCCCTGGCCGGCGGCCGCCCGCGGCGGCTGAGCTTCACGACCGCGAGCGGGGTGTGCGGCTGGGATCCCGCCGGGCGCATCGTCTTCAAGAGCAGCGCGGACCAGCCCAGCGAGCGGGCGGAGGTGTTGTTCGCCGTAGACCCCGCAGGCGGGCTGCCGGAGGCGCTTCCCTACGGCCCGGCCCACGCCGTCGCTTACGGCCCGCGCCTGGTGCTCGGCCGCAACACCGAGGACCCGGCCCGCTGGAAGCGCTACCGGGGCGGCGCCGTCGGGGTGCTCTTTGTCGCGGACGGCGACGGCTTCCGGCCGCTGGTCGAGCTCGACGGCAACCTCGCCTGCCCGATGTGGCTCGGCGAGCGGGTGTTCTTCATCTCCGACCACGACGGCACGGGCAACCTCTGGTCCTGTGCCGCCGACGGCAGCGACCTGCGCAAGGAGACGCGCCACGAGGACTTCTACGTCCGCCACGCCCAGGCCCGCGGCGGCAGCGTGGTGTACGCCTGCGGGGCGGCGCTGTACCGCTTCGACCGCGACGAGGGCAGCCGCCGCCTCGAGGTGCGACTGCGCTCCTCGCGCACCCAGTGCCAGCGCCGCTTCGTGCCGGCCTCCGCCTACTTCGAGAGCGCCGAGCTCGACGGCTCCGGCACCCACCTCGCGGCGGTGGTGCGCGGCAAGCTGCTGACGGGAGGACCGTGGGAAGGGCCGGTCGCGCGCCGCGGTGAAGCCCAGGGGGTGCGCTACCGGCTCGCGGAGTTCCTGCCCGCGCCGCAAGAGGAGGACGCCCCGCCGAGCGACCGGGAGGCGCTGCTCTGCATCTCCGACCGCGGCGGCGAGGAGCGCCTCGAGCTCTTCCCCGCCGACCACACCGCGGCGCCGACCCGCTTCGAGGAGCTCGACCTCGGCGTCGCCCTCGAGCTGATCGTCGCCTCCGCGCGCCGGGTGCTGATCAGCAACCACCGCCGCGAGCTGCTCTCCGTCGATCTCGAGGAGCGCCGCGTCGAGGTCCTCGAGCGCAACGCCTTCTCGCCGGTGCAGGACCTCGAGCTCTCGCCCTGCGGTGGCTGGCTCGCGTACAGCGCCGCCGAGACCCGCGAGACGCGCTCGATCATCCTGCTGCGCCTCGAGGACCGGCTGCGGTTGGTCGCGACGCCGCCCCTGTTCCGGGATGTGCACCCGAGCTTCGACCCGGACGGGCGCTTCGTCTGCTTCCTCTCCTGCCGCACCTTCCACCACGGGCTCGAGAGCTTCTTCCACGACCCGGAGTTCCGCTCCGGGATGCGGCCCTACCTGGTGCTGCTGTCCGCCGCCGCCCCCGACCCCTTCGAGAGCCACCCGCGCCCGCCCGAGGGCTGCGACGACAAGGACGACGAAGAAGACGAAGAGGAAGAGGACGAAGAGGAATCGGAGGATCAGGAGGAAGGCGCGGAGGCCGACGCCGACGCGCCCGCGCCGATCCTCGAGATCGACGCCGAGGGACTGTGCACCCGCGTGCTGCGCTTCCCCGTCGAGGAGGGCGCCTACGGCCAGATCGAGGCGCTCCGCGGCAAGGTGCTGTACACCGTCTTCCCCGACGGCGACGACGAGCCCGACGAGGAAGACCGGGACCACGACGAGGCCGAGGGCGAGCTCAAGGTGTACGAGTGGAAGTCCCGCAAGGAGGAGCTCCTCCTCGACGGCGTCGAGGGCTTCTCCCTCTCCCGCGACCGCAAGGCCCTGCTGGTCTACACCGGCCACGCCCTGCGCGTGCTCAAGGCCGGCGAGAAGCCGCCCGAAGGCCCGGAGACCCCGGGCCGGGCGAGCGGTATCGTGCCCTGGTCGCGCTTCCGCGTCGAGGTCGAGCCGACCCGCGAGTGGGCGCAGATGTTCCGGGAGATCTGGCGCCTGCAGCGCGACTACTTCTGGGTCGAGGACATGGGCGGCGTCGACTGGGACGCCTGCTACGCCCGCTACGCCCCGCTGGTCGAGCGGGTCGGCTGCCGGTCGGAGTTCTCCGACCTGGTCTGGGAGCTGCACGGCGAGCTCGGCACCTCCCACGCCTACGAGCGCGGCGGCGACTACGCCCGGCCGCCGACCTACCCGGTCGGGGCCCTCGGCGCCGACTTCGCCTGGGACGAGGCCGGGGGCTACCGCATCGAGCGCATCCTGGCCGGCGAGCCCTGGGACCCGACCACCCGCTCCCCGCTGACCGTCCCCGGCGTCGATGTCCGGGTCGGCGACGTGCTGCTCGCGGTCGACCAGACCCGCCTCGGCCGCCATCTCGCGCCGCCCGAAGCCCTCGTGCACAAGGCGGGCCGGCCGGTGCGCCTGCGGCTGCTGCGCGACGGCGAGGAGCGCGAGGCCGAGGTCCGCACCCTCAAGGGCGAGCGCGCCCTGCGCTACCGCCAGTGGGTGCTCGGCAACCGGGCGCGGGTGCACGAGGCGAGCGCCGGGCGGCTCGGCTACGTGCACGTGCCGGACATGGGCGCGACCGGCTACTCCGACTTCATGCGCCACTACTTCTCGGAGTGGAACCGCGACGGGCTGCTGGTCGACGTGCGCTACAACGGCGGGGGCAACGTCTCCCAGCTGATCCTCGGCCGGCTGACGCGCACCCGCCTCGGCTACGACGTGTCGCGCTGGGAGACCCCGGAGCCCTACCCCTCCGAGTCGGTGCGCGGGCCGCTGATCGCGCTGTGCAACGAGCACTCGGGCTCCGACGGCGACATCTTCTGCCACGGCTTCCAGGTGATGGGCCTCGGCCCCCTGGTCGGCACCCGCACCTGGGGCGGGGTGATCGGCATCCTCCCCCGCCGCGAGCTGGTCGACGGCAGCTGGACCACCCAGCCGGAGTTCGCCTTCTGGTCCGCCCGCGACGGCTGGACCATCGAGAACGGCGGCGTGACGCCGGACATCGAGGTCGCGCTGCCGGTGGCCGCGAGCGCGCGGGATCCGCAGCTCGAGGCGGCGATCGCGGAGGGCCTGCGGCGCCTCGCCGAGCTCCCGCCGCGTCCGGATTTCGGGCGACGGAGGACGAAAGATGTTGACAGCCGGGAGGGGCGGGCCTAAAGTACCCGCCGCGTTGTGGCGACGTAGCTCAGTCGGTAGAGCGGGGGATTCATAAGCCCTAGGTCACTGGTTCAAGTCCAGTCGTCGCTATCTCCAGGCCGCACATCCTCCGGGATGTGCGGCCTTGGCGTTGGATGTTCGTCCGGGGCGCCCCCTTCCTTCACATCCAAACCCTACTGGCACTGCGCCTCGGCCTTGCGCAGCTGCTTGTGCAGCTCCGAGCCCTTCGGCACCAGGCGCGCGGCACCGATCAGCTGCAGCTTGCAGATCGAGCGGCCATCGCTGGTGTGCTCGTTCGGGTTCTTCATCGCGATCTTCATCTTGCTGCGGGCGATCTGCTCGAGCTGGGCGAACTTGCTGGCCAGCGACCGCAGCTCGGGGGCGAAACGCTTCGCGGTGGTGAAGTAGGCGAAGGCCTGGGCGTACTGCAGGCCGCTCATCGCGAGCGTGCCCTTGTAGAAATAGCAGATCGCGGCCAGTTTGCGGATCCGGGGGACGTGCTTCATCGCCAGCCCCCCGAGCGGCCGGGTCAACTGCATCGCGCGCAGCAGCTCGGGGGCGGCGGTGTCGAACTCGCGCTTGTCGTAGGCCGCGAGGCCGACGCGGTAGGCCTTCACGAAGGCCTTCATGTGGTTGTACAGGCCCTTGTCGCTCCGCCTGGAGGCGATGCGCAACGCCTCGTCGAAGCGCCCGCTCGCGAAGGCGAGCACCGCCCCCAACCGACCCGTCGCCGAGGGGCCGGCGGTCGGCTTCCCCAGCTCTTTGCGTTTGGCGTCCAGCTGCTTCTGCAGCGCGCGGATCTTCGCCTGCAGCCGCGCGATCTTCTTGTCACTCATCGACCACCCTCCTCTGGCTGAGGAGGGTCGGAAGCAAGGCCTGTACCGATCCCGAGCAGCCCTCCATCAGGCGGCGGGAGGAGGAATCCCCCGAGATCTTCGCGGAGCCGGGTGTACGGATTCCGGACGCACCCGACACCCCTGCGCGCGCAGGTCATCTGTCCATGCAGTGCAGGGCATCCGTGCAGCGGATGTCCATCCTCCGGCGAAGCGAGGACAGGTGATCCGCGGCACCCCGCCCCGCAGGCCGCTCGCGGACCCGGCACGCGATGTGTTCCCCATCGTCTGTCTCCGACACCGAGGAAAGAGGATGTTCATCGTCTGGGTGTTCGCGATCGCCTTCGTCGCCCTGGCGGCGGAGCGCCTGCGGCCCGGCTGGAAGCTGCCGAAGGTCCAGGGCTGGATGCGGCGGGTGGTGCTGCTCAACGGCTTCCAGCTCGCCAGCGTGTTCATCGCCGGCTGGACCTGGGACCACGCCTTCCAGTCCTGGTCGCTGTTCCGCCTCGACTCCCTGGCCGCGCCGCTGGCCGGGCTGCTCGTGTACGTGATCCAGACCTTCATCTACTACTGGTGGCACCGCTGGCGGCACACGGTGCCGTGGTTGTGGCGGGTCTTCCACCAGGTCCACCACTCGCCGCGCCGCATCGAGGTGCTGACCTCGTTCTACAAGCACCCCTTCGAGATCGTCGCGAACAGCCTGCTGACCTCGAGCATCGTCTACACCCTGCTCGGCGCCGGCCTCGAGGCGGCCGCCTGGAACACGCTGTTCTCGGCCTCGGCGGAGTTCTTCTACCACCTGAACATGAAGACGCCGGTCTGGGTCGGCTACGTGATCCAGCGCCCGGAGATGCACCACGTCCACCACCAGCGCGACCGGCACAGCAGCAACTACGGCGACCTGCCGCTGTGGGACATGCTGTTCGGCACCTACGAGAACCCGCGGGAGTTCACCGCCGAGTGCGGCTTCGACCCGGCGCTCGAGCTCGAGCTCGGCGCGATGCTCCGCTGCACGGACGTCCACGAGCGGGCCCGGGAAGCTGCACCGGCCCTGACGGAGGCGAGCCCGTGATGCGCAAGCTCGGCCTCGGCCTGCTGGTCGCCCTCGGCCTGAGCCACGTCGCCGGCAGCCTGCTCACCCCGCTGTGGCCCGGGCCCGGCAAGCTGCTCGCCGGCCTCGGCCAGGCGAGCCTGGCGGCGCCCCACCCGCGGGTGTTCTGCCAGGTCGGGCCGTACGAGCCCTTCCGCTACGCCTTCACCCTCGAGCTGGAGGAGGACGACGGAAGCTGGACCCGCGTCGCCCTCGACGCCGAGCGCTACAGCCGCATCGCCGGGCCCTACATGTACCGGAACGTGTACGGGGCGGTGCTCGCCTTCGGGCCCTTCATCGAGCCCGCAACCCGCGACGCGATCCTGTGCTTCGGCCTCGAGGATGGCGACCTGCTCGCCCCCCTCGACCGCGAGGCGCCGCCGCGGCGCGTGCGGATCCACATCGAAGCGCGGGGCGGCGGCGAGGCGCCTCCGGTCCTGGAGGTCGCCCGCGATGGCTGAGACCCTGCTCGCCCCCCCGACAACGGAGCGCGGCCTCGGCCTGCTCGGCGACCGGCTCGCGGTCTTCCGCATCGCCTTCGGCCTCTACTTCGCCGTGCTGTTCGCGCGGCTCCTGCCCTGGGCGGAGAAGATGTACAGCGCCGCGGGCATGCTGCCCGACGCGGCGCTCAGCCCCCTGCACGGGAAGGTCCCGAACCCGCTCTTCACCTGGGACAGCCCCCTCGCGCTGCAGCTCCTCTGCGGCGGGCTGGTGCTGCTCTCGCTGTGCTACGCCGTCGGCCTGCGCTATCGGCTGTGCGCGGTGCTGATGTGGGCGGGCTGGACCTTCCTCTGGCAGCGCAACCCCTTCACCCTCAACCCGTCGATGCCCTTCAACGGCTGGCTGATGCTCGCGACGGTGTTCCTGCCGGCGCGCCCGCCGTGGTCCCTCGACCGGCTGCTGGCCGGACCGGACCCCTCCCGGCCGGCGCGGGTTCCGATCCCCCCCGACGTCGTGCGCGCCGCCTGGATCGTGATGGCGGTCGCCTACTCCTGGTCGGGCTGGACCAAGCTGCTCAGCGCGGGCTGGCGCAGCGGCGAAGCGGTCGGGCTGATCCTCGACGGGCCCCTCGCCCGGCCGGCCTTCTGGGTGGACGGGCTGCGCGCCGCCCCGGCCTGGCTCTGGATGGGCCTGACCTGGGCGACCCTCGGGCTCGAGCTGCTGTTCGCGCCGCTGTGCCTGTTCCGGCGCGGGCGCATGCTGGCCTGGGGCGGGATGGTGGGGATGCACGTCGGGCTGGTCTTCGTCATCCAGTTCGCCGAGCTCAGCCTCGGCATGATGCTCATCCACCTGTTGACCTTCGACCCGGCCTGGCTCAGGCGCCCTCCTGCGCCTCGGCCTGCTGCTCCGCGCTGAGGGTCGCGAAGCCCTCGAGGACGCTGACGTCCTCGACCGGGATGCAGGCGAGGTGGTGCCAGCGGAAGCTCAGCCGGTCCTCGAACCAGTCGGGCTGGCCGAGCCGCAGGGCCCCCTTCGCGATCTTCTGCGAGCAGGTCCTGCACTTCGCCCGGCCGCTCTTCGCCGGCTCGATGCGCCAGTCCGGCCCGACCTCGGGACCACGATCGGCGCGGGCCGCCGGGGCCGGCGGCGCGACGATGCCGTCGAGGTAGGGCCGGAGGCCGTCGAGGAAGGGGACGACCTCGCCGCCGACCTGCTCCGGGCTGAAGCGCAGGACGAAGCTGTCGTAGCTGCCCGGGGCGTAGGCGAGGTCGACGTTGCCGTTCTTGAAGGCGCGCTTGATCGCGACACCGGGCGGGTACATCCCGTGGCGGCGCATGTAGGTCAGCATCTGCTCGCCGAGCTTCGCCGAGGCCTCCTTCTTGCTCAGGTCGCTCAGGCCCTCGGGGGTCGCCTCGAAGTACTCGGTGACGACGAACTCCTCGCGGCGCTTGACCAGGACCACCGTGTCGACCGGCGCCCCGCCCTTGATGCGCGGCATGCGGAAGGTCTCGGGGTTGATCCAGTAGGCCCACTCCTCGTCGATGTCGACCCAGGGCTTGCGCTCCGGCGGCGGGAGAGGCGCCGCCCCCGGGTCGATCGCGCTGGCGTCGACATCGACCGCGGGAGGCAGCAGCCCGGCCTGCACCGCCCGACGGTAGGCCGCGGGGGCGGCGAGCAGGTAGCCGCCCTCCCCGCCCCAGCCGGTCTCGGCCAGGTGGAAGGCGAGCGTGCCGCCGAGGGCCTGGCGGAGCAGGCGCAGGAACGCCGGCTCCACGGGCCCCCCGGAGGCGACGGGCAGGGTCTGCTGGAAGCTCTGGCCGGCCTGCTCGAAGCGCAGCGCGACCGCATCGCCCGCGGCGCTCTCGTCGACCTTCTCCGGCGCGAGGGCGCCGAAGGAGCCGGCGGCGAAGTCGGCCAGGAGCGCCGCCCAGGCGCCCTCGCCCTGGACCGCGGTAGGATCGACCCAGACCGAGACCAGCGCCAGGCCCGGGGCGTCGGGGTCGAGGCTCGCCTCCGCGAGGTGGGCGCGGACGCGCTCGAGGCCGTCCTCCGGGTAGCCCGCGAAGAAGTCGGCGGCGCCGAGCGCCTCGATCAGCTCTTCGGCCTGCATCGCATCAGTCCTCCAGGTCGAGGTCGAGGTCCGCGCCCGGCGCTTCCCGGAGGAGCTCGACCGCGCGCCCCTCGAAGCCACGCGGCGGGGCGCGGAAGACAGCGGAGCCGTTGCCCCAGGTGCCGTTCGTGCCGTCGTAGGGCTCGAAGGCCAGGCTGCCGGTCGCCCGGAAACGCACGGCGCAGGAGCTGTCCGCGGAGGTCCCCCCGAGCCAGGGGCAGGCGAGCCAGCCCTCCGCGGCGTCGAGAGTGCCGTGGTTGGCGTGCCGGCAGCGTCCGCAGCAGGCCTCGCTCAGAGCTTGCTCCACCAGACCGCGAACTCCTCGAAGCCGATCTGCCCGCTGCCGTCCGTGTCGATGGTCTCGAAGCCCTTGCGCCGCTGCTGGGGACGCATCTCCAGGCCCAGGGAGCGCAGGAGCAGGCCGAACTCCTCGAAGTCGATCGCCCCGGTGCCGTCCTTGTCGAACTTGTCGAACTCCGCGCGCAGACTCGCCTCGTCCATGCCGTCCCCCGTGGTTGACATTCTCCACCTTCTGGGCCGCCTGTCGGCGGAAACCGCGCAGGCTCGCGCCAGTATAGGGAGCCGGTCGGTCCGCCGTCTACCGCGAGATTGTCGGGATGCGGTCAGGTCCGTGCAGGGACGCCGCGCGTCGGCGGAGACCGCCGGGCGGAACCGCGTTCTGCAAGTCAGAGCGACTTGAGGTGGTTCTCGTGGGCCCGGAGCTCGATCTTCAGCATCTTGAGGCGCGTCTGGTTGCGCTGGATCTGCTTCTTGAGGAGCTCGATGTGCTTCTGGACCGATGTGGCGTCACCGGGTGTGATTCCGCCGCCTCCGCCACTTCCGCCGCTCTTCGGTTTGGTCCCGGCGGTAGGGGGCACAGAGTTGGCGATGCCTCCGAGGAATCCCATGGATGGTGTTCTCCCTACGTGCGCGTCATCGCGCGTTTGAGCTGTTGATGTTCCCGGAGATCCGTCCGCAGTGCCTTCAGCCGGCTCTCGACCAGGTCGATCTCCTGCTGCAGGCTGCGGATGTAGCTTCGCGTGCGCACCGCCTGCAGCGAGCCGCCGCCGCCCGCTGCGCCACCGCCGCCCTGCTTCTGGGTCGACCGCGCTGTGTTGGCCGCGCCCGCCGCCTTGACGACTCCACCCATGAACCCCATGCCTTTTGCCTCCGCACTGGATCTCTCCCTTCATCCTACCCAGGGTCGCCCGCGCCACCGCGCCGAAAATCCGACTCGAGCACGCCGGCGAACGCGAGCATCCCCGCGGCTGTAGGGTGGGACGGGTCGTCACCGGCAAGGTCCCACACGCATCCCTCGCCGTCCTGGGAGCGGAGCAGCAGGTCGAGCAGGGCCTGGACATCGCGTCCGCAGCTCTCGCCGAGCCAGACCAGACAGAACAGCAGCTCGCCCGCGAGGTCGACCTCCCCCCGCGCGCACACCCCCGGCGCCGCCAGCAGCAGCCGTTCGGCCCACAGCGCACGGACCAGGCGGGGGAAGGGGACGCCGTGGGCGGGGAGTCGGAGGAAGCGGCTCGCGAGCAGCACCCGATGGGTCTCGATGTACAGCTCCCCGGAGCGCGGGACCTCCGGCTCCGGGTTCTCCCCGACCACCACCCCCAGCTGCCGCGCCATCGCCCGCGCGACCCAGCGCTCGAGCGCCTCCTGGGGACCGTCGGCGGGCAAGGTGCGCAACGCCCCGGCCCCGGCGAGCGCGGTCCCGCCTCCCCGCTCGCAGCGCACGTACCAGGCGTCGATGCGGTCCGCCACCTCGGACACAGCGAGCCCCGCTTCGATCCGCGCGGGGATGGCGCGCAGCGCGTCGACCGCCTCCCGCAACGCCGCCGCGAGCCCCCAGTGGGCGAACACGCGCGGCGCGAAGCCCTCGAGCATGTGCAGGCTGAGCGCGCGCAGGGCCGCCGCGCGCGGGTCGGGCGCGGCCGTCAGCCGCAGGAAGGCGGCGAGCGCGGCCGCGAAGGCGGCGCGCGGCAGCCGGAGCCCGCTGTCGTCGGCGCTGCGCCCGAGCATCGCCTTGACGTCCTCGGCGAACGCGGGCTCGCCCGGGCTGCCGCGCACGGCCCGCATCGCATCGGCGCGGTGCAGGGCCTGCAGCGCCGTCTCGTAGCGGTCGCGGAAGCTGCCTCCCGCGCAGGCGACCGCTCGTGGGCCGAGCCGGCGCACTCCCGTCCCGACGGCCGCGGCGGCCTGCCAGCAGCTCTTGAAGCGCAGCTCGATCGCGCCGGCGGGCGCCGGGGGCACGGCGACCGGCTCGCCCGCCGCCGCCCGCGCGAGCTCCTCGGTGACCCCTTCGACGGGACGCGAGACCAGCCGCGTGCCCACCCGGCGCTTGCTGGCCACGAACGGCAGCCGCTCTCCGACTTCGGCGCGCAGGCCGGGGCCACCGCTGACGAACAGTCCGGGCAGGCCGCGCTCGGCCGCCAGTCCGCAGACCACGTCGGTCTCGTTCAGGCGCCGCCCGGCCAGCCACCACTCGGCGCTGAGGTTCATCGTGTGGGCGCAGAAGCCGGCGCCGCCCGCGCCGGCGTGCATGCCGAGGCAGGCGAAGGCCGACACCTCGTCGAACAGCTCCGGAGCGAGGGCGTCGCCTTCGTACACGACCTCGACCTCGTCGGGCAGCTCGGCGACATCGACATGGCCGAACGGTGAGCCGGAGCGGTGGCTGTCGCTGACGAGCACTTCCTCCCAGCCCTGCGCGAGCAGGCTCGCGACGACGGCGCCGAGCTCGCGGGTCAGCGCCTCGCAGGCCTCATCGTGGCCCGGGCCTTCGTAGATCAGGGCGTCGACGCTGTCGACCCCGGCGATGCCTTCGAGGTCGGCGACGATCAGGACGCGACGGGCGGGCGGGCGGTTCCTCTCGGACACGCGCTGCTCCTGTGCAGGGCTTGCAGGGATTGTACCAGCACGGGTCGCCTGTCCGGTGACACGGAGCGCTGATGCGGCGGGACAGCCCGCGAGGCCCGTCCTCCTCTGTCCGCGCTCGCGCCCGTCCGCGCGGCCGCGCTCGCCTGATTGCAGCAGGAGACGCCATGAAGGTGACCGGGCTCGAGCACGGGCTCGAGGCGGTGCTCCCGTGATGGACGGTGCTGGCAAGCTTCCGCGCGCTCCTGAAGCGACCAATCGGGTTTGTCGCTGGCGGTTCGTCTTCCGACAAACCGGGCTTGTCGCTGTTCTGTCCACACCACGGTAAAACCAGCGGCGGCAGGTCTGGCACCCCTCTCGCTAGAGAACCTCCCGGCACCACGGGAGGACACGATGAGCGCAGCGCAGAACACCAACCCCGCCGGGACCCAGGCTGCAGCGCACGGCTCGCGAGGAGAACAGGTCCGGCTGCGCGCACACGGCCGCGACAGAATCCCCCTCGCGACCGGGCGCAACTACGAGATCATCGTGCGCGAGACGCGCGGGCGGGTCATCGAATACCACCCGGCGAAGGGGGCGCGACGGCCCCCGGCCTTCGTTCCGTACATCCTCCATCTCGGGGACGGCAGCCAGCGGCGGGGCCTTCTCGACGGCACGGGCTACGGGCGCCAGGAAGACTGCCCGGAGGGCGCGTACCGCTTCGAGTTTCCGGGTCAGGGCCCCTTCGACAAGAGCGAGCGTGTCGCCTGGGAGCGCGAAGAGCTGAAGCTGGTGTCGTGGCGTGCGCCCGCTCCCCCCACCACGCTCCCTGAGCCACGCCCCCTTGCGCCCCGGAGGACCATCCGATGACCACGACCCAGCAACGATCCACGGCCCGCGAGGTGACCGAGCACGTGCTCGAGCTCGTCCCCCGTGTCGAGGAGCTGGCCGAGACCTGCGCCGACTTCCGCGCGGCCTGGCATCGGACCTCGGACCAATGCTCGACCGTCAACGACGCCACCCTGCCGGAGTCCGGCCGCCAGACCCGGGCCTCCGACCGGGCCTACGACGACCTGCCGGCTGCCACCAAGGCCCTCGCCCGTCAGATGCGGCGCGTGATCAGGGAGTGGAACGGGCTCCAGGACGACCTCCAGGCGGCGACCTTCGCGGTTCAGCTGATCCTCCAGACCCAGCGCGTGACCATCCCGACCTTTCCCGCAGCAGAAGCCGCCCAGTGGATCGACAACGCCCATCCCCTGGACATCCACAGCCGCGGCGCCGACGACGCGGATGGACGCGGCTACGCCGAGGTCCTCGTCGCCACCACCCGCGCGATGGCCTACTACCTCCCCCGCTTCGTCCGCAACCTCGGCAACTCGGCCGAGGGGCCGATGCGACCTTCCGAACGGCGCCATCCGCTGCGGGGCAGCTGGATCCAGTTGGAGGGCAGCTACATCGTCCACTTCGACGACGACACCGGCAGCCGCGGACGCGTCGACTACTTCTCGCCGACCGGCGACATCCAGCATTGCCGCGAGCTGCGCGGGGCCTTCCAGGGAGAGGCGCCCTTCACGGCAGGGGCCCCGGCGTGGAAGGGCCGATGCAGCTTCCTGACGGGATCGCGCGCGGGTCAGGAGACCGAGCGCTGGTACGTCTGGTCCGATGAGCGCGGGGGGCAGCTGCAGGTTCATCAACCACGGGCCGGGAATCCCGACGACTGGCTGTGGGGAGGGAAGTACGTCCGGGCGGTCAGCGGCGAGCACATCGCGACCATCTACCGGGCCTGGATGAAGAGCCTGTTGCTGGTCAAGTCTTCGCTGCTCTGGGGACACGACTTCTGGCGCGGCAGCTACCGCGACACCGTTCAGAGCGTGCTGCGGGACTACCACCACCGCTACAAGCGCTCCCTCGGCGAGCAGATCGCCGACGCCGTCGACGATGCGGTCCACTTCTGTTCCCTGGTCGCCGAGGGCGTCGTCGAGGATCTGGAGGGCCTGTTCGAGCAGATCGAAGGCGCCGTCGACAGCACGGTCCAGATGGTGCGGCGGGTGGTCGAGGTCGCGGGTGACCTCCTGAGCTCGGTGTGGGGACTGTGGGCGAGCTGCGTCAACGAGCTGCACCAGCTGGCCTTCGAACACGTGCTGAAGCCGATGGCACAGGCCCTCGACGACGACCGGCTGCGTGACTTCATCGCGACATTCCTGCCCTCGCCCGCCCACGGGCGCCACTTCGGGATCAGCTTCGAGGTGGTGCTCGATGTGTGCGACATGCTGGCCGCCATGATCGGAGCGATCCCCGCCGGTGTGACCCAGGCGGTCGCGGCCCTGCTCCGCAAGGTCAGCGTGATGTTCGCGATCGGCGTCGAGTATTGCCGCTTCGACGCGACCACGACCCGCAGCTTCCCCTACGCCTACGATGCGATCGGCATCGGGCGGAACTCGGGCTTCGGGCTGCTGGTGCACTTCAAGAAGGACGACGCGGTGCCGCCGGGAAGCCTCGACGCGTTCCAGTACCTCACCCCGAACTACACGCTGCCCCTCGATGTGTTGCTGCCGACGGGTCTGACCAGCAGCTTCACCGGGCAGCTC
>JAUIEM010000660.1 GCA_030428695.1 bacterium
CGAGCCGACGGTGACGCCGACCGTCACCGACTTCACCGTGCTCTCCGTGGTCGGGCCGACGAGCGCCATCCTCTCCGACGCGACCAACGCGACGGCCGACACCGCGCTGCTCGCGGGATCCTCCGAGCTCTCGATCGTGCTGAGCAACCTGCGGGGCACTGTCGCGACGGACGTGACGATCGACTTCGACGTCTTCCTCTCCGACGACGACCTGATCTCCGCTGACGACGAGAGCCTGTCCGTCAGCGTCTTCGGCGGCAGCAACGAGTACACCTTCCGGGCGACCGACAGCATCGCCGACACCGTGCGCGTCAGCGGCGTGCGCGTCGCGATGCCATCGGTCAGCGCCTTCCCCGGCGAGGAGTTTCCGCTGCGCCGCCAGCTGCTGTTCCGGATCCGGCCGCAGCTGGTCGACGAGAACGCCCTGAACAACGCGCGGGCTGCGCACTTCCCGACGCTGATCTACGACCAGTGGTTGCAGGACTCCAACGGCGGCATCCTGCCGGCGACCAACGACGGGGACCCGATCGCCCTGTCCGCCGTCGAGCTCCGCCCCGAGATCGAGAACGAGCTGCTACCGACCGGGCGCCAGCGGCTCCTGCGCTTCGAGATCCCGGAACGCAACCTCAACCCGGAGCAGAGCCAGATCTTCCTGATCTGTCAGAGCACGGCCTTCGACCCGATCCTCGAGCTGTTCAACCCGGCCGGGCGCTCGATCCTGGTCAGCGACGACAACGCCCAGGGAACGAACGCGAGCATCTTCCTCAACGTCAGCAGCGTCGGCAGCAACCGCTCCTTCTTCGTCGCGGTGTCGAGCTTCGACAACGTCGGCGGCACCTTCGACCTGATCGTCGACATCAACCCTCGCGAGCCCGACGACGACGGGGGAAACCAGCTCGCGCCTCCGGGGGTCGTGCCGCACGCGGTTGGGAACGTCGTGCAGCTGCCGCGGGTCACGAAGGGAGACCGGCAGCTGCGCAGCTTCCCGTTCCAGGTGTCCGAGCCGGAGAACGAGTTCGTGATCGCGATCCCTGCCCGGGCGGTCCTGGGGATCACGATCGTCGACGGCGTCAACCTGCTCCTCGAGGCGGGTCTGAGCCTGACCTACGTGCAGTTTGTCACCGATCAACAGACGGTGACGACGCAGGTCGACGTCGTGCCGAGCGGCAACGACCTCCTGATCAAGCCACAGGGCGCGACCGAGCTGTTCTTCGAGCAGGCTGCCGGGCAGGTGGTGCTGATCCTCGAGTCCGGGGTTCCGCCGCCAGGGCAGCAGAACTTCGAGCTCCAGCTCGAGTACCAGTTCTTCCGGGAGAGCCTCGGCGACGCGCGTTTCTCCGATCTGACCGAGCTGATCGAGACGCAGCGGGCGGCGAATCCTTAGGCGCCGGAAAGGAGGCGCGCCCGAATGCCAGACTTGTTCCTTTTCGGGCCCTTGGTCAGTCGTCCGCGAGCGGACGGAAGTCCTTCTTGCTCGTCGAGATCGTCGCCTCCCAGCCGACCACGAGCGTGAAGTCCTTGCGCGAGCCCTCCAGCGCGAGCTTGAGCTCCGGGAAGGTCTCGTCGCGCGACCGCTTGCTGCGCAGCTTGACCACGATGTCCTCCTCGAGGGCATCGCTCCAGACCACGAGCGCGACCGGACGGTAGGCCTCGTCGTCACACAAGAAGCCGATCTTGTGCTCGCCCGCCGGGATCTCCTCGCGCCCGACCTTCAGCGGCACGGTGCTGCGCAGCACGCCGAGATCGCGCATGTGCTTCTGCACGAACGGCATCGCCTGCGGGAGGTACTGGCGCACCAGCACGTCCGGATCCGCGCCGCCCGGAATCGCGGGGACCTGGGACCGGATCAGCTCGGCGGGATCGGTCGGCAGCGCGCGGTACTCGAGCTCGACGGGGTGGGCGGCGGCCTCCTCATCCTCGTCGGCGGCGACGAGGGGCAGCGACGCGATCGCCTGGGCGATCGCGGTGTCGAGCTGGTCTGCCGACGGAACCGGCATCTGCGCCATCAGGGGAAGACAGGGAGAGAGAACCAGGGCGAGCAGGACCGGATAGCGGGAAAGGCACATGGGGGCGCTCCGATGAGGTTGCGACTGTGATGCCTTGTGGTACGTAGCTCGCGCCGGGAGTGTGGGGTCCATTTCACCGTCTCGGGGGGATGGCCGTACTCCGGCTTGCTGGGCCGCCTCTCGTGGAGTTGACGGAGGCCGGCGCACCCTGCAAAATCTGCTTTACACCTTGTGACTGCGCCGCAAAACGTTGGGAAACAACACCTTCCAGGCTTCGCGTAAACACTCCCTTACAACCTGCCCTCACACCACCCCCGAAAACGGCACACCTGCTCGGGTTCCCGC
>JAUIEM010000277.1 GCA_030428695.1 bacterium
CGGTCCTGCGCTCGCGCGTCGTCTCGCCGCGCCTCGCGCTGCTCGAGGACGACGCGTTCGAGGTCGAGCTCGACGCCGCCACGACCATCCTCGCCGTGAAGGACCGCGCCGCGTCGGCGCGGTCCGTCGCGCGCCGCGCCTCGGCCCGCGCTTCCTCCGCCTCGGCCTCGGCGGTCTCGACGCGCGCCTGGGCCTCCGCGAGCTCTCGCCGCGCGCCGGCCAGCGTGCCGCTCTCCGCCTCGGGACGCGCGGCGTCGTCGCCGCCGGACCTGCCCTTCTTGCGCGCCTTCTTCAGCTCCTTGCGCGCCTCGGCGAGGCTCTTGCGGGTCTTGTCCACCTTGGCCCGCGCGGAGCGCGCGTCCTTGCGGAAGGCCTCGACCTGGGTCCGCGCCGTCTTCAGCTCCTTCTCCAGCTCGGCCCGCGCCTCGCTCGCGCTCTCGGCTTCGGCCCGCGCCTCCTCGGCCTGCGCGGCCCGCTTCTGCAGGTCGGCCAGGGAGCGCTCGGCCGCGGCCCGCGCTTTCTCGGAGCGCTCGGCCGCGGCCTGCGCCTGCCGCGCCTGCTCCTCGGCCGAGGTGGCCTGCGCGCGCGCCGTCTTCAGCGCGCGTTCGAGCTCCGCCCGCGCCGCCACGGCCTGCTCGCTCTCGGCCCGGGCCGCGCGCGCCTCGTCGTCGGCGGCTTCGGCCTGCTTCAACGCCTCCTCGACCTCGTGCCGGGCGCCGGTCATCGCCTCCTGGGCGCGCTCGGCCGCGGCCCGCGCCTCGCTCGCGTCCTGCCCCGCGGTCTCGGCCTGCTGCAGCGCCTCGTCGAGCTCCTGCCGCGCCGCCGCCAGGGCCTGCTCCAGCTCGTCCCGGCCGCCGCTCGCCTCGTCCCGGAAGGCTTTCGCTTCCGCCCGCGCCTCCTCGAGCTCCTGCTGCGCCGCCGCCAGGGACTTCTCGAGGTTCTTCGCGGCTTTCCGCGCCGCGCGCAGGTCCTTCCCGGCGGCCTCCGCCTGCTCCAGCGCGACCTCGAGCTCGTGCCGCAGCCCGCTCAGCTCGCTCTCGACCTCCGTCCGCGCACCGCTCGCCTCGTCCCGGAAGGCCTCCGCCTGCTCCCGGGCTTCCTCCAGCTCCTGCCGGGCGGCAGCCAGCGCCTGCTCGAGGCCCTCGAGCTTGTCCCGCGCCGCGCGCTCCTTCCTGGCGGAGGCCTCCGCCTGTTCCAGCGCCACCTCGAGCTCGTGACGCACGCCGCTCAGCTCGCTCTCGACCCCAGCCCGTGCGCCGCTCGCCTCGTCCTGCAGGGCCAGCGCCTGCGCCCGCGTCTCCTCGAGCTCCCGGCGGACCACGGCCAGCGCCTTCATCGCCCGCTCCGCCTTGATCTGCGCCGCGTGAGCCTCCTCCTTGGAGGCCTCCGCCTGTTCCAACGCGACCTCGAGCTCGTGACGCACGCCGCTCAGCTCGCTCTCGACCCCGGCCTGGGTGGAGCGCACCTCCTTCCCGAGCGCCTCGGCCTGCGCCCGCGTCTCCTCGAGCTCCTGGCGCGCGCCGTCGAGCTGCGCGGTGATGCGCTTGGTCGTGGCCCGGGCCTCGCGCGCCTCCTCGCCGAAGGCCTTTGCCTGTTTCCTGGCGTCCGCGAGCTCCCGCTTCGTCCCGGCCAGCGCGCCCGCCTCGGCGCCCGCGGACTCCGCCTGCAGCCGCGCCTTCTCGAGCTCCTGCCGGAGCGCGGCGAGCTCCTGCCGGGCCTGCTCCGCCTCGGCCCGGGAGGCCGCGGCCTGCTGCGCAGACTCCTCGAGCGCCCGGCGCGTCTCCGCCAGCTCATCCTCGACGTCGGTCCGCGCTTCGGCGACCTGCTCTTCGAGGCTACGCACCCGCGCCTGGGCCTCAGCGAGCTCGCGCCGCGCGTCGGCCCGCCCCTCTTCGAGCTCCCGGACCGCGTCGGCCCGGGCCTTCTCGGCGGCCGCGCGCCGCTTCCGGGCCAGATCCCTCTCGGCCGTGAGCTGGTTGCGCTCCGCCTTGTAGCGGGCGGCGCGGGCCTGCGCCGCCTCGAGACCGTCGGCCGCGGAGGGGGCAGGCTTGGCGATCCGCGCCGTCTGGCGGTCGATGCGGGCCTCGGCCGGCGGCCTGCCCTCGATCGCCGGCGCCGCCTTCTTGCGCGTGCTCGGGCGGTTCTCCCGGGAGGTCCGCCGCACCCGCGTGCCGGGCCGGTCCTTCTTGAGCTGGGTCGCGAAGGCCGACCGCGGCTCGCCCTCGATCAGCGCGCGCAGCCGCGCGCTCCCGGAGTGGGTCGAGGAGCCGAACACGCCCGAGCTGCGGACCCGCGCCGAGTCGCCGGCCCGCTGCAGGGGCGGCGCGGGAGACGGACAGCGCGGACAGCGCGGCAGCTTGCCTTCGATCGCGGGGATCGAGACCGGGAAACACGCCGCGCACACGGAGCACACCAGCTCGACCGACCGGCACTGGCTCTTGGTGCGTTTCAGCACGGTGCCCGGGACCAGCTTCTCGTGGAAGCAGATGCGGTCCATGCTGACGAGGCTGTTGCGGGTCGCCAGCTCGATCTGCTTGGCGAAGGCCTTCGTCAGGCCGCTCGGCGCGATCGCTCCGCGGGTGACCAGCACCGCAGCGAACAGGGCATCCTCGAGCAGGGGGGCGTCGAGCTCGCGGACCTTCCCGACCGCGTCGTCGTCGATGTAGCCCGCGTCGTGCAGCACCTCCTCGACCGGCAGCCCGCTGTGCAGGGCCTCATCGAGGAAGTCATAGGCCTCGGGCGACAGCCGCAAGCGGGCGCGCAGGAGCCGCGCGATCACTCGGTTGCGATGGGTGGGTTGCCGGGCCTTGGCCACGTCCGCCTCCTGCGTTGGCCCTCATCATAGCCGGGTCCCCGTCCGCGAGCACGGGCAACAGCTCCGCCTCGGTGAGGAGCCCCCGGTAGAGCTGCAGGAAGACCCCCGCCCCGAGCTCGAGCCCGCAGGTGATGGCCTGGCGCTCTTCCGCCGAGCGCGCCCACGGCCCGTCGAGGAAGCGGTAGAAGTCCTCGGCGTGTTGCTCGTCGAGCGCCTCGTGCACCCGGTAGTGCACGATCTCCTCCCGCGGGAGCCAGCCACGCGCGACGATGCCGTCCGCCAACGCCGCGGAAAAACCGGCGAACAGATCCTCGATGATGCCGAGCGCCGCGACCGCCCGCAGCACCGGACCGCGCAGGGCGACCCCGAAGAGCGCTGCGTTGAAGGCGGCGACCGCGCCGCGTTCCGGGGCCTCTTCGGCGCCGAGCCGCCCGAGCAGCAGGCGGAAGGTCGCGCCGTGCGCCTGCTCCGGGTCGCCGTCGCCGAGCTCGTCGCGCACGTTGGCGTGCAGGGCAGCGACCAGCTCCGCATCCTCGCAGCGCGCGGCGAGGGCGAGCATCACCCGGGAGAAGGCGTCGACCGCGTACAGGAACTGGGCCTGGCTCGCGCGGAAGGCCGCGCGGGGCAGGGTGCCGTCCGCCAGGCGCGCGAAGTACGGTTCCTCCATCGGGCGGAGGCGGTCTTTCAGGTGGATGATGAAGCGGCGCATGATCAGATCTCCGAGGTGGCGAGGTGGACCCAGCGGCGGCGCAGGGCGCGCCGCGCGAAGGGATGGCGCAGGCCGTGGACGACGCACTCCGCGCTCGGCGCGAGGCCGCGTCCGGCCAGCCAGTCGTGGTGGAAGCGCAGCCGCCGGTCGAGGGCGAAGCAGGCGCTCGCCGCCTGCCCCGCGTCGAGCAGCGCCCGCCCGGCCCGGCGCAGGTAGGCGCCGTAGCCGTCGGGGCAGGCCGCGGGGCTGCGCGGCAGATGGACGAGGGGCCAGGGCTCGCCGCTGCTGACCAGGCGCAGATCCTTGCGCCCGGCGGTCGAGCACCACAGGGCGCCGCGTTCCGGCGACAGCGCCAGGCCGGGCTCCGGCGGCGGCGGGCAGCCGCGCGGGTCGAGGGCGGCGAGGGCGGCCGGCGTCGGGAAGTACAGCTGCAGCGTCGCGCGCGGGGCGAGCAGCCGCCCGAGGTGCAGGCCGCGGAAGCTGCGCGCGACGTCCCCGCCCCGGCCCTGCATCGCCGCGCAGAAGGCGAAGTCCCAGGCGCTCAGCCCGACCGCCCGGAACAGCTCCCAGACCATGCGCTGCACCACCCCCCGCCCGCGCCAGGCGGGCGCGAGCTTGAGGTCGGCGATGTACAGCCCGGCGAGGGGGCTGCCGCCGCAGGTGATCGGCTTGGCGACGCAGGCCAGGCCGCCGACCACCGCGCCCTGCGCCCGCGCGAGCACGAAGCGGGTCGGGCCGAGCTGGCGGAAGAACGGGGCGTAGGCCGGCCCGTGGTCGATGGTGAAGGCGTCCTCGCCGAGCGGGTAGCGGATCGCGCCTTCGAGGGCGCGCAGGGCCGGCACGGCCGGCGCGAGCTCCTCCGCCGGGCACGAGCTCACGCACAGCATGACGTCCTCCGGGCGACCAGCACGCGGTCGTAGAAGAGGCTGCGTTCGGCGGCGCTGAAGGCCGCGCTGCGCGCCTCGTCGAGGGCGAACCAGGGGGCGAGCGGCAGGGGCCGGGCGTTGTTGAGCTGGCGGATGCTGATCCAGGCCCCCGCCGGCAGCTGGCGCAGGGCTTCCAGCCAGGCTTCGACCAGGGCGTCGTCCGACCAGTCGAAGATGTTGGAAAGATGGACGAGCTGGAAGCTGCCGAGCCCGGGCATCTCCGGGATCCCCCCGAGCAGCGGCCGCCAGACGAGCCGCCCGGCCGCCATCCAGGCCGGCGCATCCACCGGCCGGTAGCGCCCGAGCAGCACCGACTGCAGCCACGGGTTCGAGGCCGCGTCCGGCCGCGCCAGGCCGCGCGCGAAGGCGCGCTGGAAGTAGCCGGGGTAGGAGCCCTCCGCGGCGTGCTGCGTCGCCTCCGGCCCGAACATCGCGTGCAGCAGCGGGGTGTTGAAGGCGGTCGCAAAGGCCGCCGCCCAGTACGGCGAGGCCTCCCAGCCGGCGAGCAGGCGGCGACGCACGGCGGGATCGGTGCCCGGCGCGAAGAAGCGCTCGAGCTCTTCCCCACACACCAGCTCCGTCAGGGTCGCGCGCAGGATCCGGAACAGGCCCTCGAAGGCCCCGCACTGGCTGAGCCCCGCCGGGTCCGCGCAGCCGACGTTGAGCGCGGCGCGGTTCCCCTGACGCACCGCCTCGGCCTTGCGCTCGGCGTGGGCGAGCTGGGCGGGGTTCTTGTCGTAGGCGACGACCTCGAGCCCCGGCAGGGCGTGCGCGAGGGCGAAGGCCGTGCAGCCGCCGGAGGCGACGACCAGCGCCCGCCGGGCGCGGACCTGCCGCGCCAGCGCGAGCTCGACCGCGGGATCTTCCCGCACGACGGCGAATTTCAAGGACATCGGAACCTCCACAGCGGCGTGTAGCGCAGGATGAGGAACAGGACGAGCGCCGCGATCAGGTCGATCAGGTAGTGGTAGCCGAGGTACACCGTCGACAGCGCGATGCCGGGCAGCACCGCCGCGAGCAGCCACCCCCTCCGGCGCTCGCGGGCGTCGGCGAGGAGCACCAGGCTGATCAGCAGGTGCAGGCTGGGGAAGACGTCGAACATCCCCGAGCCGTGGGCGACCAGGGCGCTGTTGCAGGCGCTGATCGCGTAGCCCTCGAGCGGCGCGAGCCCCGCGGCGAACAGCGGCCCGCGCGCCGGCACCAGCAGGTAGCCGATCAGCCCGAGGGCGAAGGCGGTGAACAGCCGGTGGCCGAGCTGCAGGGCCCGCACCGGCCCCGCCCAGAGGGCCGCGAACAGGGCCCCGTGCAGGAACAGCTGGTAGCTGAGGTAGCACAGGCTCAGCAGCTCGGTGCGGTCGGGGCGCGCCCACTCTCGCACCGCGACCGCGGGGAGCCGTCCTCCGCACAGCAGACGGTCGATGCGGGCGAGCAGGGCATCCTGCGGGTGCAGCCCCAGGGCCGGCACCAGCCGCCGCATCGCGAGGTACATCCACCAGGTGTAGAGCAGCGCGCCGACGATCCGTAGGGCCGGGCCGCGCCGGGCGCGCGGGGCGAGCCGCACGACGGTCGCGAAGGCGATGCTCGCGACGGCGGTCTCCCAGAACAGGGGGGCGCCGGGCCCGGCCCGCAGGCCGAGCCACCAGCTGAGCAGGAGGCCGAGGCCGAGCAGCAGCAGCTCGTGGAGCATCAACCCGCGGCGCGTGTCCCCGGGGACCCCGACCTCGACCCGCCACGACAGGCTCGGGACCGCGTCAGGCATGGATCGGCCTCCGCTCCGGCTCGGGCTTGCGCAGGAAGGCCCACAGGAAGCTCAGGTAGCCGGGGATCAGCGGCGCCCCCTGTTCCTCGAGCTCCGGACGCAGCGCGGCGTGCAGCTCCGGCAGGTGGTACCAGGGCACGGCGGGGTACAGGTGGTGCTCGAGGTGGTAGTTCTCGTTGCACAGGAAGTAGCGCAGCAGCGGCCCGCTCAGGATGCTCCGGGACCCGTACACCGGGTGGTCGGCGGGCTCGAGCAGCGTGTGCTGGCTCATGCCGCGCAGGTTGACGCCGAAGTGCACGAAGAGCATCGGGAACAGCCAGGCGTGCAGCCACACGTGCCCGCCCGGGCCCCACACCAGCAGCGCGGCGACCACTCCGGCCAGGAGCACGAGCTCGGCGGCGATCGCGACGCGGTCGGCCCGGTTCCCCTTCCGCCAACCGAGCAAGGGCAGCGCGACGACGTAGATCGGGTAGCCGATCACCAGGCGCAGCACGTACAGGAGCTGCAATCGCCGCGGATGCGCGGTCAGGTTCGGGTAGTGGTCCGGATCGCCCGGGCGCCCGAGGTAGGCGTGGTGGCGCAGGTGCAGCACGCGGTAGCCGGCGAAGCTCTGCAGCACCGGCAGGGCGCACAGGGCGGCGAGCACGTGGTTGAGCGGGCGGCTGCGGCTCAGGGCGTTGTGCACGCCCTCGTGGGTGAACAGGCTGATGCCGTGCAGACAGGCCGCCGCCAGGGCGTACAGCGGCACGAGCAGCAGCCAGCCGGCCGGGGGCAGCAGCCCCGCCAGGTGGACGGCTCCCGCGGCGGCCGCGACGTAGAGCGCGCCGAACACGAGCAGGCGCAGCTGGGGCAGCCAGCGCAGGCGGTGCAGGCGGCTGAGCAGGGCAGGGGGCAGGGTGGGGCGCGACACGGGCTTCCTCCTTCGTCGGGGGGAGGGAGCAAGGGCTGTGCCGGGACGGGGAACCCGCCGGGGAGGCCGCGCCCGGGGGAGGGGCGCGGCCCGCTGGGAGGTCAGTCAGGCATCAGATGTACACGGCGTGTGCATCGCTTGGGAGGTCCCTGGCTGACTAGCAGCCGCTGCCGGGGAAGCAGGCGCCGGGGCCGGCTTTGAGGTGGGTCTTGCGTTTCATCGGGTTCTCTCCTGTTGGGGTTCCAAATCGGACTCAGCCACTTCCAGCGGAGCAGGTACCCGGACCGGCCATGATCCGCGTCCTTCGCTTCATGTCATCCGCCGTGGAGCTCTAAGGACGGGGTAGCGAAGGCCGTGCCGGTTCGTGGATGCGCCGCGATGTTCTTCTGCGTCAAAGACTTGTGACCAGACCGCGCCGCTTCTTCCCGCCGTCTGCCTCCCCTGGTTCCACCGCCTCGCCCCGCCGCGTTCAAACACGCCCCGGCGCCTGTGCAGATCCTCCCCCGATCACCGCACCTGCAGCACGGTCATGTGCTTGAGCGTCTTCGCCGTGCCGGGCTCCCGCCGGGACCAATAGACGAGCAGCCGGCTCCCGTCCCCGGTGACCGTCACCGACAGCACGGACGCGTTCGCGAAGGCCTCGAAGGTGCAGAGCAGCTCGCCGCTCTCCAGGCTCCAGGCCTGGAACTCGTCGCGCAGGGCGAAGTTGCAGGTGAAGAGGATCGACTCCACGTTGTCGAAGCCGACCGGCACGTGTCCGTAGGGCGCCTGCAGCAAGGAGCTCTCCCCGTCCTCGCCGAGCTCATGGACCCCGATCCCCTGGGCGTGGATGTCCCCCTCGATCAGCCACCGCCCGTCCGGGGAGAGGCGCAGGTTGATCAGCCGGTGCGGGGCCCCGTCACCGGTCGAGAGCGGGCGCAGCCGGGTCGACGCGCCGTCGCGCAGGGAGAGGCTGCAGATGTCCTCGCCCTCGACGTAGTAGACGGTGTCCCCGAAGGCGACGTAGCTGTCCCGGTCGTAGCCCTGGTTGCTCGGCAGGATGGCGAGCGGCTCCTCTTCCCCCAGGCGCTGGATGATCGGCTTCGCGGCGGCGGGGTAGTTGAAGCGGCAGTACAGCACCGTGTCGTCCGAGAGCAGCTCGATCCGCGGCCGCCGTCTCGTCATGCTGCGTGAGGTGCTGATCCGCTCGAGCGCGAGGCGCAGCTCCCCGCTCTCCAGCTCGATGACGCCGCCTTTGCGGGCCTTGGCGTCGCGCCACGCGAGCAGGCCGGAACCGCAGCTCAGGCCGTCCACCACCCCGTCCACGGAGCGCTCGCCTGCGACGGCCAGGTCGGGGAGCGACAGCTCCAGGATCGTGCCCTGCTCCGTGCCGACGAACAGGACGCCGTCGCCGAAGACGCAGGACCGGACCTCTCCCTGCAGGGACGGCACTTCGAGGGGGCGGAGCTCCTGCAGGTCGTAGACCGCGAGCCCGGTCCGCTCCACCCAGGCGACGTAGCGGTGGTCCGCCGACAAGCTCTGGGGAAAGGCGACGTCGAACGTCACCAGCTCCTCCGCCTGTTCCAGGGCTTCGGCGCGGGTGACCAGGGCGTCGTCCTGGGCCGTGGCCGGGACGATCACCAACAACGAACAGATCAGCACACTTCGCATCGTGAGACTCCTCAGGGTCGCAGGGTTTTCTTCGTCGCTGGCGCTCGGAAGCAAGGCCCGTGCCACCTCGGGGAAGGGCCGGCCAGGCCCGCTCGAGCGCGAGTCCTGACGCATGCGACGTGCCAGATGCGGCACGGCGGGGGTATACTGGCCGGTCACACCAGGGAGGCAGCCATGCAAGCGATCCGACTGGTCTCCGAGCACCGTCCCAAGGGCGATCAACCGCAGGCGATCGAGAAGCTGACCGCCGGCATCCGCGCCGGCACGAAGCATCAGGTGTTGCTCGGCGTGACCGGCTCGGGCAAGACCTTCACGATGGCCCACGTCGCCGAGCAACTGCAGCAGCCGGTGGTGGTGATCGCCCACAACAAGACGCTCGCCGCGCAGCTCTACACCGAGTTCCGCGAGCTCTTTCCCGACAACGCCGTCGAGTACTTCATCAGCTACTACGACTACTACCAGCCCGAGGCCTTCATCCCGAGCACGCAGACCTACATCGAGAAGGATGCCCTGGTCAACGAGCGCATCGAGCGTCTGCGGCTGTCGGCGACCAAGAGCCTGATGGAGCGCAAGGACGTGATCATCGTCGCGAGCGTTTCCTGCATCTACGGCCTGGGCTCCCCGGAGTCGTACCTCGACATGTCGGTCAGCCTGTCGGTCGGCGAGGAGATCGACCGCGACGAGGTGCTGCACCGCCTGGTCTCGTTGCAGTACCGCCGCAACCAGGTCGACTTCCGCCCCGGCGTCTTCCGGGTGCGCGGGGACGTGCTCGACATCTATCCGGCCTACGAGGAGGGCCGCGCCCTGCGGGTGATGTTCTTCGGCGACGAGATCGAGGGCATCGTCGAGTTCGACCCGCTGACCGGCGAGGTCCACGACGAGCTGGTCGCGACCACCGTCTGGCCGAAGAGCCACTACGTCACCCCCAAGGAGCGCATGGAGGCCGCGATCGAGACCATCGAGGTCGAGCTCGAGGAGCACCTGAAGGAGCTGCGCGAGAAGACCCGCAACCTCGAGGCCCACCGCCTCGAGCAGCGCACGCGCTACGACCTCGAGCTGATGCGCGAGACCGGCTCCTGCAAGGGCATCGAGAACTACTCGCGGCACCTGACCGGGCGGGCGCCGGGGGAACCGCCGCCGACCCTGCTCGACTACCTGCCCGAGGGGGCGCTGGTGTTCATCGACGAGAGCCACGCGACCCTGCCGCAGCTCGGCGCGATGTTCCGCGGCGACCGCTCGCGGAAGACGACGCTGGTCGAGCACGGCTTCCGCCTGCCGAGCGCGATCGACAACCGGCCCCTGCGCTTCGAGGAGTTCGAGAGCCTGCTCCTGCGCAAGAACATCCCGACCGTCTACGTGTCGGCGACGCCCGGCGAGTACGAGCTCGAGCACGCCCCCGCCAAGCCGGTCGAGCTGATCGTGCGGCCGACCGGGCTGCTCGATCCGCCGATCGACGTGCGGCCGACCTCGGAGCAGGTGTCCGACCTGCTCGGCGAGATCCACGAGGTGGTCAAGCGCGGCGAGCGGGTGCTGGTGACGACGCTGACCAAGCGGATGGCCGAGGACCTCAGCGAGTACTACCAGGACTGCGGGGTCAAGGTCCGCTACATGCACTCGGACATCGACGCGATCGAGCGCACCGAGATCCTCGCGGACCTGCGCTCCGGGGAGTTCGACGTGCTGGTCGGCATCAACCTCCTGCGCGAAGGCCTCGACCTGCCGGAAGTTTCGCTGGTCGCGATCCTCGACGCCGACAAGCAGGGCTTCCTGCGCTCGGCGCGCTCGCTGATCCAGACCTGCGGCCGCGCCGCCCGCCACGTCGACGGGCGGGTGATCATGTACGCCGACGCGATCACCGACGCGATCGCGGAAACCCAGCGGGTGACCGCCTACCGGCGCGAGCTGCAGGCCGCCTACAACGAGCGCCACGGCATCACCCCGCAGTCGATCAAGAAGGCCCTGCGGCGCGGGCTCTACGAGCAGACCGAGGAGCCGGCGCAGCCCGAGACGCGGCGCCGCTACAAGCGCACAGACAAAGACCTGCCGAAGAAGATCGAGCAGCTCTTCGACGCGATGCACAAGGCGGCCAAGGAGCTCGACTTCGAGAAGGCCGCCCAGCTGCGCGACCAGCTCCGCGACCTCGAGGCCCTGGAGCTCGGGATTTGAGCGCGGAGGAAGAACGCGAAGCGCGCCTCGAGCGCAAGCTCGCCGGCCTGCCGAAGGGCCCGGGGGTCTACCAGTTCAAGGACCCCAAGGGCCGCGTGATCTACGTCGGCAAGGCGAAGAACCTCCGCGCCCGGGTGCGCAGCTACTTCCGCCAGCCCGACGACGGCCGCGTGTTCTACCCCTTTCTGCTGCGCCGCACCGCCGACTTCGAGGTGCTCGAGACCGCCAACGAGACCGAGGCCTTTATCCTCGAGAACAACCTGATCAAGCGCTTCAAGCCGCGCTACAACGTCAAGCTGGTCGACGACAAGACCTTCGTCAGCCTGCGCGTCAACACGCGCCACAAGTTCCCCCGCATCCAGGTCGTGCGCCGCCCGCGCCGGGACAAGGCCGCCTACTTCGGCCCGTACAGCTCGGCGAGCGCGGTGCGCAAGACCCTGCGCATCATCGGCCTGTTCTACAAGCTGCGCACGTGCAGCGACGCCGAGCTGAACAACCGCTCCCGGCCCTGCCTCGAGCACCAGATCGGGCGCTGCACCGCGCCCTGCGTCGGGCTGGTCGACGGCGAGCAGTACGGCGCCCAGGTGCAGGGGGTGCTCGACTTCCTCGGCGGCAAGGACGAGGCCCTGATCGGCGACCTCGAGCAGAAGATGGGGGCGGCCGCGGAGGCCCTGGAGTTCGAGACCGCCGCCCGCATCCGCGACCAGATCGCGGCGGTGCGCAAGACCCTGGTCCCGCAGAAGGTGCAGCGCCACCACAAGGGCGACCGCGACGTCTTCGGCCTCGCCCGCACGGCCGGCCAGGCCTGCGTGCAGGCGCTGTTCGTGCGGGACGGCAAGCTGATCTCGGCGAAGTCGTTCAGCTTCGTCAGCGAGCTCTCCGCCGCCGACCTGTGGGGCGGCTTCCTCAGCCAGTTCTACGTCGTGCAGGGGAACTACCCCGTGCGCGAGATCGTGGTCCCGGTCGAGCCCGACGACGCCGAGCAGCTCCTCGCCTTCATGGGGAAGCGGCGGGGCGGGCCGGTCAAGCTGACGGTGCCGAAGCGGGGGGAGAAGTACGAGCTGTTGCAGATGGCGGTCTCCAACGCCCGGCGCGTGCTCGAGCACGGCGAGGAGCAGCGCGTCGAGCGCCGCAAGCTGCTGGCGGCGCTGCAGGCGCGGATCGGCCTGGCGCGCTTGCCGTGGACCATCGAGTGCTTCGACAATTCCCACCTGATGGGGACCTCGGCGGTCGCCTCGCAGGTGCGCTTCGAGGGCGGCCTGCCGGACAAGAGCGGCTACCGCCGGTACAAGATCAAGGACGCCCGCAGCGACGACGACTTCGGGATGATGGAGGAGGTGATGCGCCGCCGGGTCAAGGCGGCCCTCAAGACCGACGACCTGCCCGACCTGTTCCTGGTCGACGGCGGCAAGGGCCAGCTCGGCAAGGCCCTGCAGGTCGTGCGCGAGGCCGGCCTGGAAGAGGAGGTGATGCTCGCCTCCATCGCCAAGGCCCGCAGCGCCCGGGGCAGCGAGGAGCGCATCTTCCTGCCCGGGGACAAGGACCCGCGGGTGCTACCGCGCGGCACCCCCGAGCGGCACCTGGTCGAGCGCATCCGCGACGAGGCGCACCGCTTCGCGATCGAGTACCACCGCGAGCTGCGCAAGCGCCAGAACATGACCAGCCTGCTCGACGCGATCCCCGGCGTCGGGCCGAAGCGCAAGAAAGCGCTGCTCAAGACCCTCGGCAGCCTGAAGAAGGTGCGGGCGGCGAGCATGGCCGAGCTGGCGGCGGTGCCGGGGATCTCGACGAAGCTGGCCGGGGAGATCAAGGCGTACCTCGAGATGGAGGGCTGAGGGCGCGGGGGTGTCTCGCGGGTGTGGTCACCTGACTGTCTGCACGGTACAGACAGGAGGCCCGGGAAGGCCCGAACGGCGGGGCTTCCGCTTCGGTCCGCGGCTTGCTCGGGCCAGGGAGAACGCGCACACAAGGAGCCTCACCATGCGCACGACCCTCGACCTCGACTCCCCTTCGGCCCGGAACCCCCGCGGCTACGAATTCGACCCCGCGGAGAACGCGCTCGTGCGCTCGCTGTGGCGCTGGATGCGGAACTGCGGCGTCGCCTGTCTGGCCGGCCTGGCCTCTGTCCTCTACATCCACTGGGCGCTGTGGAACGCCGGCCACGTGCGAGACTGGGCCCACATTCCGCTCGGGTACCTCTCCCTGTCCCTGCTCGGGGGGAGCCTGTTGCTCCTGATCGTCGCCTGGCGGATGCGCCGGGTGGTCACCACCGAGGGCGACGACATCCAGCATCTGCTGCGCGGTCTCCTGAACATGACGCGCATGTTCAGGCTCGTCACCGCCGCGATCGCCACGCCGCTGCTGCTCGGTGCGGGGATCACGCTCGCGTTGATGCTGCTGCCGCTGTTCATGTGAGACGGGAGTGGGCTCAGGGCGCGTCGATCACGTGCCGGGTCTCGCCGCTTCGGAGGTGCAGGCGGAAGCGGCCGTCGGGCAGGATCTCCCGCTTGAGCGCGCTGCCGAGCACGCGCAGGGGGATCCAGCCGTCGGCGTCGGCGGCCGTCGCGACGAAGCC
>JAUIEM010000278.1 GCA_030428695.1 bacterium
CTCGCTGCACGCCGCGCTCTTCGCCAGCGGGCGGCCGGTGCTGCTGTGCCCGCCGGAGGGGCCGCCGCCGGCGCTCGGCAGCCGCATCGCCATCGCCTGGAACGGCACCGCGCTCGCCAGCCGCGCGGTGGCGCTGTCGCTCTGGCGCCGCCGCCCGCGCCCCGCCGAGCCCGACCCCCCCCTCGTGCTGCGCACCCCCCCGCCCCTCGCCTGCTCCGGCGCCGAGGACACGGACCCCGCGCTGGCGGCCCGCGCCGAGGAGCTGATCCTGCACCTCGAGGAGCTCGCCGGCTACCCGCCCGGCTTCGTCGACAACCGTGACCCCCAGCGGTTGTATCGGCTCGCCCCCCTGCTCGGCTGGGAGGCTCCACGGCTGGCGCGGGAGACCGCGCGTTTCCTCGGGCTCGACTTCCTCGACGAGATCGCCGAGGACCGCGTCGACTTCCGCTACCTGCCGCCCGCCCTGTCCGAGCTCCAGCGCTGCGTCCCGCTCGACGAGGGAGCGCGGCGCCGCCTGGTCGTCGCCAACCCCTTCGATTCCTCCCTGGCCGGCTTCGTCGCGGCCCACGGTCTCGACCTCGCGGTCGCGGCGCCCAGGACCATCCGCGCCTACCTCGAGCGGCCCCTCTACGACACCCCGACGCTGCCGGGCGAGGCCGCGGGCGTGCCCGCGCCCCTCGACGAGCCTGAGCACATCACGCTGCCCGGCCTGCGCATCGAGAAGAAGCTCGGCGCGGGCGCGAGCGCGATCGTCTTCCAAGCGGTGCAGGAGCTGCTCGGACGCTCCGTCGCCCTCAAGGTGCTGCCACGCAACGCGAGCACCTCGAGCCATCGTCAGCGTTTCCGGCGCGAAGCCAAGGTCCTGGCCGGCCTCGACCACCCGGCGATCATCCGCATCCACGACACCTTCGACTGGCAGGGCCACCTGTGCAACGTGATGGAGTTCGCGAGCGGCGGCAGCCTCCGCGCGCTGCTCGACCGGCATCCGCTGCTGCCCGAGCCGGTCGTCGCCTTCATCGCAGCCCGCGCCGCCGACGGCCTGTGCTGCGCCGCGCGGCGGGGCATCGTCCACCGCGACGTCAAGCCGGGGAACCTGCTCCTGCTCGACGACGGCACCCCGAAGATCGGCGACTTCGGCCTGAGCATCCGTCAGGACCGCGAGGAAGACCGCCTGACCCGCGCCGGCTATGTGCTCGGCACGCCGGCCTATATGGCGCCGGAGTACTGGCTGGACGGTATCGCGGACCACCGCTCGGACCTGTACTCCCTCGGCTGCACGATGTTCGAGATGCTGACGGGAGAGCAACCCTTCGCAGGGAGCAGCCCTGGCGAGCTGATGATCCAGCACGTCAGCGCTCCCGCGCCGGACATGCGCGCCCTGCAGCCCACGCTCTCCGCCTCGATCTGCGCGACGGTCGCCGCCCTCCTGCGCAAAGAGCCCGCCGCGCGACCTGTCGACGGCGCCGCTCTGGCCGCGGCGCTCGCCCCCCTCGTCGAAGGCGCCGGGCCGGACGACATCCGCGAGCTCTTGCGATGACCATGCGCAACACCGAGAGCAGCTTCTCGAGCCAGCTGCGGATCGCGGTCATCGAGGACAACCCCGCCGACGCCTTCCTGCTCAAGAAGCGCCTGCGGCAGGCCGGCTTCAACGGCCCCCTGCACCTGTTCGGCGCGATCGCCGAGTTCCCGACCGAAGCGAACCCCGAGGTGCTGCTGCTCGACCTCGAGCTGCCGGATGCGAGCGGGATCGAGGGCGTGCACCGCATCCGCTCGACCCACCCGCGGCTGCCGATCGTCGTGCTGACCGGCACGGACGACTTCGCGGTCTCGCGCGCCTGTGTCGAGTCCGGCGCCCAGGACTTCCTCAACAAGGACCGGGTCGACATGCAGAGCCTGCGCCGCTCCCTGCTGTACGCGGTCTCGCGCGAACGCGAGGCCGAGGTCGGGCGGCTCAACCTGCGCCTGCGCAACACCGAGCAGCTCCGCAAGCTCGCGCGCTGCTCGGTCGCGATCGCCGGTGTGGAGAGCGTGACCGCGCTGCTGACCATGGTCGCGCGGGCCGCGCGGGACCTCTTCGACGGCGCCGCGGCCAGCGCCCACATCGACGATCAGCACAGCGTCGACCCCGCCGCCACCCGGCTGGACGCCCTGCCCGCCGCGCGCGCGCGGCTGCGCACCGCGAGCAGCTCCACCGAGCAGCTCGGGAAGGAGGACGGCGGCGAGCCTCGCCACTGGGTCGGCGCCCGCCTTGCCGGCGAGGCCGGAGCGCTGCTGGTGTTCCGCGCGGGGAGCGGGTTCGGGGTCGACGATCAGGCGATGCTCGAGCAGCTCGCCGAGCTGGCCTCCGGGCACCTCGAGCTGCTCGCGAGCCACTGCGCCCTGCGCCGGGCACGGGAACGCCTGACCACCGCCAACCGCGAGCTGCAGGCCCTGGTCTTCGCCGTCTCGCACTCGCTGCTCGCGCCGCTGCGCGCGAGCGAGACCATCGTCGGCTTCCTGCGCGAGGATCTCGGCCGGGAGCTCGACGGCGAGGTCGGCGAGAACCTCGGCCTCTTGTCGAGCCGCATCGCCCGCATGGAGCGGATGCTCGCCGACCTCCGCGAGTACGCGGAGCTGCTCGAACGCGCGCCGGGGAGCGGCTGCACGCTGTCGAGCGGGGACCTGCGCGAGAAGCTCGCGGACCGCTGGGCGACGCCGGGCTGGTCCCTCCGCTGGGCTGCCGACGAGGTCGTGGTCGAGCACGACGCCGACCTCCTGCTGCGGCTGCTCGAGCTGCTGCTCGACAACGCCAGCAAGCACCGGCGCCCCGACTCCCGTGGAGCCTCCGTCGCGCTGCGCCAGGACGGCCCGTGGCTGCACGTCACCGTCGCCGACGACGGCAAGGGCATCGCGCCGCGCTACCAGGAGCGCGTCTTCGCGCTCTTCGAGACGCTGCAGTCCCGCGACGAGACCGAGGGCAGCGGCATGGGGCTCGCGCTGGCGAAGAAGATCGTCGAGCGCGTCGGCGGCCAGCTGACCCTGCGCTCCGACGGCGCGAGCGGCACGACGGTCACCGTGCGCTGGCCGCTCACGGACTGAGCCCCTTCGCTCCCCCGGGCCGCTCGAGCCCGGCGACGAAGCGCGCGACGAGCGGCGCCCAGGCCTCGAGCCGGGCGGCGAGCTGACGGTAGCGCGCGGCGTCGACGCCCAGGCCCGCCAACCACGAGTCGAAGTAGGCACGCAGCTGCCCGCTCCGCCCCTCCGCCGTGTCGACGTGGGCGAGGAAGTCCTTCGTGTTCTGCACCTTGTCCGCGACCAGCATCGCCTCGACCTGCGGCAGCGGGCCGCGGGGAACCTCCACCGGCGCGCGCAGCGGGTGCCGGGAGGTGTAGGCGTTCGCCAGCGCCCTGTACTCCATGCACCAGACCACGATCCGCGGCTCCAGGCCGGCCAGCGGACCGGCCTCGAAGTCGAGGGCGGCGAGGGAGGCGTCGTCCTGGAAGAGCGGATGCAGGCAGAAGGCGACGACCGTGTCGTGGTCCGCCCCCAGCGCCTGGCCGAGGAGCAGCGCCCCCTCGACGACGTGGTGCAGGTAGGGCAGCCCCGAGCGGCGCGCCCTCCTGCCCGCGTAGGCCCGCACGATCGCGGGGAAGCGGGGATCGGCCGCCAGCGCGGCGAGCTGGGCTTGCGCTCCGGCGGACACGCACACCTCCCGGCCGGGCTCAGCCCGGAAGCACCTTCGCCCGCTGCCGCCGCGCCTGCTCCTCCAGGCTGCGCAGCGCCGCCGGCGCGACCTGCGGATGGGGCCCGAAGCAGCGCTCGAACGCGGCGAGCAGCGTGCGGGCGAGACCGAAGCGGCGCATCTCCAGACACGCGAGCACCGCGCAGCCCAACGCCTGGCCGCGGCTGCCCGGCTCGCCGTCGAGCGCCCGCAGGAAGGCCCGCAGGGCGGCGTCGGCGCGGCCGCCATGCAGGCGCGCCAGGCCGAGGTTCTCGTAGAGCGGCGCGAGCTGGCGGCTGTCCGCCGGCAGGAGCGCGATCGCGGCGAGGTAGGCTTCCTCCGCCTCCCGCCACGCGGCCCGGCCGTAGGCCTCGTTGCCCCGCGCGGTCAGCTCGACGGCATCATGCATCGGCGCCTCCGAGCCGCTGCCGCGAGCTGTGGCGGAACG
This sequence comes from bacterium, assembly GCA_030428695.1. Next base: position 4,149 of record JAUIEM010000278.1, read on the forward strand.
GGATGTCCCCTGCCGCCCGTCGCACCCGCCCGCTCCAGTGCCACACCGGGTCCCCCTCCCCCTCGAGGTACAGGCGCAGCTCGATCCCGTCCCCCGGCGCGACCGAGCACGGCGCGAGCGGGAACAGGTACTGGCCCCAGTGGGTCTCGCTGCCCGGGGCGGTCGCGAGCCGCACCCCCGGCGCGAGCTCGGCCTCGAACCAGCCGGCCAGCCCCTGCAGCCGGCCACCGCGGGAGAACGTGAAGCCCAGGCTGGCATCGAACACGGGCGGGCGACCGAGATCGGCGACCTCGAGCTCGGTGTACAGCGCGGGCTCGGAGGCCGGCGCCGCGCTGCCGAGCTGGGCGAAGTAGCAGGTCTGGAGCGCGTGGGGCAGGCCGGGGGAGAGGTCGAGCCCGAGCAGCCGCTCCGAGAAGAGGTCGACGGCGCGCAGGTAGAGATCGGCGACCGGCGCGAGAAACAGCCGCAGCCGCCCCGGGCAGCAGCGCCCCTCCGGCCGGAGCCAGGCGAGGGCGGCGGCCACGGCCGGCAACATGCCGTCGTCGACGAGAAAGCGCCCCATGAAGTCGGAGACGAGCAGGTCGACCGGCTCGACGACCGGCATCGTGAGGATGTCCCGACGGTGCAGCGTGACCTGCCCGGTGAGGCCGTTGGCCGCGATCAGCTCCGCGGCGAGGCCGGCGATCGGCATCGACTCGACCGCGTGCACCCGCGCCCCGAGGCGCGCCGCGAGCATCGCGAGCAGCCCGCTGCCGGCGCCGAGGTCGAGCACCGTCATGCCCGGCCGTACCAGCCGCCGCAGGGCGCGCTCGTAGGCGGTGACGCGCTGGGCGTCGTCGAGCAATCGACGGTGGTACTCCAGGCCGGTATCATGCCCCCGGGCGAGGGTCGGAAGCTCGGACACGGCAACCTCCAGAGCCCGCTCGATCACCGGGGCCAGGCCCCTGAGCATAGCCGGGGCCGGCAGACGATGCCAGCCCGCCGCGCGGCCACGAACGGCCGCGCCACGACGTGGGAGGAATGAGGTGCGCGGGATCAAGAGCGCCTGTCTGCTGGCGGCCGTCCTTGCCGGCTGCCAGCTCGGAGGGGAGATGGAACACGACGACCACGGCCCGCACGGCGGCCACGACCACGGGCACGCCCATCATCACGGCGACGGCGCGACGATGGACCACCGCTTCGATGACGCCGAGCGCTGGGCGGCGGTCTTCGAGGACCCCGAGCGGGACGCCTGGCAACGCCCCGAGGATGTCATCGCCTGGCTGGGCCTCGCCCCGGATGCGCGGATCGCCGACATCGGGGCGGCGACGGGCTACTTCCCGGTACGGTTCGCGAAGGCGGTCCCCGACGGGGTCGTCTACGGCCTCGACATCGAGCCGAACCTGGTCAACTTCCTCAACCTGCGCGCCTTCCACGAGGGGCTGCCGAACCTGGTCGCGCTCGTGTGCACGCCGGACGATCCGATGCTGCCCGAGCCCGTCGATGTCGTCTTCGTCTGCAACACCTACCACCACATCGGCGACCGCGTCGCCTACTTCGGCAGCCTGCGCGCGAAGCTCCGGGACGGAGGCCGGCTGGTCATCGTCGACTTCGCGCCCGGCGACCTGCCGGTCGGCCCCCCCGCCGGGGCCAAGCTGCCCCCGGAGAAGGTGCGGAGCGAGCTGGAGAGCGCGGGCTTCCGGCAGCTGGAGGAGCGGGAGCTGCCGCACCAGTACTACCTGGTGTTCCGAGAGTGAGCGGAGCGGCGGCGGCGTCGGCGTGACATCCCCATCGGCCCTCGGGATCGGCCTCGGGATCGCGGACAGTCGACGCAGGCCTCCAGAAGCAGCCTGGCTAGTCCTGACCGCTCCGCTTCGGCCAGAAGCGCTGGTCGGCCTCCGACGCCGCGAAGGCCTGCCAGGCCGCGAACTTCGCCGCGAACTGCCCGCCTTTGGTGGTCAGCTCATCGAAGACATCGTCGATCGTGCCGTCGCTGTACCCCTCGCGGAAGTAGAAGTCGCCGTACTCGTAGATCGCGCGCACCACGACCTCCGGGCCCCAGCGATCGTCGAGCAGGTCCTCGATGTCCGCGGCGGCCTCTTCCTGGGTCAGGTTCGGTTCCTGCGCGCAGACCAGGGCGCCGAGCAGGCAGAGCAACGGCAGCAGTCGCATCGTCACCTCCATGTGTGGTGTCTCGTGAGCGGGCGCGCTACTCGAGCTCTTTCGCCGCCTTGACACAGCCCAGACGCAGCGCGTTCTCGTAGGCTTCGCGCGCGTACTCCTGCTGGTTGGCGATGCTCCAGGCGGTGCCGAGGTCGTAGTAGTACGAGCCGTTCGACTTGTCGAGCTCGATCGCCGCCTGGAAGTCGTTGATCGCGGCGAAGACGGTCGCCTTCTGGTTGCGGGCCAGGCCGCGCAGGTTGTGGGCCTGGGGCAGGCTGTTCTGGCGCTCGAGGGCCCGGTCGAGGGTCGCGATCGCCGCGGCCTGCTCCTGGTTCCGCAGGTGGGCCTGGGCGAGGAGCAGCAAGGACTCCGGCCGGTTGACCAGCGCGTCGGAGTCGCTGAAGTCGGTCTTGGCCCGGTCGCGCTCCGCGCGCTGCTGCGCGGCCCCGCGCAGGGTCTCGGCGCGGCGCAGCCGGGCGCGACCGCGCAGGAGCAGGAGGTTGGCGCGGGCATCGTCGGTCGCCTGCTCGAGGGCCCTGTCGAGGATCGCGATCGCCTCGTCGGCGTCGCCGAGGGCGAGCAGCGCCCGGGCCTCGGCCTCCGCGCCCTCGAACACGCCGGCGTCGAGCTGGTCGACCAGGCCGGTGCGCGCCCGGCGCAGCCTGTCGGGCTCGATCAGGGCGGCGAAGAAGCCCTCTTCGAGCTGGCGTTGGATCTCGAGCAGATCGACGAAGGCGCGCTCGGCCTCGAGCGCGTCGAGCAGCGCGCGCAGCGGGCCGAGCGGTCGATCTTCGCGGGCCGCGTAGATCGCGAGGTCGCGTGCGGCGCCGTCGTAGTCCTTCAGGCGCATCCGGGTCCTGCCGCGCAGCCTGTAGAGTCCGTGGTCGAAGGGCTCGGCCTCCAGACCCTGGTTGTAGGCAGCCTCGGCGGCGAGGTCGTGGCCGTTGACCGCCTCGAGGTTGCCGCGCTGCTCCGGCGTGAGCTCGCGCTCGGGCGCCTCCTCGACCGCCGCACCGCTGAGGGACAGGGCGTCGAGGATCAGCTCGAGCTCGACCTCCGGGTGCGCCCGGCCCGCGAGCACGCCGAGCTGCAGCTCGCCCGCCGGAGCCGACGGGAGCTCGAGCCTGCCGCGCCAGCGTTCCCGGTCTCCGCTGATCGCCCACAGCAGGGTCGCGCCCCCGGCCCGGGGCACGACGCACAGATCGGCGCTGATCCGTCCGCGGGGAAACACCCGGTCGGCCGCGATGCTGCTCCGGCGCTGGCGGTCGGCGCCCTCGCCCGCGACCACGGTCAGGGCGACGCGCTGCTGGTTGCTGGTCGTCGCGAGCTCGACCCCGAGGACCGGCGCCCCGTCACGGCCCAGGCCGACGAACACCGCGCCCCGCCCGTCGGCGCCGACGTACAGGTCCTCGAAGGCGATCCGCAGGCGCAGGGCGCCCGCGCCGACGCTGACGCCTCGGGTGCAGCTTCCCGCGCCGTCGAAGTCGATCGCGGCGCGCAGGTTGCCGTCACCGCGCGCCAGGCGCGTCGGATCGGAGATGGTCCAGGCCGGACCGAGGTCGTTGCGGAAGTCGTGGGCGAGGGCCCCGCCGGCCGCGCTGACCGCGTCGAGCCAGGCGCTGTCCTCGACCTCTGCCCCCTCGGAGCGCAGCTCGGCGCGCAGCCGCGCCGCCTCGTCGAAGTCGAGGTCGGCGAGCGCGAGCGCGAGCGCCGCGCGCTTCTCGTTCGCGGTCAGCGGACGCTCGAGACCGGCGAGCCGCGTCCGCGCCAGCCCGGGCGCCCCCCGCACGAGGGCGGCCAGCTCGCGGGCGGAGGCCTCGGGCACCTCGTCGCCGAGCGCCCCCCAGGCCTCGGCCGCGATCGCGTCCAGGCCGAGGGCCTCGAGCTCGGCGACGCGCTCGAGGCGCTCTTCCAGCGACGGCACGCGCGGGCCGACCGGCCCGTGGCCGACGTCGTCTCCGCAGCCGAGCAGCAACACGGCCAGGGCCAGGGGAAGCAGCGAGCGGCCCATCAGCGTGCATACCCGTAGATCGCGAGGCCGTCGGGCCCGACCAGGACGAGCTCGACGTCGGCGTCGCCGTCGAAGTCGAGGAGGTACAGACGCTCGGCGTGGGGTTCCCCGACCAGCACCTCGAAGTGCTCGGTCTTGCCCTCGACCCGCAGCACGCGCTCGACCCGGGCATCACGCAACACCGTGTAGAGGCAGAAGCTGACGCCGAGGTGCTGGGCGACGGCCAGGATCTCGACGCCGGGGGGCAGCACCGACACCGCCCGCGGCTCGCGCTCGCCGGGGAAGTCGATCGCGTACACACCGTTCGGCCGCGTGGTCGTGACCATCAGGTGCTTCCGCGGGGACTCCGAGCGCCCGAAGATCAGCCCTTCCTGGCCCTGGCCGAGCACTGACACCCTGCCGACCTGCAGGGCGAGGTCCATCGCGAGCCCGTTGCCGTCCGGCTTGAGCACCTTCAGCCAGCTGACGAAGTTGCCGTCGTTGACGAGCAGGAGCGCGCTCTCCTGGATCGCGAGGGCGCGCACCGTCGACTCCTCCTTCGGCAGGTCGCGGCTCTGCCATTCGCCGGAGCGCTTCTCGAAGATCGTCAGCGTCCGCCCCTGGGGGCCGCCGGACACCAGCACCTCCGGCGTCGGCGTCCCGAACAGGTCGCCGATCGCCAGCTCGCCTCGCGCCAGCCGGGCGCTCTGGTACTCCCAGACCACCCCGCCCTCGACGACCGTACCGAGCTGCAGCCGGCCGCTCTGGCGCTGCACCGCGAGCCACGTCTGCTCGGCGCCCGCCAGCGCCTCGATCGCGACGAGAGGCCCGGTGTCGGGCTCGCTGATCGCGAACTGGAAGCGCGCGTCGAGCTCGGCGCGCAGGCCGTCGACGTAGCGGAACAGCCGACCGCCGCGGGCGACGTAGAGCACGTCGTCGGCCGCCGCCGTGCAGGCGATCGGCCCCTCGCCGCTGTCGAGCCGGCGCACCGGCGTCCAGCGGGCGAGCTCGGTCGCGATCCAGGAGGCCTCGTCGGTCAGCTCGAGCGCGCGGGCGAAGTCTCCCCGCAGCAGCTCACGCCGCACCGCGAGGGAGGTCCAGCTCGGCGAGCGCTCGGCGGCGGACTCGAGCACCGCCTCGAGGGCCGCGCCATCGTGGCGACGGAGGAACATCTCCCCGAGCCGCAGGTAGACCTCGTCGCGTCGCGCGTCGTCCGCCCAGCGCAGGGCCCGGCCGAGGAAGCGCGGCTCGGCGTCGGCGGCGACGTCCTCGCCGACGCGCTCGAGCGCGCGGGCCGCCTCGGCGCCGCGCAGGAAGGCGGTCACCGCCTCGTCATGGTAGGCGTTGTCCGGGGAGGCGAAGCTGTCCGCGGCGTTGAGCACGGCGCTGTAGTCGCGCTCGGCGAAGTCTTCGAGCAGCGCCTGCAGCGCCTCCGCGCGCGGCTCGTCGACCGGCCCGGGACCCTCCGGGCGGGTGGCGGACCAGGCGGCGAAGGCGATCAGGACCACGACCAGCAGCACGAGCCCGATCACCACCCCGCCGAGGAAGGCGCGGTGGCGCAGGGTCGTCCGCATGAACCGACCGATCAGGCTGAGGGGCTTGGCGAGGATCGCCTCGCCGACCCGCGTCCGGGCGATGTCCTCGGCGAGCTCTCCACAGCTCTGGTAGCGGTTGCGCGGCAGCTTCTCGAGGGCCTTGAGGATGATGATCTCGCCGTCGCGGCTCAGCTTCGGGTTCAGCTTCCGCGGTGGCGCGGACTCCTCGTAGATGATCTGGTTGTAGATCTCGATGTGGGAGTCGCCGATGAACGGCAGCTTCCCGGTCGCCATCTGGTACATGATGATGCCGAGCGAGAACAGGTCGCTGCGGTTGTCGATCGCCTTGAGGTCACCGCGGGCCTGCTCGGGGGACATGTACAGCGGGGTGCCGATCGCGACCCCGGACTTGGTCAGGTTGCTGTCCGTCTCGATCTTCGCGAGCCCGAAGTCGGTGATCTTCGGGTTGCGGTCGCTGTCGAGGATGATGTTGGCGGGCTTGACGTCGCGATGCACGACGCCCTTGGTGTGCGCATAGTGCAGGCCCCGGGCGATCGCCTCGACCAGCCGCATCAGCTCCTCTTCCTCGAAGCGGTCGGCGCGGTTGAAGCAGTCCTGCAGGGTGTCGCCCTCGACGTAGTCCATCGTAAAGTAGTGGTAGCCGCTCTCGACCCCGACCTCGTGGATGCCGATGATGTTCGGGTGCTGCAGCTTGGCCGCCGATTGCGCCTCGCGCTTGAAGCGCTCGACCTGCTCGGGCGACGCGCCCTCTCCTTCCTTCAGCATCTTGATGGCGACGACCCGATTGAGGTCCATCTGGCGGGCCTTGTAGACCAGCCCCATGCCGCCCTGGCCGATCAGCTCGAGGATCTCGTAGCGGCCGAAGCGGGCGCCCTTCGATTTCTCCTTCTTGGCCGGCAGCGCCACCCGCGGCCGGCCCTCGGAGGTCTGGTCTTTGGCCGAGCCGTCGAAGCCGACCGCGGACAGGAGGTTGTTGCAGGTGCTGCAGCGCGCGTCCGACTGTCCCTCGACGTCCTTCCAGGTGAACGGGGCCTGGCAGGAGCCACACAGAAAGGTCTGCGTCTCGAGGCGTTTGCGGATCTGGAGGAACTGCGACGCCTTGAGCAGGCGCTTCTTGATCAACGCCTGGCCGAGCGAGATGTGCTTGCCCTCGCTCTTCAGCCGGGACTGGTAGCCGACGCAGGCGTTGAGATCCTCGTCGGTGACCATGCGGGCTTTGAGGACGAACTTCGCGAAGATCGCGTCGGACTGACCGCTCAAGGGTGTCTTCCTCGTCCGCTGTCACGGCCCGGGGACGCGTGGCCCGGGTGCGGGGCCGGCCGGAGGATCCCGCCTGGGCGTTGAAGGCTCATGTCTGGTCGCTTTTCAGAGGGCCGGCTGTCTCTGCAGGATACGCTCGGCCCGCGCAGGCATCAACACGTCTCACCCGAGCAGCTCGCGCTTGAGCTCATCGGGGAGATAGGCGTCCTCGACGGCCTCCTTCGCCCACGCCAGACCGCTCGCGGCGAGCACCCGCGCGACGCTGTGCGAGACGCAGGGGTGCTCGCTCCACAGCGCGTTGCCGAGATCGCGCAGGCGCCGCGCGTGGTCGCCCCGCCCCGCCGCGAGCTCGCGGCAGGGGGCGCAGAGCAGGAGCAGGGTCTCGAGCGCGGGCTCGTCCTTCGGCGCGAGATCGTGCGGGCGCAGGTCATCGCCTCCTTCGCACCACTCACAGCGGAAACCCGCCCGCCTGCCGAGCGGCTTGCCGAGGCGGGAGATCTGGTCGAGCCGGGCCTGGTGGAGCTCTTTTCCTTTCGCCATCGCGGTCCTCCTGCCGGCGACGATACCATCGCAGCGGGCGCCTGTGTACACCCCTCCGGAGTCCGCTGGAGCCGGGCGATCGGACACGTTGACGTCGAGGGGGGCGTGTGCTACAGTCGAGGCTCTGGGAATTCCGGCCAATCCGCCTGACGGGCGCGACGGGAGGTCATCGGGCATGGCGAAGAAGATCGGTCAGATCTTGCTCGAGAAGGGCTACGTCAACGCCGAAGAGATCAAGGAAGCGCTGAAGTATCAAAAGAAGAAGGACGGGGTGAAGCTCGGCGAAGCCCTCGTCCACCTCGACTTCGCGTCTTCCGATCAGGTCGCCAAGTGTCTCGCCGAGCAGTGGGACATGACCTACGTCGACCTCGCGAACACCGAGGTCCCCGACTCGGTGGTCGAGCTGGTCGCGCCAGACGTCGCCAAAGAGCACATGATCTTCCCGGTCGAGCTCCGCGGGCGCTATCTGGTCATCGCGGCGAGCAAGCAGCTCGACTTCTTCGCGATCGACAACCTGCGTTTCCTGCTCAACCACGAGATCGAGACCGTCATCTGCTCCGACTCGGCGCTGGTCGCGGCGATCTCGAAGTCCTACGGCGAGGTCGGCGAGCTGGTCGGCGCCGAGGCCGCCGAGGCCGAGGCGATCACCCTCGGGGGCGATGACGACGAGCTGATGGGAGAGGACGACGCGCCGGTCATCAAGCTGGTCAACTCGATCATCGTCAGCGCGATCAACAAGCGCAGCTCGGACATCCACTTCGAGCCGATGGAGAAGCAGCTGCGCGTCCGCTTCCGCATCGACGGCGTGTGCGTCGAGCAGGAGCCGCCGCCGAAGAAGCTGCAGGGCGCGATCATCGCGCGCCTGAAGATCATGGCCAAGATGAACATGGCCGAGAAGCGCCTGCCGCAGGACGGACGCATCAAGATGCAGGTCGGCGGACGCGCGATCGACTTCCGCGTCAACTCCCTGCCCGCCAACCACGGCGAGAGCGTCGTGCTGCGTATCCTCGACCAGGAGAAGGGCCTCGTCGACCTCGAGATCCTCGGCCTGTCGAAGTACGACTTCGACCGCTTCCAGAAGATCATCAAGCGGCCGAACGGGATCTTCCTGGTCACCGGCCCGACCGGCTCGGGCAAGACGACGACCCTGTACGCGGCGTTGAAGAAGCTCAACCGGCCCGACAAGAAGATCATCACCGCCGAGAACCCGGTCGAGTACAACCTGTCCGGCATCAACCAGTCGCAGGTCAACCACCAGATCGGCTTCACCTTCGCCCGCATCCTCAAGGCGATGCTGCGCCAGGCGCCGAACGTGATCCTGGTCGGTGAGATCCGCGACGAAGAGACCGCCGAGATCGCGATCCAGGCGGCCCTGACCGGCCACTTCGTGTTCTCCACCCTGCACACCAACGACGCGCCGAGCTCGGTCTCGCGCCTGGTCGACATCGGCATCAAGCCGTTCATGGTCGCCAGCGCCCTGACCGCGATCATGGCCCAGCGCCTGATCCGCAAGCTGTGCCCGAAGTGCAAGCAGGTCATCGAGCTCCAGCGCCACATCATGCGCGCCTGTGGCGTCTCCGAGGCCGAGGTCCGCGGCAAGACCGTGTACGGGCCGAAGGGTTGCGACGTCTGCAACGGCATCGGCTACCGCGGCCGCATCGGCGTCTACGAGATGATGGAGATCGACCCCGTGCTGCGGGAGATGATCTTCGCCAACGCCCCCACCCCCGAGCTGCGCTCCCAGGCGATCGCCAACGGCATGTACACCCTGCAGAAGGACGGCGTGCGGAAGGTGCTCAGCGGGCTGTCCACCTTCGAGGAGGTCCTGCGTATCACCCAC